>NZ_CP048433.1:2124690-2428218 GCF_010509075.1 Collinsella aerofaciens ATCC 25986
TCGCTGCTGTCCGTGGCTGATGCCGCCGAGACCGACCCGAGCCTGTGGACCGCGTTTGCCGGCATGTTCCCCACCATGGGCGCTTGCGTCGCCTTTGGCGCGTTCAACCTGCTGTGCGCTCCGTGTTTTGCTGCCATGGGTGCCATCCGCAACCAGATGGATTCCGGCAAGTGGTTCGCGATTGCCATCGGTTACGAGTGCATCTTCGCTTGGGTGATCGGCCTGTTCATCAACCAGTTCTATAACCTGCTTGTGTTGGGACAGTTTGGTATCTGGACGGTTGTGGCCATCGTGCTGCTGGTTGCGATGCTCTTCCAGATCTTCCGTCCCATGCCCAAGCATGCATGGACCGACGAGGACGAGACCAACACTGCGTCCGCCGCAGTTTCCGCTTAAGTCCGAATAAGGACCAGCCCCTTTTCACGAGCCCGGGTGTCCCAGCGACACTCGGGCTTTTTGGTGGGGGAGATGTGACGTTTCCGCAGATAAAACCGACCAAAATAAACCTTTCCCCTTTTGGTAGGTGGAGAATAGGGTAAAGTAAGTGGCGGTTAACTAGAGGAGGCTTGCTATGGCACCTATCGATATTGTTGTACTGGCTGTTATCGGCGTTGCGTTTGTCGCCGTGTGCGTGCGCATCTACCGCAAGGGCACCTGCGCCGACTGCGCTCAGGGTGGCGTTTGCACGGGGCATTGCTCCAACAAAAAGACGTGCGCTGCACTTAAGGGCGTAGACAAAATCGCCGAAGACTTGGGCCGCGGTATCAAATAAGGTCCGGACATCCAAGCGCTCCGCGGGCATCCGTTCGCGGGGCGCTTTGTGCATTTGAGGGAGAGCACGGCGAGTCGAAGAGTATTTTTGGGGTATCGTTAACTGGACTATTAATTGGCAACTTATCTATAACGGAGTAACCGCATGAGCGCTCGCGTAACCATGAAGGACATAGCCGCCGAGCTTGGCGTTTCCATCAATACCGTGCACAAGGCCCTGACGGGAAAGGCCGGCGTGAGCGAATCCGTGCGCGCCAAGGTGAACGCCAAGGCCGAGGCCATGGGCTATCACCGCAACACAAGTGCCTCAAGCCTGCGCCGCAAGGATATCAATCTGGTGTTTTGCCTGCCCCGCGCATCGCGCGAGGGAGCGTACTTTTTCCGTTACCTGTGGGAAGGCTGCAATCGCTTTGAACAGGAGGTCATCGACCGGGGCATTACGGTTGAGCGCGTTGAATTTGGCGTGGGCGGCTACGCTGATGCGCTCGAGCAAATCGACGAGCGTCTGCAGGTGGGCGAGAAGATTGATGGCTTGCTCGCCTATGCGCCGGGCGACGATCGTGCGACTGAGCTTTTGGGGCAGATCGCCGAGGCGGGCGTGACGATTGAGCTTGTCGACGGCGACCGTCCGCATTTGAATCGTTTGGGTGCGAGCTTGGCCGATTATTCTACGGCAGGCAGCCTTATGGCCGAGCAGGCGGCAAACCTGGTCCATGCTTCTGGGGCCGACGCCCGCGTGCTCCTTTTGACAGGCGACCCATATACCGATTCGCACTATCTAACCGCCCGCGCCTTCCACAATTACCTGCGCGAACGTGATATTCCATGGCAGGTTGAGGATCTTGCAGGTGCCCATGCGCAAGTCAAACAACTCGAGCATGAGCTCGAAAAGCGCTTGAGTGCGCCGGACGCCCCCGAACTTATCTGTAGCGTTTTTGCCGTTGGTTCCGAAGTGGTTGCCGACGCGCTCGTCTCGACCGGCAAGGCCGGTCGGGTCATGGTGATCGGCAACGACCTGTTTCCCGAAAGCGCCCTGGCCTTGCGCCGCGGTATCTTTACCAATATTGTCTATAAGGACCCGACGAGCCTGGCGTATCGCGGCGCTAAGACGCTGGGCGATTATCTGCTGTGGGGAAGGACCCCGACGGTGCCCGTCCAGAAGGGCGCCGTCGAGATGGTATTTGCCAGCAATGTCGATCGCTACTGCGAGCTCGCCGGAATCTAATGTGTTTAGGGAGTTCCCTACTTGCCGCGTATTTTTTGGTAGGGGATCGAAAAATTGTTTCGAAGGCCGCTGATGGCGAATCTGCCGTCAGCGGCCTTTCTTTATGCCGCTTCAACGCAGGATCCATGGCTCGGCAACCGTTAAGCGGTCAAAACCTACCGTTTACCCCGTGGTAGTTAGGTGAACGTTCACCTTTTGAGTCGTAATGGATTAGTATAGTGAACGTTCACCTAGAGGATGACGAGCGTATTGTGCGCCCGCTCCGCAAACAAAGGGGTTGTTTGATGAAAAACTTCATGGACGATCAGGATTTCCTGCTGAGCACCAAGACCGGCGAGGAACTGTTCCACAACTTTGCCGAGGGCATGCCCATCGTTGACTACCATTGCCACATTTCTCCCAAGGAGATCTGGGAGGACAAGCGTTTCGAGAACATCACCGAGGTTTGGCTGGGCGGCGACCACTACAAGTGGCGCCTGATGCGTGCCAACGGCGTCGACGAGCGTTTTATCACTGGCGACGCCCCTGCTCGCGAGAAGTTCCAAAAGTGGGCCGAGACCCTGGGTCGCTGCGTTGGCAACCCCGTCTTTGAGTGGAGCCACCTGGAGCTTAAGCGCTACTTTGGCTACGAGGGCGTCCTCAACGGCAAGACTGCCCAGGAGGTTTGGGACCTTGCCAACGCCAAGCTCGCCGAGGCTAGCTTTACCTGCCGCAACCTGATCAAGCAGTCCAACGTCCGCATGATCTGCACTACCGACGACCCCGCCGACAGCTTTGAGTGGCACAAGAAGATTGCCGCCGACGACAGCTTTGACGTTCAGGTCGTTCCCGCCATGCGCCCCGATGCCGCTTTGCGCATCGAGCGCGGCCAGGAGTTTGCCGACTACTGCAAGCACCTTTCCGAGGTTGCCGGCGTTGAGGTCAGCGACTTTGAGGGCATGAAGGCTGCCATTTCCAAGCGCTACGACGTTGCTCACGAGCTGGGCTGCCGCGCCTCCGACCACGCACTCGACTACGTTATGTACGTCCCGGCTACCGCCGACGAGATCGAGGCTATCTTTGCCAAGGGTCTGGCTGCCGAGCCGCTTACCGAGGAAGAGGTCCTCAAGTACAAGACTGCCTTTATGCAGTTCGTTGCCGGCGAGTATGTCCGTCTGGGCTGGGCCATGCAGCTGCACTTTGGCTGCAAGCGCGACAACAACCGCGCCATGTTCGCCAAACTCGGTCCCGACACCGGCTACGACTGCATCTCCAACTACACGCCGTCCGACCAGCTCGCCGATTTCCTCAACTCCATCCAGGAGACCTGCGGCCTGCCCAAGACCATCCTGTACAGCCTGAACCCCATCGATAACACCATGATCGATACCGTCATGGGTTGCTTCCAGGAGACTCCGACTGCCGGTAAGATCCAGAACGGCTCCGCCTGGTGGTTCAACGACAACGAGGTCGGCATGCGCGAGCAGCTTACGGCTCTGGCTAACGAGGGCGTGCTGGGTAACTTTGTCGGCATGCTCACCGACTCCCGCTCCTTCTTGTCCTACCCGCGCCACGAGTATTTCCGTCGCGTGCTGTGCAGCGTGATCGGCGAGTGGGTCGAGCAGGGCAAGTATCCGGCCGACATGGAGTTGCTGGGCACCATCGTGCGCGATATCAGCTACAACAATGCGGTCCGCTACTTTGGCTTTGACCTGGACACCGTCGAGGCCTAAGCCCGCATCGAATCACATCGAACCCTGGGCGCCGTTGCCACACGCGGAGCCCCGTTTTGCTTGCACGCTAACAGACATCTAAGGAGACACATAGATGGAGAACATCAGCTACGATGCGCTCGAGAAGATCGGCTACAAGGGCTATTTGTTGCCCAAGGATGCTCCCGAGAAGGTTCTGCAGTTTGGCGAGGGCAATTTCCTGCGCGCCTTCGTCGACCGCTTCTTTGACATGGGCAACGAGGCCACCGGCTGGAACGGCAAGGTCGTCATGGTGCAGCCCATCAGCGGTGCCTTTGGCTTTGCCGACGGTATCAATGCCCAGGACGACCTGTACACCGTGCTGGTGCGCGGCAAGGAGAACGGCAACACGGTTGACGAGTCCCGCGTGATCAGCGCCTGCAGCCGCTGCCTTAACCCGTATCGTGAGGACGACTACCGCGCCATGATGGAGGTCGCTGTCTCCGATGACCTAGAGATCATCGTCTCCAACACCACCGAGGCCGGTATCGCCTATGACCCGTCCTGCAAGGCCGACGACATGCCACCTGCGAGCTTCCCCGCCAAGCTTGCCCAGGTGCTCCACACCCGCTGGGCTGCCGGTAAGCCGGGCGTCATCGTCCTCGCCTGCGAGCTCATCGATCACAACGGCGAGGAGTTGCTGCGCATCATGAACCAGTATGTGAGCGACTGGGGCTGGGAGGACGAGTTTGCGCAGTGGATGGCTAACGACTGCACCGTCTGCACCACGCTCGTCGACACCATCGTACCGGGCCGTATCCGCGACGCATCCGAGGCCGCGGCGGTTGCCGAGCGTCTGGGCTACGAGGATCCCTTCCTGGCCGTGCGCGAGCCCTTCCAGATGTGGGGCATCCAGGGCGACGAGTCGCTTGCCGAGAAGCTTCCCTTTGTGAAGGCTGGTCTTCCGGGTGTCTTTGTGACTCCCGACGTCACCCCGTACAAAAAGCGCAAGGTCCGCATCCTCAACGGTGCCCATACCGCCTTCGTTCCGGGTTCCTGGGTTGCCGGCTTTGATATCGTGCGCGACTGCATGCATGACGAGACCATTCGCGGCTTCATGAACACCATGCTCTACGACGAGGTCATTCCGACGCTTGCCGCTGACTTGGATGTCGAGGACTGCAAGGCCTTTGCCGCCGCCGTCGAAAACCGCTTCGACAACCCGTTTATTGATCATGCGCTGCTCTCCATCTGCCTCAACTCCACGGCTAAGTGGCGCGCTCGCGACCTGCCCACGCTCAAGGACTACGTTGCCGAGACCGGCAACCTGCCCAAGTGCCTGGCGACGAGCCTCGCTACGCTCATCTCCTTCTACACGCAGGAGCTCGTGTCCCGCGAGGGCGACGGCCTGCACCTGCGTCGCTCCGACGGCACCGAGTACACCGCTCAGGACGACGCCTTCGTACTCGATTTCTACGCCGCCCACGCCGGTGCCGACGATGCCCAGCTGGTGCACGACGTGCTCACCAACGAGCAGATGTGGGGCGAGGACCTTACGCAGATCGCCGGTCTTGAGGAGTTTGTCGTCAGTGCGCTCGCCGTCGTGCGCACCGAGGGTGCCAAGCAGGCCTTCGCCAACGCTCAGGCGTAAATTTCCGGCGCAGACGCGGGCGCGGGACGGCGTGCCCGCGTCTCGACTTCTGCTCAACCTGTAGGGTTAGGACCATTTGCAATGAACACTATCCAGATCAATCCGGCCGACAACGTGATCGTCGCGCTGTCGCCGCTTGCCAAGGGCACCGCCGTCGCGGTTCCCGGGGTGGGCGAGGTCGTGGCCGCGGAGGATATTCCGCAGGGCCATAAGATGGCGGTGCGCTCGATTGCCGCCGGCGAGGACGTCATTAAGTACGGCCTTCCTATCGGACACGTGACGGGCGATGTCCAGCCCGGTCAGTGGCTCCACACGCACAATGTGAAGACCAACCTTTCGGGCGAGGTCGAGTACACCTACAACCCCACGCATCCGGTCGTTGAGTCGGTTGAGCCCGAGACCTTTATGGGGTTCCGCCGCGCCGACGGTCGTGCCGCGACGCGCAACGAGCTGTGGATCATCCCCACGGTCGGCTGTGTCAACGAAGTCGCCCGTGCCATGTGCGAGCAGGCCCAGGATCTGGTCGATGGCTCGCTGGAGGGCGTCTACTACTTCCCGCATCCGTTCGGTTGCTCGCAGACCGGCGCCGACCATGTCCAGACGCGTCGTCTGCTGGTGGCGCTCTCGCGTCACCCTAATGCGGCCGGCGTGCTGTTCCTGTCGCTCGGTTGCGAGAACTGCACACACCAGCAGGTGCTCGACGAGCTCGGTGACTTCGATCACGAGCGCGTTCGCTTTCTCACCTGCCAGGATGTAACCGACGAGCAAATCGAGGGCCACAAGATTCTGGCCGAGCTGGCAGACCTGGCAAAGCAGTCCAAGCGCGAGCCCATTCCGGCCTCCGAGCTGGTCATTGGTCTTAAGTGTGGCGGCTCCGACGGTCTTTCGGGCATTACCGCCAACCCCACGATCGGTCGCGTGAGCGATATGGTCGTCGCCCGTGGCGGCACGTCGGTGCTTACCGAGGTGCCCGAGATGTTTGGCGCGGAGAGCATCCTGCTCGACCGTTGCGAGAACGAGCAGGTCTTTAACGCTGCCTCCGACATGCTCAATGGATTTAAGGACTACTTTATTAGCCACGGCGAGGTCGTTTATGAGAACCCGAGTCCCGGCAACAAGGACGGCGGTATTACCACGCTCGAGGACAAGAGCTGCGGCTGCGTGCAAAAGGGCGGATCTGCCCCCATCGTCGACGTGCTACCGTATGCCGGCCAGGCAACTAAACACGGCCTGAACATGCTGTGCGGTCCGGGCAACGACATGGTATCCACCACGGCGTTGACGGCTGCCGGCTGCCACGTGATTCTGTTCTCGACTGGCCGCGGCACACCGTTTGGCGCGCCGGTGCCTACGCTCAAGGTGTTCACCAATCAGCGTTTGTGTGACCACAAGGCCAACTGGATGGACTTTAACGCTGGCGTGATTGCCACAGGTGAGCGCACGCTCGACGAGGCAGCCCACGATCTGTACCAGCTGGTGCTGGAGACGGCGAGCGGTAAACTTACGAGTGCCGAGCGCCGTGGCTGTCACGAGATCAGTATCTGGAAGGACGGCGTCTGCCTGTAGTGGCAAACAAGTCCGTATAGGGCGCTATTGACCATGGCTCCGTCGGGAGTGTTCCCGGCGGGGCCATTTTGTTCTGTCTGTTATGGCGCGTCTTTATAGGGGCACGAGGGGCGAAATAATAAACGTTCACCTAATTGCTCAAAAAGCATAACCCAGTTAATGCCCCTGTAATCGAGATTGTTTCGAGTTATATATCCGTTCAGCGATAAAAAACGACCGTTCAAGGATATTATCCAAGTGAACGTTCACCTATCATAAGTAATCGCGCATAATCTAGCTAAACGTTCACCTTACCAGTGGACGACATACAGACAGACGTCGGTATGGACTCCAGTGTCTTGTTACAAGACAATCGAGAAAAGAGAGGGAGCTCGATGACTAATAAGATCGGAAAAAAGCGTAAGATCACATTCTGGACGCGCTTGGGCTTTGGTATGGGCGGTATGCTCAATTCCGGTGCCCTGACCTTTACGCACAGCTACATGGTGCTGTTCCTGTCCACGGAGTGTGGCCTGTCCGCAGGCGAGGCTGCACTGATCAGCTCGTTTGCCATCTATGTCAACGCCATTCTTTGCCCGCTGATGGGTTTTGTGGCCGATAACTTCTATGCCACCAAGATTGGCCGCATCTTTGGTCGTCGTCGTTTCTGGATCTTGCTGGCCATCCCGATGATGATCGCCGAGCCGCTCATCTTCGTGGCTACGCCGTTTGGCTTCCCGTACTACTTTGTGCTGTACCTGATCTACAACGTCGCGTACACGTTCTGCACCGCCAACCTTTCGCCGCTTACCATCGAGATGACCGACGACTTTAAGGAGCGTACGTACCTCACCGGCTACAAGCATCTCTTTGGTAACGCCGCCGGCTTCCTGATGGCTGCACTCGTCGGCTTTGGCTTTGGCACCTTCGGCGAGACCAACCCGTTCAGCTACTTCATCATTGCTACGGTCAACGCTTCGGTCATGGCAATCTCGCTGCTCTGCGTGTACCTGTCCACGTGGGAGCACACCCCCGAGGAGGTCGCTCAGGAGAAGATCGAGAGCGTCGGCGAGGGCATCAAGAAGTTCTTTATCGACGTTATCTCCACCTTCCGCAACAAGTCCTTCCGCAAGGTCCTGTATGCACAGGTCTCCACGAAGCTTGCTGCTGCCTGCTGGTCTGCGTGCCTGTCCTTCTTCATCGTCTACTGCCTGCAGATTCCTAAGTCCTACGAGTCCGTGATGGAGATGCCTGGCAAGGTCGTCGCTATCGTCTGCACCGCCATCTGGGTCGCCCTCATGGCCAAGAAGGGCTTCCACAAGTCTTGGTACCTGGCAAATGTCGGTTGCGCTGCGTGCATCATCGCCTTCAACTACTTCGCCTTTGGTCAGATCAACGGCACCTCCACGGTCGCCATCGCCATGATCGCCTACCCCATCATCTTCGCCATCTGGAAGTTCTTCTACGTCGGCTTCCAGTACCTGCCCGATGTTCTGCTCAACTACATCCCCGATGTCGATGAGCTCATCACCCTGCGTCGTCGCGAGGGTATCTACAGCTCCGCTCAGCAGCTCTGCCAGCAGATCGCCCAGGCTATCGCCGTCAACGTATGGGCTATCGTCCTTGCTGCCTCCGGCTTCATTCAGACCGCCGGCAATAGCGACGCCGTGACCCAGCCCGCTACCGTGCCTCTGTATATCTGCGGCTACATGATCATCGGCTGCGCCGGCTTCTTCCTGCTTGCAGCCGTCCTTGCCCGCGGCATCAAGATCGACAAGGAGCAGTGCGACGTCCTTTGCGACGAGATTCACCGAGTCAAGGAGGGTGGCAAGATGGCCGACGTCAAGCCCGAGGTCAAGGCGCTTTGCGAGGAGCTCTCCGGCTTTAAGTACGAGGACTGCTTTGCCCACAACAACGTTGGCTTCCAGGACGGTAGCGTAACTCCCGCCGAGTAAGGCCGACATATCGTCCAAATCACAGGGCCGTGCCACCGGAATTCCGCCGGCAGGCACGGCCCTTTTTCAACAGCGTACAATTTGCCTTTAGAGCATCTTTTTGAGGGAGAAACCCATGGAGACGAACGTTATCTGGCGCAACGCCCGCGCGGCCGTGATCGAGCTTGACGACGGCGGTTACTTTACCTGCGCCGATACGTGGGAGATCTTTGTCAACGACGAGCCCGCCGGTACCACGAATACGGTCGAGACCTATGTCGACGGCCTGACCCCCGGCAAGCGCAACCTGGTTCGTTTTGTTTGTGGCGAGCGTGAGCTGAGCGTAGGTGTCACCACGCCGGCTGAGCCCTTTACCATCAACGTTCGCGACTGTGGCGCCAAGGGCGATGCCGAGCATGATGACACCACCAACATCCAGGCTGCCATCATGGCCTGTCCCAAGGACGGGCGCGTGCTGATTCCCGCCGGTAGCTATCGTATCAAGTCCCTCTTCCTTAAGAGCAATATCAACATCGAGCTCGTCGACGGGGCAGTGCTGCTGGCCCGCCACGATCGTGCCGCGCTTGCCTACATTCCGGGCACGGTCACGGGCAACGAGGGCGCCGGTTATGCCGGTACCGATATGCTGCCCCTGGGCCGCTGGGAGGGGGAGAGCTTCTCGACCTACTGTTCTACCTTTACGGGTCTGGGCGTGCACGACGTGTGCATCTATGGTCGCGGCGCGATTGACGGTCAGACCGATTTTGCCGAGGACAACTGGTGGAACAAGGACTTTAAGAACATCTTCCGTCCCGAGGAGGGCCGCGAGGTCGCCCGTCCGCGCATGATCTTCCTGTCCGAGTGCCAAAACGTGAGCCTTGCCGGCTTTACCGTGCGCAACAGCCCGGCGTGGAATATCCATCCCGTCCTGTGCGAGCATGTCGACGCGCTTTGCCTGTCGATCGAGGGTCCCAAGAACTCCCACAACACCGACGGTTTCGATCCCGAGAGCTGCGGCTTTGTCCGCATCCTTGGCTGTCAGTTCTCGGTGGGCGATGACTGCATCGCCATCAAGAGCGGCAAGCTGGGCATTGAGCCCGAGCTTCGTCCCGCTACGCACGACGTGCTGATCTCTCACTGCTACATGCACGATGGTCACGGCGCCGTGGTCCTGGGTTCAGAGGCCGCCGGCGGCATCAAGGACCTTACCGTGAGCAAGTGCCTCTTTGAGCGCACCGACCGCGGCCTGCGCGTCAAGACCCGCCGCGGGCGCGGCAAGGATGCCGTCAACGAGGGCATTACCTTTGAGCACATTCGCATGGACGAGGTGCTCACGCCCTTCGTGGTCAACTCGTTCTACTTCTGCGACAAGGACGGCAAGACCGACTACGTGCAGTCTCGCGAGGCACTGCCCGTCGACGACCGCACACCTGGCTTTGGTGCCACGACGTTTTGTGATATCGAGGCTACTAACTGCCACGCGGCTGCTGCTTACATCACGGGCCTGCCCGAGAGCAAAGTGACGCGCCTGACGTTCCAGGATGTCCACGTGACCTTCGCGCCGGATGCCGAGCCCTTTGTCCCGGCCATGGCCTGCGGCGTTGAGCCCATGGTGCGCCAGGGCATCATCGCGCAAAACGTCAAGGTACTCGACCTGCAAAATGTGGTGATCGAGGGCCAGGACGGCGAGGAACTGCAGCTCCAGAACGTCGACAAGGTTGTCCGTTCCTAACTCGGGTTGATGACCAGGGCTGCATTGTCGGATAAATCGGCAATGCAGCCCTTGTGCGATACGGCCGTGTGCGCTGCGCTACGCATCATGGTGAAAGGGAATACATGCTCAATAAAACGATTCCTGTCGGGGTCGATGGCTCGTCTGCCACGATTACGTCTTATGTTTTTGCCCCGACCGAAGATGCTTATGCTTTAAAACCGCTGCCTGCAGTTGTGGTCGTGCCAGGAGGCGGCTACGATCACGTTTCGCCGCGCGAAGGCGAGCCGGTAGCGCTCCGTTTGTTGGCGATGGGCTACCAAGCGTTTGTACTGAACTATTCGGTTGCTCCGGCTGTCTATCCGCTGGCATTGCAAGAACTCGCGCGGGCGGTCGATACCGTCCGAAGCCATGCGGCAGAGTACTGTGTCGATCCTGATCGGATTACGGTCATGGGTTTTTCGGCCGGTGGGCATCTAGTTGGCTTGCTCGGGGCGCTTTGGGACCAACCCTGGCTTGCAGAGTCGATTTCGGCATCGCCTGAGTCGATTCGGCCTGACACACTTTGCTTGGGCTATCCGGTCGTAAGCTCGGGGGCCTATGCTCATCGTGGTTCGTTTGAACACCTAACGGGTGCCGATGGCGCTTTGGCTCAAAAGTTGTCGATCGAGAATATGGTGGGCGATGGCTTCCCCCGTACGTTCTTGTGGCATACCGCCGAGGATGCATCGGTACCAGTTCAAAATAGCCTCCTTCTTGCGCAGGCTCTTGCCGACCACGGGATTGGCTTTAGCCTACATGTCTTTCCGCATGGAAAGCATGGGGCATCGCTCGCCACGGCCCAAACGGCATTTAAGGGCTGCGCCGAGCATATTCAGCCACAGGTTCAGGGTTGGCCCGAGCAGTTCGTTGCATGGGAGCGTGATGGACGATGAGCGAAAGTATCTATACGCTGCGCGTTTCGAGGGCTGCGGCAGGAGCGTATCCAACGATTTCCGATGCCTTGGCGGCAGCCGATCAGCTCTATCCGGATGCCGAGCAACCGGTGATGATTCGCGTCGATCCGGGCGAGTATTGCGAGCGGGTCGAGATTCATCGCTCGCATGTGACGATTGAGGGAGAGACGGCCGACAGCGTGCGTATCGTGGGCAGCCTGGGTGCCAAGATGCCTTCGGAGGACGGCTCGGGCGTCGACGGCACGCTCGGCACGTTTAGGACCTATACCGTTTTGGTCGATGCCGACGACGTACGGCTCGAGAACCTCACGATCGAAAACGATGCGGGCGATGGGCGCGAGGTCGGTCAAGCGATTGCCCTGTATGCTGATGGCGACCGTCTGGTTGTCGATGCCTGCTGCATTAAGGGACACCAAGACACGCTGTTTTTGGGTCCGCTGCCGCCGCATGAGGCCAAACCGGGCGGGTTTATAGGACCCAAACAGTATGCGCCGCGCCGGGTGGGGCGCCAGTATTTTCGACGTTGCCGGATCGAGGGCGATGTCGACTTTATCTTTGGCGGCGCGCGTGCCTACTTTGAGGGGTGCGAGATTCGCTCGCTCAACCGCGATATGGACGTGAACGGCTACGTGACGGCGGTGTCGACGCCCGAAGGCGAGCCGCACGGCTTTGTGTTCCACGGCTGTTCGTTTACAGCTCCGGATGGCGTGGCGCCGGATTCGGTCTACCTGGGTCGTCCTTGGCGCGAATGGGCGCAAACTGTGCTGATCGATTGCTGGCTGGGGCGACATATCAAGCGCGAAGGCTGGTGGGATTGGAATAAGCCGGCGGCACACAACTGCGTGCAGTATGCTGGCGCGATTCTGCATGGGCCGGCGGGTGATACTACCGGCTGGGTACCGTGGGCGAATGAACTCGATGTGATGGCTGCCGCCGGGTACGCTCGCGAGCAGGTGCTTGCCGGTGTGGATGGCTGGGATCCCGAGGGCGGCGACGGTGATGCGGTTGAGACGGCTGAACTGTCTGCCAACGGTCGCACCGTGCACATCGAGACGTACTGCGAAGACGAACCTGCGCTGCGTGCCCGGCTGAAGCGCGAGGGGCGTTCGGCTGCTTTTACGGGCAAGACTCCTGCAGATTTTGAGACATGGAAGATTGCGACCAGGACTCGTCTGTACGATGTTTTGGGCCTTTCGCTTATGGACCGCGTCCCGATTGAGATTCGTGAGCTCAGCCGCGTGCGGGTTGCCGGCGGCATCGTGCGCACTCATGCGATGTTGCAGGTCGAGCGCGATGTTTGGATGCCGTTCTACCTGTTGGAACCGTCTCATCCTAAGCTTGATGAGCGGGGACTCAAACGCTGTTATATCTGCCCGCATGGCCATCAGGGAGCGGGTGCAGCAAGCGTAGCCGGTGTTGCGGGCGTGCCGGCTGTCGATGATGCCGTGCGTAAGTTCAATTACGACTACGGTCTGCGTTTGGCACGCATGAGTTACGTAACCGTCTGTCCTGATGCGCGCGGTTGGGGATACCGTCGTGACTGGAAGGGCCAAGGCGATGACGAGAACAGCTACCTGCGCGGTACGTGTCTGAATCAAGCACGTATGGCCGAGCCGCTGGGTCTTACGGTTGCGGGCCTCAACGTTTGGGACAACATGCGCTTGATCGATTACTTGGAGGCGCGCGGCGACATTGCCATGGATGACCTGGGTTGCTTTGGTTTTTCGGGTGGCGGCTACATGACGTTGTACCTGGCCGCACTCGACCCGCGTGTGCGCAAGGCGTTTGTCTCGGGCTATCTGTACGGTGTCGATGATTCGCTGCTGCATCTCAATGGCAATTGCAGCTGCAACTACACGCCCGGACTTTGGCGCTTACTCGACATGGGCGATATTGCCTCGCTCATCGCGCCGCATCCGCTGCTGGTGCAAAGCTGCGAAGAGGATCATCTGAACGGTTCGCGCGGGCTGAAAAATGTTGACGAGCAGCTCGAGATCGTGCGCGATGCCTACAAGTTGCTGGGTCGCAGAGATGGCCTGCGGCACGAGGTATGTCCGGGTGAACACCATCTGGGCGTGACATATCTTGCCGAGGATATCGAATGGCTCGATTCGCACGTTGCGGAATGCGCCCCCGTGCATAGCCCCTCGGCATGCTGCGAATAAACGGTACGTTCCTGTATGACCGCCGATGGGCGGATGAGGAGAAGATTATGGAAACGAAGAGCTTGAGTGAATCGACCATTTGCTGCTTTGGCGACTCAACGACCTGGGGCGACAACGGCTGCGGTGGGGGAGGCAACGACATCTCGTGGACCTCGCATTTGGGCGCGTTGCTGGGAGGTGCAGTCGTCGAGAACTTTGGCATCAAGGGTTCGCGTATTGCCATCAAGGCCGATCGTACCGATTCATTTGTCGAGCGCTTGGACGGCATCGACGATGCGGCCGATGTCTATGTTGTCTTTGGCGGCGTTAACGACTTTAGCCGCAACGTGCCGCTTGGCGAGTTGGGCAGCACCGATGCGCATGAGTTCTATGGTGCGGTCGACTATCTGATCCGAACCATCACGGCGCGCTCACCTCAGGCAAAGCTCGTGTTTATGACGCCATGCAAGACGAGTGGTAAGCACGAGAAGGATATCCCGGCAAGCGACGAGCTCAACCACCTGGGGTTGACGCAGGCCGCCTACGTGCGAGCGATGCTTGAAGTCTGCGACCGCTACTCCGTGCCGGTGATTGACCTGTATGCGCAAAGCGGCATCAGCCCGTTTTTGCCGGAGCACCGCGAGCTCTATATGCCGGACGGTCTGCATTACAGTCCTGCCGGCTATGAGCGCCTGGCGCATCGCATCGCCGCGGGTCTCACCGCCGTTTGCCGCTAAAAGTCTGCCGTTTGCGGGGAATATAGGGTTAACGTTCACCCTATATTCCCCGTTCGCGTTACACTAGGGGTAACGTTCACCTATCGTTTATGTCAGAGGGGACAGCAATGGGTTGCAATCAAATCCTGGACCGTTATATCGAGCAGTTGATCGAAACCTCTACGCCGCAGGCGCCGGCTTGGAATATCGAAAAGATTCGCGCCGGCAAGGAGAACACCTGGAACTATATCGACGGCTGCATGATCAAGGCGCTCATCGAGCTGTACGAGATCACGGGTGAGCAGCGCTACCTGACCTTTGCCGATGACTACATCGATTTCTTTGTCCAGGACGACGGTACCATCAAGCATTACAACCCGCAGGAGTACAACCTCGATAACGTCAATGCGGGCAAGACCCTCTACAAGCTCTATGACCTGGTGGGCAAGCCCAAGTACCGTGCCGCCATGGACACCATCTACCGCCAGCTCGAGACCCAGCCGCGCACCAAAGAAGGCGTGTTTTGGCACAAGGCCGTCTATCCCAACCAGATCTGGCTCGATGGCATGTATATGGCCCAGCCGTTCTACATGCAGTACGAGCTGAGCTTCCACAACCGTCGTGCCTGCTCGGACAGCTTCCATATGTTCCAGGTCGTGCATGACCTGATGCGCAACCCCCTCAACGGTCTGTACTATCACGCTTACGACGCGAGCCGCAAACAGTTCTGGTGCGACCCGGTCACCGGCCTTTCGGCTAACTTCTGGCTGCGCGCCGAGGGCTGGTTTGCCATGGCACTCATCGATACCTGGGAGCTCATGCCGCCTTCGATGTCAGCCGAGAAGGACGAGATTCGCAAGATGTTCCACGACCTGATCGATGCCATGCTGCCGTATCAGGACGAGAAGACCGGCATGTGGCATCAGGTCATCAACCTGCCCAATATCGCCCCCAACTACCTGGAGGAGTCTGGTAGCGCGATTTTTGCCAATGCCATCATGAAGGGCGTGCGTCTAGGCGTGCTGGGCGAGCGTTACTACCAGTACGGCCGTCGCGCCTTCGACGGCATCTGCGAGACCTGCCTGTCCGAGCATGATGGGCAGCTGGCGCTCGACAACATCTGCCTGGTTGCGGGCTTGGGAAACACCGCGCACCGCGAGGGCACGTTTGGTTACTACATGAGCGAGCCTATCGTCAAAAACGATGCGAAGGGCGTGGCGCCGCTGGTGCTTGCCTATATCGAGACCATGCATCACGACAAACTGGCCGGCAGGCATGACCCGCTTGCTCCCTCGGGCGTGTGCTCTATCGAGGACCCGTTTGGCGGATACACCCCGGGCATCAACGCTCATAAGGGATGTGAATAACGTGGGGGCTATTACTCCGGGTGTGCGTTTGCACGACCTTCCGCAGGGGACCGTCGAGGAACGCATCCGCATGGCGGGAGAGCTGGGCTTTTCGTGCATTCAGCTGCCGAGCAAGGTGCTCTACGCATCGATGGGGATCGATCGAGGCGGCCTGACCCGCGAGCTTGCCGACCATTTGCGTGCGGTGCTCGACGAGGCGGGCGTTTCGGTCGCCGTGCTCGGCTGCTACAAGAATCTGGCGACGCCCGATCGCCAACAGCTCATGGATAACATTGCCGAGTACGAGGCATGCCTGAACTTTGCCCAGATGCTCGGCGGATGCCCGGTTGGCACCGAGACCGGTCGCCCCAATGCGCAGAACCGCGTTGCTGACGACCGCATGACCGATGGGGCACTCGAAGCGTTTGCAGACGGACTTGCACGCGTCTGCGATCGGGCCGAGGCCGTGGGCGGGCAAATACTGATCGAGCCCGGTTGGAACGAGACGGTCAACACGCCGGATCGCTGCCGTGAGGTGCTGGAGCGCGTCTCGAGCCCGTCGCTCGGCGTGATCTATGACCCAGTGTCGCTGCTGCACCCCAGCGTCGTTGACGAAGCGCAGGAAATCACCGCGCGCATGCTCTACTTATGCGGCAGTAAGATCCGCGTGCTGCACGCCAAGGATTTTGAGATCGTTGATAACGAGGACGGAGCCGGATGGTGCGACGGTACGGGTTCGCGCCTGGTGTGTCATGGCGTGGGCGAGACGGGACGATATGACTTTGAGCCTGTGGTGGCCTGGGCGGCTGCCGCCTGCCCTGGGATTCCCTGCGTGGTCGAGAACAGCGTACCGGCGACGGCGGCTGACTGCCTGGCGACACTCGAGCACATGTCTGCTTGCTGCGGGGCTTCTCATCGCGAGTTATAGCATTGGCTTTTGCCGTGTCGGCAGATTGAGATTACCTGTATGGGGGCGGCGGTGAAGGGTCTTTATCGTCGCCCCCATTGGATTGCATTAAAAAGGGGAGTTGCGTGGCTATCCACATTGTCGAAGAGGCGAATCGTTGCCTAGGTTGTAAAAGGGCGTTCTGTCAGATTAAAGGCTGCCCGGTTCAGACGCCTATTCCGCAGGTCATCGACCTGTTCAAACAGCGTCGTCTAGAAGAAGCGGGCGAGCTGCTGTTCCAGAACAATCCCATGAGCGCGGTCTGCTCTATGGTGTGCAACCATTCGGGCCAGTGCGAGGGTGCTTGCATTCAGGGCCGCAAGGGCACACCCGTGCATTTCTCGAGCATCGAGAACTATATCTCCACGGCGTATTTGGATCGTAAGGAGTGGAAGCCCGCGCCGTCGTGCGGCAAACAGGTTGCCGTGGTCGGTTCCGGTCCCGCCGGTATTACCGTGGCCATTAAGATGGCCCAGCTGGGCTGTGCCGTCACGGTATTTGAACAGCGCCCCGAGATCGGCGGTGTGCTGGAGTACGGTATCCCCGAGTTCCGCCTGCCCCGTGCGCTCGTACAAAAGTACCGTCACGTGATGTGCTCGCTTGGCGTGCGCGTGCGCCCCTCGACCACCATCGGCGGCGCACTGCACATCGATGACCTGCTACGTGACGGCTACGACGCGGTCTTTGTCGGTACCGGTACCTGGCGAGCTCGCAAGTTGGGTATTCCCGGCGAGTCGCGCGGCAACGTGCTGTTTGGTATCGATTACCTGGTTGATCCTTCGAGTGTGGCGATCGGACAGAATGTGGCGGTCATCGGTGCCGGTAACGTGGCCATGGATGTGGCCCGCACGGCGCTGCGCTCGGGTGCTCGTAAGGTCACCGTGTATGCTCGATCGCGCCATATCTCGGCCATCGATGACGAGGTGGAGCTGACCGAGCTCGATGGTGCCGAGATTGTGTGCGGCAAGGCGATCTATGCCATCGACGATAACGGTCCGGTCTTCGAGACGGCTATCTTCGACGAGGACAACAATGTGGTGGGCTACGAGGAAGAGCTTGACCATGTGTCTGCCGACACAGTTGTGATTGCGGCTTCGCAGGTGCCCAAGGACAAGCTTGTGCTTACGACGGGTGGCTTGGAGACCGACCATCGCGGCCTTCTTTCGGTCGATGAGCGCGGCATGACCACCGTACCTGGCGTCTTTGCCGCCGGCGACGTGGTTAACGGCCCGCTCACCGTGGTTCATGCCGTGGCAGGTGCTAAGCTCGCCGTCGAAGGCATGACCAGCTACCTGGGCCTCTAACACATCCCATCCATCAGTTGCGGTGAAATACGGACTGTTTTGGCTGTCAAAAGCCTCGATTGCTCCGTATCTCACCGCAACTTTTTTGTGGGTCGATACGTAGGCAGGGGAGTGCGTGCGGTCGGGTGTTGTGCAGTTGCTGGTACGATAGGTACGTCAGCAACTGCCGCCGAGCGGCTCAAATGAAAGGAACCCTGTATGGAGTCCTCCGCCTACCCGATGCTCTTTAGTCCGATCAAGGTCGGTACGACCGAGGTCAAGAACCGCGTCTTTATGCCGCCGGTGTCCACCAACCTGGCCGATCATGGCTATGTGACCGACGACTTGGTCGATCATTACCGTGCCCGCGCCAAGGGCGGCGTGGGCCTCATCATTACCGAGGTCGTGACGGTCGAGCCCACCTATACCTATCTGCCGGGTGACATGTGCTGCTACGACGACACGTTTATCCCTGGCTGGGAAAAGCTCGCCGCCGCCGTGCACGAGTACGGCTGCAAGATCATGCCGCAGCTCTTTCACCCCGCCTACATGGCCTTTAACATTCCGGGCACGCCGCGCCTGATCGCTCCGTCCTTCGTGGGACCGTCCTATGCCCGTGAGGCACCGCGTCCTATCACGGTCGACGAGATTCACGAGCTCACGCATCAGTTTGGCGACGCTGCCGTGCGTATGCAGAAGGCCGGTGTCGATGGCGTCGAGGTCCATGCGGCGCACGCCCACGGCATGCTCGGCGGTTTCTTGACCCCGCTCTATAACAAGCGTACCGATGAGTACGGCGGCTCGCTCGACGCCCGCATGCGCTTTTTGCTCGAGGTCATCGCCGAGATTCGCGAGCGCTGCGGCAAGGACTTTATCATCGACGTCCGCATCTCGGGCGATGAGTACACCGATGGCGGTCTGACCCTCAACGACATGATCTACGTCTCGCGTCGCCTGGAGAAGGCCGGCGTCGACATGATTCACGTGTCGGGCGGCACCACCATCAAGCGCGGCTCTGCGATTCCCGCCGCCGGTACGCAGCAGGCCTCGCATGCCGCCTGCTCGCGCGAGATTAAAAAGCACGTCAACATTCCCGTCGCCACGGTCGGCCGCATCAACGAGGCCTGGATTGCCGAGGAGCTGATCGAGGACAGCGCTGCTGACATCTGCATGATGGGCCGCGCCAATCTGTGCGATGCCGAGTTCTGCAACAAGGCCGCTGCCGGCAACGCCGACGATATCCGCCCCTGCATCGGCTGCCTGCGCTGCCTGAACGGCATTATGTTTGGCAAGCGCATCTCCTGCACCGTCAATCCCGATGTTGAGCGCGACGAGGCCGGTTACGAGCCTGCCGCCGAGGCCAAGAACGTACTGGTTGTGGGCGCTGGTCCTGCGGGCATGGAGGCAGCCTACATTGCCGCCAAGCGCGGCTACAACGTGGTGCTCGTGGATAAGCAGGACGAGCCGGGCGGCGAGATGCGTATTGCGGCCGTGCCGCCGGCAAAGCAGGAACTCACCCGCGTGATCAAGTATCAGTATCGTCGTCTGGCCGAGGCCGGCGTGAAGTGCGTATTTGGCACCGAGCTTACTGCCGAGGACATTCAGCGTGACTACGCGGGCTACGAGGTTGTCCTTGCTTATGGCGCCGAGCCCATCGCCCCGGCCTTCATGCAGGGCTTTAAACAGGTTATGACGGCTGACGACCTGTTGGGCGGCAAAGCTTTCCCGGGCAAGAAGATTGTCATCGTGGGCGGCGGCACCGTCGGTTGCGAGACGGCCGACTACCTGGCCCCGTTGGTCAACGATCTGTCGCCGGCCAATCGCGACGTCACCGTCATCGAGATGACCAAGACGCTCGCCGCCAACGAGGGCGGCGCCGGTCGCGCGGTGCTCATCACGCGCATGCTCTCCAAGGGCGTTCACGTGCTGACCGAGGCCAAGGTGACCGAGATTACCGAGGACACTATCAGCTACGAGAAGGACGGCGAGGTCCACACCATCGCCGATGCCGATACGCTGGTGCTTGCCATGGGCTATCGTCCCAATACCAAGCTGGCCGACGACCTTGCCGCTGCCGGCGTTGCCACCCACGTGCTGGGCGATGCCAACAAGTGCGGCAACATTCGCGACGCCATCGGCGATGGCTACAAGGTTGCCTGCGAGCTCTAGTCAACCCCTTGGCGCATGTGGGGCCTATCCCCACGGCGTCAGTCGGTAGATAGCAAAAAGCGGCGGTCGTCCCGTACATGGGACGACCGCCGCTTGCGTTAGCAGCAATGAACCGTGCGATTAGAGCCCCAGGATCTCCTTGACCTTGGCGATGATGGCCTCGTCGGTGGCGTTGGCAAAGAAGTACTCCTGGAAGTGCTCGCCAGCCAGGGCGCCGCGGACCAGGTCCTGATCGATCTCGCCCAGGACGTCGACGAGCGGGCGCATGGTCACAGCGCGCACGCCGTCGAGGATCTTCTTGTTGCGCTGCTCGGGCTCAACGCGCTCGGCAGGATAGCCGTTGCCCGAACCAAAGCCGAAGAGCTTCTCGAAGGTGTACTCAAGATTGAGCTCCTGGCCCCAGCCGTTTTTAAGAGCGAAGGGTATGGCGACGGCGTTGCCATCGTTGACCTGGGCAAAGGTGTAGGCGTCGAGCGGGTCGGCAACATGGCCGCACAGCACGCCGGGGAAGGAGTTGCAGGCGAGCATGGCGCCCTCGCCGGTGCCGCAGCCGGTCACGACGTAGTCGGCAGCGCCGGAGTTGAGCAGCACGGCGGCGAGGATGCCGTTCTGCACGTAGGTGAGGGGCTTGGAGTCGGCGTCGGCATACATGCCATAGTTAAAGACAGTGTGGCCCATGGGCTCGACAACCTTCTTAAGGGCAGCCTCAATCATAGGGTTCTTGGAGTTCTGAGAGTTCTCATTGATCAGAGCGATCTTCATTGCGAATTACCTTTCTATTTCTAACTTGCGGTGAAATACGGACTGTTTTGCCTGATAGAAGCCAAACCCAATCCTTATCTCACCGCAACTCAAATGAAAAACGAGTGGATGAAACCTGATGTGGGCAGTTGCGGTGACGCTTATTGAGGCTGCTTTCCAATGTATGCGAGAATGCCGCCGTCGACGTAGAGGATGTGGCCGTTGACGAAGTTCGACGCGTCGGAAGCCAGGAACACGGCGGGGCCCTTCAGGTCCTCGGGCGTGCCCCAACGGGCGGCCGGCGTTTTGGCAATGATGAACTGGTCAAACGGGTGACGGCTGCCGTCGGGCTGCGTCTCGCGCAGCGGCGCGGTCTGCGGCGTGGCGATGTAGCCGGGCCCAATGCCGTTGCACTGGATATTGGCCTCGCCAAACTCCGAGCAGATGTTCTTGGTGAGCATCTTCAGGCCGCCCTTGGCCGCAGCATAGCCGGCGATGGTCTCGCGGCCCAGCTCGCTCATCATCGAACAGATGTTGATGATCTTGCCGTGGCCCTTGGCGATCATGCCGGGCAGGCAGGCCTTGGACACGATAAACGGTGCGTTGAGGTCAATATCGACGACACGGCGGAAGTCCTCGGCGCTCATGTCGAGCATCGGCGTGCGCTGGATGACGCCTGCATTGTTGACCAGGATGTCGGGCGTGGTGCCAAAATCGGCCTCGATCTTGGCGATGAGCTCGGCGACGACGGCCTCGTCGGTGACATCGGCAACATAGCCGTGAGCATCAAAGCCCAGCTCGCGGTAGTGCTTCTCGGCCTCGGTGACCTTGTCGGCATGACGGGCGTTAAAGGCAATCTTGGCGCCGGCTTCGCCGAGCGCCTCGGCAATGGCCATGCCAATGCCATAGGTGGCGCCGGTTACCAGTGCGACCTTGCCGTCCAGACGGAAGCTGTCCATAAGATCAGACATAGCGATCCTTTCAAAAGAAACGTTCATCTATATAAGTCTTGCTTTTCATACAAGGTCAGTATAGGAGAAGAGGAGGATTTAAAAATCAGATTCTCCTAAAATCAGGTGAACGTTCACTTTTAAAAGGTAAACGGTGATCTCGCCCTTGCCGCGCGGACGTTTATTCGCTCTGTTCCTGCGTGCTCTCTGCGATCATGTTGCGGTTATACACCAGGTGCAGATACATCGCGTCGTGCGCGGCGGTGGGATTGCGCGAGGCGATGGCGTCGGCCACATCGCGGTGCGTGCGGATAGTTTCCTCGACGAGCTTTTTGCCGGTCACGTCGATAAAGAGGGGGACGGATGCCTTGAGCACGCCCATCAGGCGGGGAACGACGAGGTTTCCGGAGCTCTCGGCAATGGCATTGTGGAACGCGGTGTCGGCGGCGGAGTAATCCTCACCGGCCTCGGCCAGGCGCTCGGATTCGTCGCAGAGCTCTTTGATATAGACGACCTGGTCGTTGGTTGCGTGCTCGGCTGCCATACGTGCAATCTGCGGCTCGATCATAAAGCGCACCTCGAGTAGGTCGCGCGCCAGACGCTGCTTGTCGTCGATAAAGGTAAAGCCCAGCGGGTCGTCGGCAACGCCGGGGTTTGATGCCACATAGGTGCCCGAGCCCTGCTTAATGCGCACGATGTTGCGCGACTGCAGCAGCTTCATGGCTTCGCGTACGGTGCTCCTGCCAGCACCCAGGCGCTCGACGAGCACAGCCTCCTTGGGCAGGCGGTCGCCTTGCTCAAGATGCTCATCCAGGATCAGTTGAATGATTTTATCTGCTATCTGCTCGGGGAGTCCCGAATCGGCGCGGGCCATAGCTATACCTTTCATTACAAAATTCATCTGAGCTATTTTAGCGCACCACGGATGCAATATTGGCCGCTGGATTTGAGTCGGGCGGCTTAGATATACCGTTCGCAGCGCAAATACGACCGTTCACCAAATACATCAGATGTATTTCGAGCAAATTTTAAAATGAAACATCAGACCTTTCGAAAACACGCTATAGTCATCAGACGAATTCAAAAGGTCTGATGAATTGGAGGAAAGATGTCAGACCCAACGTTTATGGCCGACCCCACCAGGCTGGTCATCGCCGCCATCGTGGGCATTGCGCTGCTGCTTGCGCTCATCATTAAGTTCAAGCTGCATCCCGTGCTTTCGATGATGGTCTCGGCGCTCGCGATCGGCATCGGCGCCGGTATGCCGCTCGACCTGGTGGCGGACACTGTCACCAAGGGCGTGGGCACTACGCTGCAAAACATCGCCCTGCTCATTGGCCTGGGCTCGATGTTTGGTCAGATTCTTGAAGAGAGCGGCGGCGCCAAGAAGATCGCCCAGACCTTCATCGATACCTTTGGGCAGGGTCATTCCAGCTGGGCGCTGGGCATTACCGGTCTGGTTATCGGCACTACGGTGTTCTTTGAGGCCGGCGTGGTCGTTTTGATCCCACTTGCGTTTAGCGTGGCATCGCAGACCAAAAAGTCGACGCTCTACTACGGCATCGCGCTGCTCGCAGGACTTGCCGCTGGCTATGCGTTTGTGCCGCCATCGGCCGGTTCGGTTCTGGTCGCCGGCACGCTCGGTGTCGACCTGGGCACCATGATTCTCGTCGGTATCCCTACCGCCTTCATCGCTATGGCGATCGCCGGCGTCATCTGGGGTCGCAACGTGGGCAGTCGCATTTTTACCGATGTTCCGGAGCACTTTACCTCTGCCGAGGGTGCGAGCGACGAAAAGGAGCTTCCCTCCTTTGGCATGGTGCTTGCCATCGTGCTCACGCCGCTTTGTCTGATTTTGCTGGGCACGTTGTCCTCTTATATCCCCATGCCCGCCGAGCTCGCCTCGATTCTCGCCTTCCTGGGCAAGCCGTTTGTCGCTTTGACGCTCGCCACGCTCGTCGCGATGTATCTGCTGGGCGCGCGGCGCGGCTACTCCGGCGCCGAGCTCAAGGCCTTGCTCGACCGCTCTCTTAAGCCCGTCGGCATGATCTTGCTGGTCATTGCCTGCGGCGGTGTGATCCGCTGGATGCTGCAGGACTGCGGCCTGGGCCAGGTTATCGGCCCTATGCTCGAGGCCTCACCGCTGCCTTTGGTGGTCGTTGCCTTTTTGATTGCCGTCATGGTGCGTGCCTCTGTCGGCAGCTCCATCGTCGCTATGACCATGGCATCGGGCATTATGGCCGCCATGCCTGCGGTTGCCGGAGCCTCAGTGCTCATGCGTGCCGCTATCTGTCTTGCTATCTGCGGCGGTGCCACGGCCCTCTCGCACGTCAACGATGCCGGTTTTTGGATGTGCTCCTCGTTCCTGGAGATTGATGAGAAGACAACCCTCAAGTCCTGGACCGTTATGGAGACGCTCATCGGCCTTTCGGGTCTTGCCTGCGCCCTGGTGATCTCGTTCTTCGCCTAGTTCGCGTAGCTAAGCATCTTCCGCCGAGTGCATCGCTCGGTACCCATTTACACCTGATTCATTAACCAACGATTGGTACAACCGTTCAAATCAAAAGAGGAGAGCATCATGGACGAGAAGACCAAGGTACAGATTCAGCAGGAGGCAGCCGACCTGGTTGCCAAGCTGCAGCCGCGTTCCGGCAAGTTTCGCACCATCAGCCCCGAGATGGACCCGCTGCGCCTGGGCTCTGGCTGGTCCATCGAGGACCTGGACAAGCCGCAGGTCATTATCGAGTCGACGTTTGGCGACTCGCACCCGGGTTCTGCCGGCCTGTTTGAGCTGGTCGAGGAGGTCCGTGCCGGCGTTGCCGAGGCTGGCGGTCACGGTGCCCGTTACTTCTGCACCGATATCTGCGACGGCGAGGCCCAGGGCCACGATGGCATCAACTACTCGCTGCCCAGCCGCGACATGATCGCCAACATGATCGAGATCCATGCCAAGGCCACCCCGTTCGACGCCGGCGTCTTTGTCGCCAGCTGCGATAAGGGCCTGCCTGCGAACCTCATGGCCATGGGCCGCATCAACATCCCCTCCATCGTCGTTACCGGCGGTGTCATGGATGCCGGTCCTGACCTGCTGACCCTGGAGCAGCTCGGCGCGATTTCTGCCCGCTACGAGCGCGGCGAGATTTCCCGCGAGGAGCTTGAGTTTGCCAAGCACAACGCATGCCCCAGCTGCGGCGCCTGCTCGTTTATGGGCACCGCGTCGACCATGCAGGTTACCGCCGAGGCCCTGGGCCTTATGCTCCCCGGCACGGCCCTGTTGCCCGCAACCAGCTCCGATCTGTGTGAGTTTGCGCGCGAGGCCGGCCGTCAGTCCGTGTGGCTCTCCGAGCACAACCTGTGTCCGCGTGACATCGTGACCAAGGAGTCCTTCGAGAACCTCATCATGGTCCACGGCGCCATCTCGGGTTCCACCAACTCGCTGCTGCATATTCCTGCTATCGCCCGCGAGTTTGGCATCGAGATGTCCGCCGACGACTTCGACCGCCTGCACCGTGGCGCCCACTACCTGCTCAACGTTCGCCCCGCAGGCGAGTGGCCGGCGCAGTTCTTCTACTATGCAGGTGGCGTGCCGCGCATCATGGAGGAGATCAAGTCGATGCTCCACCTCGATGTCATGACCATCACTGGCAAGACCCTTGGCGAGAACCTCGAGGACCTCAAGAACAACGGTTACTACGAGAAGTGCGGTCGTTACCTTGAGAAGTGGAACCTCAAGCGCGAGGACATCATTCGCCCGTTTGACCAGGCCTTTGGTACCGACGGCTCCATCGCCATCCTCCACGGCAACCTTGCCCCCGAGGGCGCCGTCGTCAAGCACACGGTTGTTCCGCGCGAGATGTTCCAGGCCGCGCTTAAGGCCCGTCCGTTCGATTGCGAGGAGGACGCCATCCACGCCGTCCTGACGCACGAGGTCAAGCCCGGCGATGCCGTTATCATTCGCTATGAGGGCCCCAAGGGTTCCGGTATGCCCGAGATGTTCTACACCACCGAGGCTATCGCCAGCGATCCCGAGCTGGGTGCGAGCATTGCCCTTATCACCGATGGCCGCTTCTCCGGCGCCTCCAAGGGCCCGGCTATCGGTCACGTTTCGCCCGAGGCTGCCGTGGGCGGCCCGATTGCCCTGATCGAGGAGGGCGACCTTATCCAGATCAACATCCCCGAGCGCTCGCTGTCTATTGTGGGCATCGCCGGCAAGGAGATGGAGCCGGCCGAGATCGATGCCGTCCTGGCCGAGCGCCGAGCCGCTTGGAAGCCCAAGGCTAATCGCTATACCTCCGGCACGCTCAAGTTCTTTACCGAGCATGCAGTTTCCGCCATTCAGGGTGGCTACATGGAGTAGCGCCCATGCGCATCAAATATCTCCTCTCATAGATGTGCGGCACAAAGAACCCCGAGCCACGTCACCGGGGCGCGTTGTTCAGCGCCGCCGGGGCGCTCCACTCAAACGACAAGAGACGTCTTATGCAAGCGCCCGCGTCCGTGGATAAAACCACGGGCGTGGGCGCTTCACTTTATTCCCAGCCGCTTTATTCCCAGCCCTTCCACACGTCAGGCTCGTAGCCAACGGTTGCCTGGCGGCCGTTGCGAACGATGGGCTCACGAAGAATTTGCTGGTTATCGAGCACCTTTTCGAACTTCTGGTCGGCAGCAAGATACTGTACGAGCGCAACCGTGTCGGCATCTTTCGCCTTTGGATCGATCACAGCGTCGATCCCGCCGACGGCGCGCGCCACGCTTTCGAGCTCGCCTTTGCTCATCCCCTTTTCCTTCAAGTCGATGAACTGGAACTTCACACGACGTTCCTTGAAATAGCGCTGCGCCTTCTTAGTATCGAAGCTTTTCTTCGTGCCGAATATCTGGATGTTCATACGTACCGCCTTCGCTCAATTCTCGTCCGTCCATGATACGACAAGGGAGCCGAGCAAAAACAGAGCAGGCGGAGATGGAGGAGGACGGCGACCGACCGTCGGCAAGAGTCGGCCGGATCGGACTGGCGCCCAGCGCGCGCCGGCGACACGCTCGCAGCTGCACACATAGCCGATGTACAAGCTCGCCGCGGCGTTCCCTCGCCCCGCGGTGTGGCGATAGAGAAGCACGCCACCCGTCAACGATGGCGCCTCGGTGAAGAAAATCAACGTCTGGGTTACATCCCTTGAAAGGGGCGAAGACGGCTGCTAGAATACCTCCCCGCTATGAAGGATTTGACCAAAGCATACATCGCAATTCGGCGGCCCCTGGTATACGGGGCCTCTCCTGTTGTTCCCCAAGTGCGCTCTGAGCAGCCGCTTTCTTCCTGTCGTATCTGATGCACGCATAGCACGTGCATGTTATTTCGCCCGTGGGCCGGCGCGCCTTCGGCGAAGAATCGAATAGATACGAAGGAAGCTTATGTCTGATAATTGTACGGTCGCGCCCGCCAATGGGCGCATTACCGGTACCCAGATCCGCATCGTCGCGGTCGTCGTCCTGGGTGCCTTCTTGGCGCTACTGAACCAAACGGTGATGTCGCCTGCGCTGCCGGTCATCATGTCCGATTTCGCCATCGATGCCTCGACTGCCCAGTGGATCATGTCCATATACCCGCTGGTGAGCGGCATCATGGTCCCCGTTTCGGCGTTCCTTATCGACAAGTTCAGCACCCGCGCGCTATTCTTCGGGGCGACGCTGGTGTTCGCGCTGGGCACGCTGCTGTGCGCCGCAGCCCCTGATTTCCTGTTCCTCATCATCGGTCGCGTGTTGCAAGCGGCGGGCTCAGGCGTGCTCATGCCGCTTGTCTCGGTGGTTCCCATGCTGGTGTTCCCCGTCGAGAAACGAGGAACGGCTATGGGCATGGCGGGCATCGTCATGTCGGCGGGTCCCGCGGTCGGCCCCGTCGTAGGCGGCGCGGTGATCGACACGTACGGCTGGCGCACCATGATCGGCGCCATCGTCCCCCTCGCAATTCTCGTGCTGGTGCTGGGCGTGTTCATGCTGAAAAACGTGGGCGAGCTGAAGAACCCCAAGCTCGACCTGCCCTCGGTCGTCCTCTCCACCATCGCCTTCGGCGGACTTCTCTACGGGTTCTCGAGCGCCTCGTCGATGGGTTGGGGCAACCCCGTGGTGCTCGGCTCGATCGTCGCGGGTGTCGTGTGCTTGGTGCTGTTCGTCGTACGCCAGGGCAAAATCGAGGACCCGCTGCTTCAACTGGGCACGATCAAGACGCGCGAGTTCCGCGTGGCCGCCATCATCGTCACGCTCATCAACGCCGCATGCCTGGTCACCAACACGCTGTTGCCGTTGCTGCTGCAAACCTCGCTTGGCGCTTCGGCCTTCGAAACCGGCATGGCCATGCTTCCCGCCGCGGCGGTGGGCATCATCATCAGCCCTATCTCCGGCGTGGTGTTCGACAAGTTCGGTCCGCGTGCCATCTCGATCGTCGGCCTGGCCCTCATGACCGGCGCCCTGTTCCTGCTCTCGCTTTCGACGGTAAACACGCCCATCTTGGTGGTTGCGCTGTTCTGCATGCTGCAGTCCGCTGGCCAGTCGCTCGCGAACATGCCGGTGAACACATGGGGTGTCAATGCCTTGAAAAATGACATGATCGCCCACGGCAACGCCATCGCGAACACCGGCCGCCAGGTCGCCGGCGGTTTGTGCACGGCCCTCATCATCACGGTCATGACAAGCGTCACCGCGTCGGCCGGCGTCGATGCGAGCATCCAAGTAGCCACCGCCGTGGGCGCGGGCGTCGCTTACAAGGTGTGCGCGGCAATCGGCCTCGTTTCCCTTATCTGCGCCATATTCAGCGTGCGCACCAAGAAAACCGCACCGAAAACGAAGGAGGCATAAGCGATGTCCGAGATTCTGTCCGAGCGCATCCCGCTCGAGCTCGAGGGGACGCCCGTTTCGAGCATCATGATTGAAGAGCCGTTCACCTGCACGCAGGATTGCACGATTTCCGACGTGGTGCGCATGCTCGCCGAAAACGAGGTGAGCAGCATGCCCGTAATCGATGAGCGCAACCAGGTGGTCGGGTTCATCTCCGACGGCGATGTCATGGGAGCCATCGCGCAGCATCGCGCTCACACCATCTTCACGGGCGGCGACGCGTCCATGCTGTACTTCGACGATCAGAGCCTTGAGCAGCGCATCGAAGACCTGAAGGATCGCTGCGTCATGGATTTCGCGACGCGCCAGGTAGTGTGTGCCCGTCCCGAGCAGAGCATCGCCCGCGTCGCCGCGCTGCTGGCGAAGAAGAAGTTCAAGAAGCTTCCTGTGGTTGATGACGAGGGCAAACTCGTGGGGGTCATCCGCCGCTCCGCCATCACCAAATACATCTTCGGCATCCTTTTCCAATAGGGGCAGGTCGCACTTGAGGCGAACATCTCGAGGCATCGAGCCAGCAACTGGACCAGACAACCTTGATACGCACACGCTTTCCCTCGATGCTTCGGTAAGGGGAGCTGCGAAAATCGCAGCACGGGTGATCGGCGCCGCGCCCCCGAAGGCAAAAGCGAACACGGGAGCGATACGATGGGAAAAGTCCTGGACGAAGATTTGGTTTATGAGATTCTCTCCGTCGTGGCAGAGATTCCGGCGGGATGCGTCGCCTCGTACGGTCAGATAGCGCGCCTCATCGGCAGGGAGAAAAACTCTCGCCTGGTCGGAGCGGTGCTGAGCGAGGCGGATCGCTACGGCGATTATCCCTGCCACCGCGTCGTCAACCACGCGGGACGCCTCGCGCCAAACTTCCCCGACCAGCGAGCACTACTGACGGAGGAAGGAGTCGCCTTCCGAGACAACGGCTGCGTCGACATGAAAAAGCACCAGTGGAACGAGTAGCCAGGCAGCGTAGCGTCGAAAGGAGCGACGCCACGGGGAACGACCTGCGCCCCGCCGCCGGACAACCTATGGCAAAGTGACACGTCCCACAAAGAGCGGCGCACCAGTACGAGACACGACCGCGACGTAAAAGACCCTATGATACTCGTAAGCATCTATCTGATTGCCCGCCTCGAGGTACCCAAAGAACGAGAGATGCCGAAACCCCTAGACAAAGAAAAAGGTCGGGAGCTTTTATGCTTCCGACCTGAAGTTTCATGGTCGCGGGGGGCGGATTTGAACCACCGACCTTCGGGTTATGAGGTCGCTACGACGTTGTTTCATTCAGACATTTCGACCCAAATTGAAGTCAATATAACTCCAGGTCATTTGATGTTTTCATAGATTTACGAAAGAAAAGTACGCGGAATAATTCGACCCAAATTCGACCCACAACGAGCTTGAAAGCGGTCAGGCGGAGCATTACCCTTGGGGTGTGACCCCACGCAGGGCCCACCACCAAGGGTAATGCCCACCCGCCCCAGCCCTTTGCGCCATTCCGCGCAACCGAGCGCGATTCTCAGGCACTTCAGGCAAGGAACACGATGAACGACCGACCTCTCGTCATAGGCAAAGGAACGAAGCAACGCCGCGACAAATACACGTGGCGCTACCGTCACAGCCTCGGCAAGGATCCGGTCACGGGCAAATACCGCTATTCGCCGTGGCAGACCATACATACCACCAAAAGCCGAGAGGTCGACGCCGCACTCGAAGCCTACAAGGCAGAACTCAACAGCGGCACCTACGTCCAAAAATCGAGGGACACCGTCGGCTCGTACGCAAAAAAGTTCCACGACAACCGCGAAGGAACCATCACGCCGCTCGCCTACTCGACATCCTACTCAATCGAGAACCGGACGCGCACATCACATGCGTGATGCTCATGCTCGACACCGACATGAGAAGGGCGGAAGCCCTCGGGATGACGTGGTCCGATGTCTCCGTCGAGAACAGAAGCATCCTCATTGAGCAGCAGTTCGCGGCCGATCGAAGCGTTCGCTCGCCCAAAAGCAAGAAAAGCGTGCGGAGGATCTCGATAAGCGAGACGCTGACGTCGTATCTCGAATTCTGGAAAAAGGAGCAGGCCCGCGAAATGGAAGCCTTCGGCCTGGAACAAGTCAAAGGCACTCCGCTCGTCCACTCATTCGAACGAACGAAAGACAGGCATCCCCAAGTCAACTTCATGGACCTGAATGGGTTTTCGCGCTGGTTCAGAAACTTCAGCGTCGAGAACGGGTTCGGCAAGTTCGAAGGCGTTCGAACATACCATTATGTGAAGGAAACTGTCGACGGGGAAACGATTTCGAAGCGTTATGAGCATAAAGAGTGGCTCGAATTGAGGGATTACCTCAGGAAGCATCCCAAGGTTCGCGAGGCGAGGCATATCAGCACATATGAGAGCGAGCACCTTCCTTACGGATATTCGGGCCTATCGAGCCACACCGCTACTGCCGCTACTGCCCGCTACTGCCTGCCAGCTTCCGAACCAGCGGGCGGTAGCAGCACCCCGAACATCTCGCCGACAGCGCAGAGAGTCGTCGACCTGGCGGCCAAGGCCGACATCGAGGACGTGATGCTGTGCGACCTGCCCGGTGTCCTGTCCTTCCTAGGGCTGCCACCTGAGACGGAGATGCCGCCGGGCAACAAGGGGAAGACGAAGCTCAAGAAGCTCTACAGGAAGGTGGCGCCGAACAAGGCATACCACTCCGGCGAGCGCGCCAAGGATTTGATCTCGCACCTCGACATGGCAGAGATCAGGGCATCGGCGCCCGTCCAAGAATTGGGATGCAGTTCAATACGAGCTCGGGGCTCTTTTCGTCTAGATTGGGGACGCATGGCCGGACGAAAACAATTTGCGTCTGGTAATAAGCGTACGAAAGCGCAATTTACGTCTTAATTCCGTACGCAAATCAAGACGAAAATCGTTTACGTCTGCTTTAAATCCGTACGAAAACGGTTTTCGTCTTGCAGGGCAGTTGCCGTTTCTACAGTTCAACTTCCAGTTCGGCTTTGTGCTCGTAGAGGTAGTCGCGCATGTAGGGGATGGCAAATGAGACCTTGCCGTACGAGGGAGCCTCGATAATCGATTCTCTTAACAGGCGGCTGCGGACGGAACTCACCTGTTGAGGCGTTTTGTTTAGGGCATCGGCAACCATGCTGGTCGAGCTCGTCTGCCCCAAAGATGCCATGCTCAGCAGATAAGCGATGCACGTGGGCGGAATGCGCTGTAGCGCGGGCTCAATCACCATGGCACAGAAGCGTTCGCGTGCCGTTGTAATGCCGCGCTCGGCTTCTTCTTCTCCAATAATCGGTGTATGTGCGCGTCTTGCCAACTGCCATGCGTAGTATCCAACGAGTTGGATCATGAAAGGATAGCCTTGCGTTGCCTCGGCAAGTTGGCCGGCAATACCTGGCTGCAACTCCATGCCAGACGCTTCAATGGTTTCCTCGAGGGAGTACGACACTTCGGTTACTGCCACAGCCTTCAGGTCAAAGGGGAGGGCACGGCGCAAAAACGTAAGTGTCTTTCCGTTGATGATGCTTTCAATCATCGAAGGCAGCCCAGCAAAAACAAAGGCGATATCAAGGTCTTCGCCGATAACCTGCTGAATCGCAATGGAGAGCGTTCGGACCTCATCGAGCTCTGCGTCTTGAACCTCGTCGAGAGTGATGAGCAGGCCATTTCCATTCTTGGATATTGTCTGTCTCATGGCGTCGCGTAGCGATGGGCCGATTCGCTCAATATCTATGCTGCCGATGGATATGCCAGCTACGGTGGGCTCAAATCTGGCGTGTTTGGCCTGGAATTTGGGCTGCAACTGTTCGAGAATGCGCTGGCAAAGTCCCTCGGTTGCGACCTCTTTTATGACCGTCCAGCCACGGCTTTGCGCCAAACGTGAGCACTCGTCAAGGAGGACCGTCTTGCCCGTTCCACGGACGCCGGCTATGCGCATTAGGCGCCCAGGGGCACCAGGCCCGTTGGTGAGGCCTTCATTGAATTCTTCGAGCACATCTTCGCGGCCGATAATCGTGGGAGGTGTTTTACCTGCTGTGGGCTTAAAAGGGTTTGTTTGCATGTGAGCCACCTTTGCTCAAGATATAGCAAGATATAGCAAAGTATAGCAAGATATAGCAAAGTATAGTGAGATATAGCAACGTATAGCGCTGTTCGCGGGTTCTTACGGTGGTGCTATTTTCCGAATGCCGCGCGGATAAAGCGCTGGGCGAACAGCTTGTTGGCGACGTTGATGACATGGCCCAGGAACAGTGCCGAGATGGCGGTCGTGACGCCAAAGCCGCCCAGGTTGTACATAAAGATCAGCGACAACGCGAGCGAGGCGGCGACATGTGAGCAGTCAAACACGACTTTTACGTCACCAAAGCGGCGTTTAAGCTTTTCGGCAATGACTTGCACCAAGCCGTCGGGCGCGTTGGGGACAACGCCCATGTTGACGACGAGACTTACGCCAAATGCGGTGACAGCGAGGGAGAGCAGCATGGTCGCAATCTGTGTGGGGAGTGCCGTGGGATGCAGTGGGTTGACCGCCATGAAGAGGTCGGTCAAGCCGCCAATCAGCGTTGAGAAGAACAACTCGAGCAGGATGCGCGGCTGGAACTCGCTTCGCAAGATGGCTAATTGCGCCACGATGTAGGCGACGTAGGTTGCGGTGATCCAAAAGCCGAGCGTCTTGCCAGTGAGCATGGATAGGGTTGTGGCAAAGCACGTGAGCGCGGCGACGCCCAGGCCGGATGCCGTCTGGAGACTCATACCGAGTGCCAGTACTGCAACGCCCACCAGATACATCAGCATTCTGATGACGGTATGGCACCAGTCGATGTTCTCGCCATGCATGATGATGAGCGGTCGCATGTTGCTACCCGTCCTTTCGGTTGTGTGAAAAAGCTGACCCGGGCCGGCAAAAGAGGGTTATCGGAGGCACTGCTGCAAAAGCAGAAAAGCCGGCCCCACGGTCAGTCGTCTAGGAAGTGTCTCGCTGTGCCGGAATGGGACTAAAGGTCCAACGAGACGGGAAGAAAGCAAATGGCATTGCGTGGGCGATAAGATGCCAAGATGGTAGGGGGCGTCTTAGCATCATATTGCCCACGCTCAACGAAATCGGTTTCGTTTGAGCCTAAGTATACGACGGGATTTTATTTGCGAAGAGAAAAACAATAAAAAGGTGAACGTTCACCTAATTGCAACAACTCGTTGGCTGTAGTTGCGGTGGAATAGTTCCTGTTTTTGCTGCTGAAGGCCTTGAACAGGAACTATTCCACCGCAACTTATGATGGGGCGGGGGATGCGATAGTATTGCATGGTGGTATTCGATTAACCGAGGCTTCATCCGAGGGCTTTATGGAACAGCACCAGCATTATCAGAGCCTGCAAGATCAGGCATACAACGCATTGCGCTCCAAGATCATCTATGCCGAGCTCAAGCCCGGCACGCGCCTTTCGGCGATTGGTCTGGAAAAGGAGACGGGAATCGGGCGCACGCCCATTCGCGAGTCCTTTGTGCGCCTGCGCGAGCAGGAGCTGGTGGAAACGCGTCCCAAAAGCGGGACCTACGTTTCTAAGATCAGCATGGAACGCGCCGAGAATGCTTGTTTCTTGCGCGAGAAACTCGAGAGAAGCGTGCTTATTAAATGCTGTTCGGCCGCCTCGCCCGAGCAAAAGCATCGGCTTGAGCAGATTCTTGCCGAGTCCGAGTCGCTCGACCATAGCGAAACGCGTTGCTTTTTCGACCTGGATAACCTGTTCCATGAGACGTGTTTCGTGATTGCCGGCCGTCACATGTTGTGGGATTGGATGAAGAGCGTCAACACGCATTTTGAGCGATACAACTGGTTGCGCATGGTGTCGCAGGATCTGGATTGGGAGCCGATTCGTCGGCAGCATCGCCGGATTCTCGAGGCCATTAAGAGGGGCGATACCGATGCGGCGAGTTATCTGGCAGAGACGCACTTGCACCTGATGCCCGAGGAGCAGGGCCCGGTTATCGCCTTGCATCCCGACTATTTTGAGCTGTCCAAAGACTCGTTCATCTAATCAATCCCCATATAAGTTGCGGTGAAATAGGGGCACGAAAAAGCTGCGGCGCCGCTTGGAGGAAAAGACCGGAAGCAAGGGTCCATTCCTCCAGACGGCACCGCAGCAGTTTTGGTGGCTCGGCTTTTGTCGAAGTGGCTTAGTTGAGCGCGACGGCCAGCCGAGTAGGCAAAGCGGCTTGGAGGCGTGTCGCTTCCGTCACGTTCTATCAGCATACAAGACGGTTTTGGTTCTTGTTCGTGACGGAAACGGCGCGCTTCCGAGCCGCTTTAAAAGAAAGGGGGCGAGGTCTAGGGCACGCCCCCTTTCACGATAGAGAGCTAAACCTAGCCGCGGACCTTCTTGACGACGTCCATGGCCTCGCGGGCGATCTGCTCGACCTTGGAGAAGTCGCCGTCGGCAAACAGGGCCGGCTTGACCATCCAGGTGCCACCGCAGGCGATGATGGCGGAGGAGCTCAGGTACTCCTCGACGTTGGCGGTGCTCACGCCGCCGGTAGGCATAAAGCGGTGACCGACAAACGGAGCGGCGAGGGCCTTGATGGTGTTCAGGCCGCCATACTGGGACGCGGGGAAGAACTTGGTGACCTTGAGGCCCAGGTTTTCGGCTGCGGTGACCTCGGAGGGGGTCACGGTGCCGGGAAGGACGGGCAGCTCGATGTCGATGCAATGCTTCACGACGTCCTCGTTGTAACCCGGGGAGACGATGAACTTGGCACCGGCGGCGCGGGCCTGCTCAACCTGCTCGACGGTCAGGACAGTGCCGGCGCCAACGCACATCTCGGGCTCGGCCTCGGCCATAGCGGCGATGCACTCGGCGGCGCAGGCGGTGCGGAAGGTGACCTCGGCGGACTTCATGCCAGCTGCCATAAGAGCGTGGGCGAGCGGGGCGGCGTCCTCGACCTTGTCGAGCACAACGACCGGCACGATGCCCAGGGACTCAAGCGTGGTGTAGAACTGATCGAACATGATGTTCCTTTCGATGTGTGGCGCGCATGGGCACGTGATTACCAAATGTGCTGGTCAGGAGCCGATTTTGGATTGGTTATCGGAGGCACTGCTTGGGGTTCAAGCAATTCCAAAACCGGCTGCTCGACCAGTCATGTAGGGAATGCCAGGCAAAACCGGAATGGGACTGGTGGTTTTGCCCGGCCGGAGGAATCGGGGAGCGGGCCGCAGGGGTATGGGATTGGAAAGCTGCGGCCCGCGGAATGGAGACGGACTAGCGCGCGACGCGGGTGCCACCGTCGGCGGCTGATGCTACGGCTGCGATCTCGTCTGCGGTCACCAAGTTGGAGTCGCCCTTGATGGTGAGCTTGAGGATCGAAGCCGCAATCGCGTAGTTGACGGCAGCCTGCGGATCGAAGTCGTTGATGAGGGCGTGGACCAGGCCGGCGTTGAAAGCGTCGCCGGCGGCAACACCCTCAAGCACGTGCACATCGTGAGCAGGGGAGAACCAGTGCTCGCCGCTCTCGGCGTCATAGAGCATGCCCATCCAGATGGAGCGCTCGACGCAGGAGATGTTGCGGACGACCGAGGCGACCTTCTTGCAGCCGTACTCGGCGCAGATCTGACGGGCCATCTCGACATAGGTGTCGCGCTCCTCGATGCCGTGGGCAAGGGAGCCAGAGACGCAGGTCATACCGAGGCCAGCAGGCGCATCCTCGTCGTTGGCGATGCAGATGTCGACGAGCGGCAGGAGTTCCCTCATGGTGGCCTGCGACTTCTCGGGCGACCACATCTTGCCGCGATAGTTCACGTCACACACGGTGGTGATGCCCTTGGCGCGGCAGGCGGCGAGCGCATCCTTGCAGGCGGCGGCCATCTCATCGGAGACGGCGGGGGTCACGCCGGAGAAATAGAAGACATCGATGCCCTTGAGGATCTCGTCCCAGTCAAAGACGTCGCGCTTGGCCATGTTGATGGCAGAGTACTTGCGGTCGTAGACGCAACCGTTGCCGCGCTGCGAGGCACCGACCTCAAACACATAGGAGCCAAGGCGGTCGCCCTGACGCACGACGCGCGTGGTGTCGACGTCGTAGGCCTTCAGCGAACGCAGGGCGCACTCGCCCAGACGGTTGGCCGGGACAACGGAGACGTAAGCGGCCTTGTCGCCCTGGTAGGCCAGGGAAAGCGCAGTGTTGGCCTCGGCGCCGCCGTAGCGGACGTCAAACTCGGTTGCCTGCTCAATACGCAGGTGGTCTTTGGGTGAGAGTCTCATCATGATCTCGCCGAAGGTAAGAACCGTTTTACCCATGGTCGCGCAGCTCCTTTTACTCGTGCGTACACCTTTGATATGGCGTTGGCACGCAGGTGCCAAGACGGTAGGGTGCGTCTTTGCACCTGCGTGCCAACGCTCGCCGAAATCGGTTTACGAAATCGGTTTCGTTTCGAGTTGTAGTATACTCACCTACAGCGTTTTGCAACCGAGATTTTTAAAAAAATGCCTAAAATGGCTCAGACCGCCGACAATTGGGAAACGGGGTGCGTTATGGCGCAGATGAGAATCAAGGACATTGCCGCCGAGGCGGGCGTGAGCCCGGCCACGGTCTCGCGCTATCTCAACAACCGCCCCGGGCAAATGACCGAGGAGACCCGTGCTCGCATCGCGGCAGTTATCGAGCGCACCGGCTATCGCCCACGTGCCGCCGCGCGCAATCTGCGCAGCTCACGCACCAACCTCATCGGCGTGATTCTGGCCGACATCGCCAACCCGTTCTCGAGCGCCATGCTCGAAGGACTTTCCTCCAGTGCCGCCGCGCGCGGCTGCTCGCTTATGACTGCCATTAGCGGCAACGACCCCGCAAAGGAGGCCGAGTCGCTCGTCAGACTTATCGATGCTGGCGTGGACGGTCTGGTCGTCAACACCTGCGGAGGCAATGACGAGGCGATTGCCGCGGCAGCGGGACGTCTGCCCGTTGTGCTGCTCGACCGCGATGTTGTCGACGGCGGTGTCGATCTGGTGACATCTAACAACCGTGAGCTGGTCGCCGGCTTGGTAGACGCCTTGGCCGCCGCTGGCAGCGAGCGCCTGTGCCTGCTCACCGAGGCAAGCGACGACAGCCCCGTGCGTCGAGAGCGCGCCGAGGCCTTTGCCGACGAGCTTTCGCGCCGCGGCCTTGCCGGCGAGGTCGTCACCCTGGCCGACGGGGGCGCCACGGGCGTCGGCCGCCTGGACGAGACCATCCGCGGCTATGCAGGTAAAAAGCTCGGCCTCATTGCCGTCAACGGCCTGGTCTTTCTGCGCCTGACCGAGGCACTGGCACAGCTTGGTCCCTCGCTGCCGGCGGGGCTCAAGATCGCGACGTTTGACGACTACCCCTGGAACCATGTGCTCTTTGGTGGCGTGACCACGGCCGCGCAGGACACCCTCACCATTGCCGAGCGCGTAGTCGAGCGCCTTTCTGAGCGCATCGACGTTGTTACCACCACCGTGGGCGAGGCCGCAAAGCTCGCCCCCAAGCGCATCGAGATTCCCGGACACATCGAACACCGCGCTTCGACCTCGCGCTAGTCTGTGTGATAATATATAGACAATGTCATACAGGAGGTATCCATGGCTGCGTCTGTGCTGAGTGTGCGAGTGGACTCGTCAATTAAAGACTCATTTGCCGAGCTGTGCGAAGAGCTTGGCATGACTTCGTCTGTTGCGGTCAATATGTTTATGAGGCAGATGCTGCGCGAGCGCTCTCTGCCGTTTGTTCCTTCACTTGGTAAAAGCTCTGCGAGCGAAAGCGCCGCGACGGGCATTTTGGATACTGCCCAGATTGAGTCCGCCGTCCGCGAGGCAGCCAGCTCGATTCCCGCCATCAAAACCGTGATTCTTTTTGGTTCGTATGCCCGGGGCGAGGCACATGTCGATAGCGATATTGACTTGCGTCTCGAAGTCGATCGCGAGCAGGGCTTTGGTCTTTTCGCGTTGTCGGCGTTTGGCGAGGCGGTTCGCAAAGAAACCGGGAGGCAGGTTGATCTCGTCTCTAGTGATCATCTTGATGACGAACTTGCCGCGGTAATCGAGCGCGAAGGAGTGATCCTTTATGATCGCGCGTAAGTCAGACTGCCTGTTCGCGCACGTTTTTTGAGCGCTTGATACGCTTTAACCCTGCGGAAACATTTTTCTGCGATAGTATCTGCGATATAGACCAGTCGAAACCCGCCCGAAAGAAAGGGGAGCGACATGAACCAGCAGAACATCGATTACGTACTCCGCTCTGTAGAGCAGCGTGACATCCGCTTTGTGCGTCTGTGGTTTGTCGACATTCTCGGCCGCCTCAAGAACTTTGCCATTAGCCCCGAGGACCTCGAGGTCGCTTTTGAGGAGGGTATTGGCTTTGACGGCTCCGCCATCGAGGGCTTTGCCACGCCCGAGGAAGCCGACATGCTGGCGTTTCCCGATGCTTCGACCTTCCAGATTTTGCCGTGGCGCCCGAGCCACAACGGCGTCGCCCGCGTGTTCTGCGACGTGTGTACCCCCGACCGCAAGCCCTTCGCCGGCGACCCGCGCGATGCCCTGCGCCGCATGTTCTACAAGGCCGAAAAGGCCGGCTATCTGCTCAACGTGGGCGCCGAGCTGGAGTATTACTATTTCCCCGACGAGCACACCCCCGAGCCGCTCGACAACGTGGGCTACTTCGATCTTTCGGTGAGCGATGCCGCTCGCGACCTGCGTCGCAACACAGTCCTCACGCTCGAGAAGATGTCCGTGCCCGTGGAGTACACCTTCCATGCCGCCGGCCGCTCGCAGCACGGCATGAGCCTGCGCCACGCCGAGGCCCTGAGCATGTCCGACGCCATCACCACGGCCAAACTCATCATTAAGCAGCAGGCCTACGAGAGCGGTTGCCACGCATCCTTTATGCCCAAGCCGTTGGCAGGCGAGGACGGCAGTGCCATGTTCCTGTGCCAGTCGCTATTCGACCACGACGGCAACAACGTCTTTTGGGGCGAGGACGACGAGAAGTACCATCTCTCCGATATCGCCAAGCACTACATGGCCGGCATCCTGGCGCACGCGCGCGAGATCAGCGCCATCACCAACCCCACGGTCAACTCGTACAAGCGCATCACCACGGGCGGCGACTCCGTGCCGCAGTACGCCACGTGGGGCCTGCGCAACCGCGCGAGCATGGTTCGCATCCCGGTCTACAAGCCCGGCAAGCAGCTGTCCACGCGCATCGAGCTTCGTAGCCCCGACCCCATGGCCAACCCGTACCTGGTCAACGCCGTCACGTTGGCGGCTGGTCTGGACGGCATCGAGCGCAAGCTGGAGCTCCCGCCCGAGGCCACGGCCGAGACGCTCAAGCTCACCGATCGTCAGATGCTCGAGGCCGGCTACACGCCGCTGCCGCGTTCGCTCAAAGAGGCGCTCGACGTGTTTGAGGACTCGCAGTTTATGAAGGATGCCCTCGGCGAGCACATCCACAGCTTCTTCCTAAAAAAGAAGCGCGACGAGTGGCATAAGTTTGAGTCCACGATCACCGAGTGGGAGATCAAGCACTACCTGGCGAACTCCTAATCGCGCTGGCTTGTTCCAGTACGATTGAGCTCATTTCTTTGGAGGCCGATATGTCCGAAAAGAGTGCCCTGTTCATGGCGCGCACGACGCGCTTCCACGAGTTTGCCCGCAGTTTGACGACCACCCTGGGTGTCGAGGTGAGCCTGGCCACGCCCGATTCGCCGACTGCGGCGCACGACTTTGACCTGCTGATCCTCGATTCCGACGGCATCCGCAGCGACCGCATCGATCAGATTGCCAAGTGGCTTGACGATCGCGGCGGCGTCCCCATGTTGGTGATTGTCGACGACGAGGCGCTCGGCACCCTGCGCCTGCCCAATCACGCGCATGCCGACTTTGTGTGCCCCACGGCGACGCCCAACGAGCTCAAGGCTCGCGCGCAGCGCTTGATGGGCGAGGAGGAGACCGTCACCGCCGACGATGTGCTCAACATCGATAACCTCGAGATCAACCTGGCTACCTACCAGGTAACGCTCGATAACGAGCCTATTGACCTGACGCTGATGGAGTACTCGCTGCTGAGCTTTTTGGCGACGCATCCCAACCGTGCCTACAGCCGCGAGGTACTGCTGCACCGCGTGTGGGGCTTTGAGTACTGCGGCGGCACGCGCACCGTCGACGTGCACATCCGACGCATCCGCTCCAAGGTGGGCCCGCAGATCGCGGCGCACATCACCACCGTCCGCGGCGTGGGCTATCTGTTTAAGGACTAGATTTCCACCACAAAGGGGACAGGCACCTTTGTGGTGGTTTTGCCGCAGGTGCGGGTTCCTTTCGGGCCTGCAGCAGAACTTAAGCCTTCCTAAAAGATTGCGTTCTCATACACGTTCGCCCGCATATTGGGGTACAACTCAACGTGAACAATGATGGCCCGCCACATGTTTGGCGGGCCTTTGGTTATTTGACGAAAGGATCGCAGCCATGAGCGAGAACGATTCCCAGCGTCCCCAGGATGCGGGCAACGCTGGCGAGACCCAGCAGCAGCCGCGTGTGCAGGTGGAGTCGACGCCTGCCGGTAGCAACATTCCCTACGTGCAAGCTTACGACACGCAGACCGGCAAGCCGCTGGGCGGCCAACAGGTCGTGAACAAGCACACGGTGGTCAAGACCAAGACCAAAAAGCTGCCGATTTTCATTACGGCGCTCGCCGGCTGCGCCTGCGGCGCCCTGTTGGTCATCGCGCTCATTATGAGCGGCACGCTCGATATCGGTGGCGGCAAGAATGCCGTGACGGCGGGTGCTTCGGGCTCATCGACGCAAAAGATTACGATTGATTCCGAGGACACCACGTTGGCCGAGGCCGTTTCTGCCAAGGCCCTGCCCTCCGTCGTTTCCATCACCGCCACTTCGAGCGGCAGCCAGAATGGCTCGCTTTCGCAGTCTGCTGATGAGTCGGATAGCTCGGGCAGCGTCGGTTCGGGCGTAGTGCTCGATACCGAGGGCCACATCCTCACCAACAACCACGTGGTCGACGGCTACGACCAGTACGTGGTCACCATGGACGACGGCACCACCTACGAGGCCGAGTTCGTGGGCAACGATGCCTCGAGCGACCTGGCCGTCATCAAGCTCAAGGACGCCGACGCCTCCAAGCTCACGCCGATCGAGATCGGTGATTCCTCCAAGCTCAACGTGGGCGAGTGGGTCATGGCAATCGGTTCGCCGTTCGGTAACGAACAGTCTGTCTCCACGGGTATTGTGTCGGCGCTGTATCGCTCCACGGCTATGAGCTCTACCGGCGGCAACACTATCTATGCCAATATGATTCAGACCGATGCCGCCATCAACCCGGGCAACTCCGGCGGCGCGCTCGTCAATGACAACGGCGAGCTCGTGGGCATCAACTCGCTCATCGAGAGCTACTCGGGCTCCAGCTCGGGCGTGGGCTTTGCTATTCCCGTTAACTACGCCAAGAACATTGCCGACCAGATTATCGACGGCAAGACGCCGGTGCATCCGTACATGGGCGCTACGCTTTCGAGCGTCAATGCGCTCAACGCCCGCATCAACAAGCTGAGCACCGATAGCGGCGCGTATGTGGCGAGCGTCGTTGAGGATGGTCCTGCCGCCAAGGCCGGCATTCAGGAGGGTGACGTTATCACCAAGCTGGGCGACGACGAGATCACGAGCGCCGATGGCCTGATCATCGCGCTGCGCAGCCACGAGGTGGGCGAGAAGGTCGAGATCACGCTTATGCGCGGCAAGGAAGAGAAGAAGGTCACGGTTGAGCTGGGCTCCGATGAGGAACTGCAGAACCAGCAGCAGGACGACAGTTCGACCGACACCGGCAACGGCGGTATTACCGACGAGCAGCTGCGCCAGTACCTGGAGGAGCTGTTAGGCCAGCAGGGCCAGGGCCAGGGCTACGGCCAGGGTTTCTAACGAGCTGTATCGCACATACCGATGCCAGAGGGGCTGTCCCATCAACGTGGGACAGCCCCTCTTTTCTTATTGATCCGTTGGGGATGGAGGAAAACGGATCACTTGGGGCTGACAAGAGGCCTGGTTCGGAATGGTCTGGACAGTTAGTTCAGATACGTATAAATCTGGGGCAGCTTGGGATGCGTTTTGAGCAATTTTTTGATTGAGATGGGGCTCGAATGGGTGTTTGGAAGGGAGAGTGGGACGATTACATGGTCTCGAGGATCCCAAATTAGTCGAAACAGAGGTGTTCGTATTTGATCCAGCTCTAGGATTTATACGTATCTGAACTAACTGTCCACCCCCGTCTGGCGGCTGCCGATTCGGTGCGGTTTGAGACCGCTATTCGACCCCGTTTCGACCGGTGGTACTCTTGTATCCGTTTGAAATCGAGCGAAGGAGTGCCGCTATGGAGCAATCGAGCCTGTTTGGCGACGGCGTGGACATCGATACCGAAACGTCCACGACCGCGGAAACCACCGCACCGACCGACGCCCATGCCCAGGCGGCAGCGCGTGCGGCCGAGCTGCGCCACGAGCTCGATTACCACGCCTATCGCTACTACATGCTCGATGCGCCCGAGATCACGGATGCCGCCTTTGACAAAATGCTCGTTGAACTGCAGGAAATCGAGGCGGCCTATCCCGATCTGGTGACGCCCGACAGCTATACCCAGCGCGTGGGCGGCTACGTGAGCGAGCAGTTTACGCCGGTTACGCACATGGCACGCATGTATTCCATGGACGATGCCATGGATCTGGACGAACTCGACGCATGGCTCCAGCGCACCGAGGATGCGCTCGGCGCCGGCAACGTCACCTATACCTGTGAGCTTAAGATTGACGGTCTGGGCGTAGCCCTTACCTACCAAAACGGCACCTTCGTACGTGCGGCCACACGTGGCGATGGCACCACGGGCGAGGACGTGTCGCTCAACGTCCGCACCATCAAGGACGTGCCCATGCACCTGTCCGAGCCGGCGCTCACTCATATGGGCGCCGACCGCGAGCGCACCATTGAGGTACGCGGCGAGGTCTATATGCCCAAGGGCAGCTTTGTTCGCCTGAATGAAGAGGCCGATGCCGAGGGACGCGACCCCTTTGCTAACCCGCGCAACGCCGCTGCCGGCAGCCTGCGCCAAAAGGACCCCAAGGTCACAGCGCGCCGCGACCTGGCCACCTTTATCTATGCCATCGCCGATACCGATCCGCTGCACGTTCACAGCCAGCGCGAGTTCCTCGATTGGCTGCGTAGCGCCGGCTTTAGCGTCAACCCTAACGTGGCTCGTTGTGCCACGCCGGCCGAGGTCCACGAGTTCTGCGCCCAGGCCCTCGAGCATCGCGGTGACCTGGACTACGACATCGACGGCGTGGTCGTAAAGGTCGACAGCTTTCAGCAGCAGCTCGACTTGGGCTTTACCGCCCGCGCGCCGCGCTGGGCCATTGCCTTTAAGTTCCCGCCCGAGGAAAAGCAGACCGTCCTGCGCGAAATTCGCATCCAGGTGGGCCGCACCGGTGTGCTCACGCCGGTCGCCGAGTTCGATCCGGTGACGGTCGCCGGCTCCACCATCGCGCGCGCCACGCTGCACAACATCGACGAGATCCGTCGCAAAAACGTGCGCGAGGGCGACACCATCATCGTGCATAAGGCAGGCGACGTAATCCCCGAGGTCGTGGGCCCGGTGCTCGATAAGCGCCCGGCCGATTCGGTCGACTGGCAGATGCCCGAGGTCTGCCCCGTGTGCGGCAGCCCCGTGGTCCACGAGGACGGCGAGGTCGCCTACCGCTGCGTCTCCATCGACTGCCCCGCGCAGCTCAAGGAGCGCCTGCTCCACTGGGTGAGCCGCGGCTGCATGGACGTCGACGGCCTGGGCGACGAGATCGTCGACAAGATGATCGCCGCCGGCCTGATCCACGATGTCGCGGACTTCTACCAGCTCACGGTTGACGACATCGCCGGCTTGGACACGGGGCGCACCTATGCCAGCTCCAACAGCAAAAAGGGCGTCAAGAAGGGCGACCCCATTCCGGTGGGCCTCAAGACGGCCGAGAAAATTATCGTCGAGCTCAACAAGTCCAAGAGCCAGCCGCTCGGTCGCGTACTGTTTGCCCTGGGCATCCGCCACGTGGGCAAGAGCGTGGGCGAGGTCATCGCCGAGCGATTCCTGTCGATCGACAAGCTTATCTTGGCGAGCGAAGAGGACATCGCCGAGTGCGAGGGCATCGGTCCCAAGATTGCGGCGAGCGTCAAGCAGTTCCTGGCCGTGCCCGAGAACCTTGCCGTGCTGGAACGTCTGCGCCAAGCGGGCCTTTCGCTCGAGGTCGACCTGGGCGCCGCGCATGCGCAAGCCGCAGCCGATGCCGGCGTGGCGGGCGAGCTCGCCGACGCACAGCCGCTCGCGGGTCTGACCTTCGTGCTCACCGGCACGCTCGTCAACCGCACGCGCGACGAGGCAGGCGCGGCGCTCAAGGTGCTCGGCGCCAAGGTCTCGGGCAGTGTTTCAAAGAAGACGAGCTACCTGGTCGCCGGTCCCAAAGCGGGCTCCAAGCTCACCAAGGCCGAGCAGCTGGGCGTACCCGTGCTGGACGAGGACGCACTCGAGCAGATTTTGGCTACTGGTCAGGTGCCCCAGGCTTAGGACATCGATAATCAAATTAGAAAACCTCCCGGAAAGGTTGATACTTTCCGGGAGGTTTTTATTTGGGCGTGGTGGCGGGCAGCATGATCTGCGTCATGTAGGTTGCTGAGGGTGACCCTGCGGAGCGGTGTCGTTCCGGAGCGATAGAAGATTCATGCAAAGCAAAGGGGCCCCGCAGTGAGGTCCCACAACGGGCTGCCCCATTGTGATGAGTTTTATACACTTTAACATTAATATTAACGTGTATACTTAGCAGTGAAGATATATGTTGAGAGGAGCAGTTATGGTTACGGTCGCGTTTTCGGAGCTGCGCCAAAACCTTACGCAGGTGGCCGAAAAGGTTGCCAATGAGGGCGAGGAGGTTGTGGTCTTCAAGCGGAGCAAGCCGTTGTTCAAGATCGTACCGCTCGACTATCAAGGCCCGGTTGCAGTGGAATATGACGCTGCCCAGGAGCGCGGGGGTGCAAAGCCGACGCGCGGCTCGGACAAGCCCAAGCGCGACGTGGGTACGATGTGGCATCCCAAGATTACCTGGAAGGAGATTCGCGAGATGCTCGCGGAGAATGAGGACTACCAGGAGTATCTCGATATCGTGGCTAACATGCCAAAGGGAACGCCGCTCGATACGATGACGGTTGAAGATGAAAAGCGCGTCGCGAGGGAGCGCTACCTATGAGGGCATTTCTCGATACCAATTTTCTGCTCGATTGCGTGCTTCCGGGCCGGCCGGAGCACGCAGCGGCGCAAACGATCAAGGGGCTCGTCGACGTGGGGCTTATCGAAGGCGTTGTTTCGGCCTGCTCTCTCAAGGACGCGTACTACATTCTCACCAAACAGGCCGGCGAGGCGCGCGGGCGCGAGGTAGTGCGCGACTGCCTTAAGAGCTACTCGGTAGAGCCTCTCGACCAAGAAGCTTGTTTTACCTCCGCCTATTCCGATGAGCCGGACTTTGAGGACGGCTGTATCCGTGCGATGGCCGAGCGTGCCGGCGTGGACTTTATCATCACGCGTGACCGCGCCGCTTTTGTGCGCTCGACCATCAAGACCTTCTCGCCTGCAGAGTTCATCCGTGCGTTTCCGATTCCGGATGAGTAAAACCGCCATATCGGGGATTGTCCCCGGCGTTTAGCGAGCTTGTTGGGAGGCTCCTGGTCCAGTGACTGTTACAAAAAACGGCTATAGCAAATTTGTTGTACTTCGATCTGAAGACTATGACCTCATGGTTCAGGAACAGGCTAAGGCTCGTCTGATGGCTCGTATAGCTGTGGCCGAGCGGGAGCGTGCTGCTGGCACGGCGCGTGATGCCTTTGAGGCTCTCGATGACCTTGAGGCAAAATATGGCCTATAACGTCAAGATTCTGCCTTCAGCCGAACGTTATCTAGGCAGTTCTTATCTGAACGGGGCAACCGGCACCGTGATCTGCGTCACGTAGGTCGCCGGATCATCGCTGGCGATGCCATCGATGAGGGCGACCTCGCGTTGCCCCGCTACGCTGCCAACTTGTCAAAAGCCCCGCGTCGGTTGAGCACGGTAAACGCGATAACACAGATGACTGCTGACAAAATCGATCCGCACGGCGAAGCGATGCCCATGGGAAACAACGTATCGGAATAGGCGTTCGACAGTAGCCACGCGCCCGGCACGCGAATGAGCGCCACGGCCAGCACGTTGTGCGCAAAGCCGATGTAGCTCTTGCCGTATGCAGCGAAAAAGCCGCTAAAGCAAATGTGGATGCCGGCAAAGATTGCGTCGAAAATATAGCTGCGCATATAGCCGGTACCGGCGGCGACCACTGCAGCGTCCTTGGCAAAAAAGCCAATAAACGCTGGCGCCACCAGCCACATCAGCACCGTGATCAGGCAGCCGTACACCACCGAGATTGTCATGGCGTCCTTGAGTACCTGACGTGCGCGGTCGCCCTTGCCCGCGCCGGCATTTTGCGCCGTGAGCGCGCTGACGGTGGCACCCATGGAACTTGGCACAATGAACAAAAAGCTGATCATCTTTTCGACCAGGCCCACGGCGGCGGCGTCGACGAGCCCTCGGTGGTTGGCGATGACGGTGATAAACATAAACGCCACCTGGATGCAGCCGTCCTGCACGGCCACGGGCACGCCAATCTTAAGAATGCTGCCGAGCACCTCGGGCTGGGGGCGCAGGTCGCTGCGCTTTACGTGGATGTTCGTGCGGCGGCTCTTGAGCCACACGAGCGCGAGGGCAACGCTGGCCGTCTGGGCGGTCACTGTGCCGAGCGCCGCGCCCACAGGGCCGAGCCCCATGTGGCCGATAAACAGAAAATCGAGCGCGATGTTGATGATGCATGCCACGCCGATCACGTACATGGGCGAGCGCGAATCGCCTAGGCCGCGAAAGATGGCCGAGAGAATGTTGTATGCGGCGATAAACGGAATGCCGACAAAGCAGATACGCAGGTAGGCGGCGGTTCCTTCGACCGCCTCGGCCGGCGTGCCAATGAGTGCCACGATTTGCGGGCACAGTGCGAGCAGGACAGCGGCCAGCACCACCGAGACACCCATAAAGAGCGTAATGGTGTTGCCGATGGCGGTCTCGGCGCGATCGAAGCGGCGCGAGCCCACGGCGTGACCGACGATGACCGTCGTTCCCATGGCCAGGCCCACGAGCGTCACGGTAATGATATAGAGCGTCTGCGCGCCATTGCCCACGGCGGTGATGCCGGCGGCGCCGCTAAACTGCCCCATCATGTACAGGTCGGCCATGCCGTAGAGCATCTGCAAAAAGTACGAGAGCATATAGGGCAGGGCAAAGACCGCGATGGTCTTAAGGACATTGCCGCGTGTGAGGTCGTGTTCCATGGGCGGGGCTTTCTGGCTTGGTTCGTTTAGCTACCAGTGTAGTGAAAACCCTACAACGATTGTAGAGTCAAGCTTTGTGTTGACGCCGGAGCGAAAAAAGTCTCGCGCACCATTATTCCGAGTGAATATGGACACACATCACGAGAACTCGCCGCCGGCGCTAACCTTGCAGAAAACGATTTCGGAACACTTGACACCGCCGCACGGCGCGCCATAATACGTGGGTTTGCGAACAACGTTTGATGGGGGATGAACCTGCGTGCGCAATCTCAAGATTCTGTTTTCCTATCTGGGGGCATACCGCCGCGATGCCATACTCGGCGTGTTCTTTGTGACTGCTGAGACGGCGCTCGAGCTGTTTATCCCGGTCATCATGGCCAACATCATCGATGTGGGCGTGCCTGCGGGTGATATCAACTACATGCTGCTGCAGGGCGCGTACATGTTGGTGTGCGCTGCGCTTTCGCTGGTACTGGGCTTGGGTTATGCCCGCACGTCCGCCCGCGTTGCCTCGGGCCTAGGCGCTAACCTGCGCGAGGCCGAGTACAAAAAGATTCAGACGCTCGCTTTTGGTAACCTGGACAACTACGACGCCAGCTCGCTCGTCACCCGCATGACCACGGACATCACCGTTATCCAAAATGCTGTGGGCAACGGCTTTCGCCCTATGGTGCGCGGCCCGGTGACGCTTATCGTCGGCCTTATCTACGCGCTGATGCTGTCGCGCCCGCTCGCCACCGTCTTTGCGATCATCTTGCCCGTGCTGGCAATCGTACTGGGCGCCATCACCTATCGCGTCAGTCCGCTCTACCGCCAACTCCAGACCTCGATGGACCACCTCAACGGCGTGGTACAGGAAGACCTCACCGCCGTGCGTGCCGTCAAGGCCTACGTTCGTACCGAGCACGAGGAGGCCAAGTTCGACACCGTCAATACCGAGCTCGCCGGCACGGCGACGAAGACCTTTGGCAACGCGGTGCTCAACCTGCCGGTGTTTCAGCTGTCGATGTACGTGGCTGCGCTCTCCATCCTGTGGATTGGCGGCCACATGATTCTCGCCGGCAAGCTGGGCGTGGGCTCGCTCACGGGCTTTATGAGCTACGTGCTGCTGATCATGAATTCGCTCATGATGATTTCCAACGTGTTTTTGCTGCTCACGCGCGCTCTTACGAGTGTGGGCCGTATCGCAGAGGTGCTCGATGAGGAGCCCTTTATCGCCAACCCCGCGGGAGACCTCGCGATTGCGGCGCCAGCGGACGGCAGTATCGAGTTTCGCGACGTTTCCTTTAAATACCGCGCGGATGCAGCTGAGGATGTGCTCGAGCATATCGACCTTCGCATCGAGAGCGGCTCGACGGTGGGCATCCTCGGCGGCACGGGCTCGGGCAAGAGCTCGCTTGTGCAGCTGATTGCGCGCCTGTACGACGCCACCGAGGGCGCCGTACTTGTGGGCGGACACGACGTGCGCGACTACGACCTCGCGACTCTACGCGACGCCGTGGGCATTGTGCTGCAAAAGAATGTGCTGTTTACGGGTACCGTGCGCGAGAACCTGCAGTGGGGCAATCCGCAGGCGTCGGACGATGAACTCCTCGCGGCTTGCCGCGCGGCGTGCGTGGACGAGTTCCTTGATCGCATCGGCGGGCTGGACGGCGAGTTGGGCCAAGGCGGCGCCGGTGTCTCGGGTGGCCAGAAGCAACGCCTGTGCATCGCGCGCACGCTGCTCAAGCATCCGCGCGTGCTCATTTTTGATGACTCCACCAGCGCGGTCGATATGGCGACCGACGCAAAGATTCGCGAGCACATCGCCCGGATTTCCGATACGACCGTGCTCATCATCGCCCAGCGCATCGCGAGTGTCATGGATGCCGATCGCATTGTGGTATTGGACGACGGTCGTGTCCACGGCGTGGGCACGCACGAGGAACTGCTAGCGGGCGACAACATATACCAGGAGATTTATGCCTCGCAGATGGAGTTTGCGAGGAACGCGGACGCCGGCGACGGCAGCGACGATGGTTGCGCGAATGATCCGTTTTCCTCCGTCCCCGGAGGATCGCCCTTGGAAGGGGGTGAGCGCCATGCCTAAGACCGCAGCCCAAGCACGCCCGGCCGACCTCAAGCGCACCGTGCGCCGCCTGCTCTCCTACATGGGGCATGCCAAGTTCTCGTTGCTCGCGGTGGGCGTGCTCGCCTCCGTCGCCGCCATCGCGAGCCTCGCCGGCACCTACATGGTGCGCCCCATCGTTAACGGCTTGGCTACGGGCGGGGAGGAACTGCTCGCCAAGCAGGTCATCCTGACGGCGATCATCTACGCCGCGGGCGTGCTTTCGGCCCTGGGCTACTCGCAGATCATGGTGCGCGCGGCCCAACGCGTGGTGTCCGATATTCGCCGCGACCTGTTCGCGCACATCCAGACGCTGCCGCTCAGTTATTTTGACAGCACGCGCTCGGGCGACATCATGAGTTTTTTCACCAACGACGTCGACACCGTCTCCGAGGCGCTCAACAACAGCTTTGCCAACGTGATTCAGGCCGCCATTCAGGTTGTGGGCACCACGGCTATGCTCATCATCCTTAACTGGCAGCTCACGATTATCACACTCGTGTGCGATGCGGCCATTGTGCTGTATGCGCGCTACTCGGGCGCGCGCTCTAAGCGTTTCTTTGCTGCCCAGCAGGCATCGCTTGGCGACCTGGACGGATATATCGAAGAGATGGTCTCGGGTCAAAAGGTCATCAAGGTCTTTAACCGTGAGGCGGCGAATGTCGCCGGCTTTGCCTGCCGCAACGACGAGCTTCGCCGCACCGGCACCGCCGCCGTGAGCTATGCCAACTCCATGGTGCCCATGACTGTCGTGATTGGCTACGTCAACTATGCCATCGTCGCCGTGGCGGGCGGCATGCTCTGCATCAAGGGCCTGGCCGACGTGGGCGCGCTTGCAAGCTACCTGGTCTTCGTTCGCCAGGCGGCCATGCCCATCAACCAGTTTACGCAGCTGGGCAACTTCTTGCTCAATGCGTTGGCCGGTGCCGAGCGCCTGTTTGCCGCCATGGACCTTGAGCCCGAGGTGGACGAGGGCTGCGTGGAGCTGGTGCAGACGGGCGACGCCGCGTGGGCGTGGAAGATTCCCGAGGGCCAGGGCGTGGGCGCGTACGGGCATTTGCATGATGTGGCAGCCGTTGATGAGTCGGGCCGCGCGGTGGCCGCCGACGGCACCGAGCTCACGTGCGGCTTGGTCCCGCTTGCCGGCGACGTGCGCTTCCATGCCGTGGACTTTTCCTACGTGCCGGGCGCCCGCGTGCTCACGGACCTCAACCTGTTTGCCAAGCCGGGGCAAAAGGTTGCGTTTGTGGGCTCCACGGGCGCCGGCAAGACGACCATTACCAACCTCATCAACCGCTTCTACGAGGTCGATGACGGCGAGATCACGTACGACGGCATCGACGTCAAGCACATTGCCAAGGCCAGCCTGCGCGGGTCGCTCGGCATCGTGCTGCAGGATACGCACCTGTTTAGCGGCACCATTGCGCAGAACATCCGCTTTGGCAAGCTCGACGCGACCGACGAGGAGGTGCGCGCCGCTGCCGAGGCCGCCTGCGCCGACTCGTTTATCCGCCGCCTGCCGCGGGGCTACGACACACCGGTCACGGCCGACGGCGCCAACCTGTCGCAGGGTCAGCGTCAGCTGCTCGCCATCGCGCGCGTGGCCGTCGCCGATCCGCCGGTGCTCATCCTGGACGAGGCCACGAGCTCCATTGACACGCGTACCGAAAAGCTCATCGAACGCGGTATGGACCGCATCATGCGCGGACGCACCACCTTTATGATCGCGCACCGCCTGTCCACCGTCCGCGACGCCGACGCCATCATGGTCCTCGAACACGGCCGCATCATCGAACGCGGCACCCATGAGGAGTTGCTTGCCCAGCACGGCGAGTACTGGCAGCTGGCACATGGGTTAAAAGAGTTGGATTAACCTGTCCGAGCACGATGCTTCGGCCCTCCGTGCCCCTCACCTCACCTCAAACCATCACAACATTCGACGTTTTTTGCCAAAATCGGGAAAAGCATCAAATGTTGTGATGGTTTTTATGCCACTCGATCGGGTGGAATCGCTTTCTTGCGCACGAAGGTGTGCGGACCCGTGAGCAGGGGAATAAGGTTGGTTATCCGACTCCATTGGAGGGCTCATGGACTTGCCGATCGTCCTGTCCCATAAGACTGCCTGGCTGTACCACAACGTGGCGCGCCCGTCCGAGCCGCTCTCGCGAGCAAGCAGCCTATACGATGAGGACTCGCTTGCTAACGAGGCGGAACCGACCGCGAACCTGCCCAAATTGGGACTCGATGCCAAAGGGCTGAGGGCTTCAACGGCAGTTGGGATCGTTACCGACTATCTGGTTTCGCTTGGTATTCCACGAGAAGAGCTCGATCATATCGACACGCTCGTCAACTTCGATTTTGAGCGCTCGACGCCGGCTGGATTTAGGTGTCACGTGTTTGGGGCGCCGGTACCTCCATGCCATCTTATCGAGGTGGCAGAGGGCCTTCTAGTGGTTGATGAGGCCATGTGCTTTGTCCAAGCGGGTTCGTGGATGAGCGAGCTCGAGCAGCTGGAATATGGCTACGAAATCTGTGCCCGATACCATTTGAATCATCTGTCGACAGGCGATTATATCGAGATGGGGCAGAGGTATACCGTTGCCGACTTGATTGCCTATTGCAATGAGAACCGATCTCGTCAGGGGGCTATACGCGCGGCCGCCGCGCTCAAGCGCGTGCACGATGGCGCGCGGTCGCCCATGGAGACGGCCACCGCAATCATGGTCGTAGCAAAACGTTCCCAGGGAGGGCTGGGATATGCCAAGATCGAGCTCAACCATCGGGTCGATGTTCCCAGCGAGTTCAAATATCTCGCTAAGTCCGGGTATTTCGAGATCGACGTATATGCGCCTGCGAGTGGTACGGGGATTGAATACAACGGTTCGGACCATCTTGATAAACAGCGCAGCGCGTCGGATGCGGAGCGTATGACCGTGCTGAGCGCGCTGGGCTTTAGGATGATCGTCCTCACCGGGACCCAGTTTGCCCATCAGCTGCAATTGCACCGGGCGATGAACGCCATCGCACTCGCTATGGGTCTCAAGTGCGACCGAAGCGAAGCGTTCCAGAAACGTCAAAACGACCTGCGAGAATTTGTGATTCGACACTGGGACGGCGGCCTTTAGGGGCGCTTTGGTCCTTCTACGGGGTGCCGTGGGTAGGCAGACCATCACAACATTCGACGTTTTTCGCCAAAATCGGGAAAAGCATCGAATGTTGTGATGGTCTGTGCGTTGAGGATGGGCTTGGGAAGTCCGTTTTGCTCGAAGCGACCTGTCCTGTCGTACGGGTGTCGGCACGATTCTCTCGTGGGGTATTATGTTTTCCGAAGAATAAAACGCCGCGTGAGGGGAGGGCCGCGTGGACGGGCACGTGCAACACGACGGCTTTGGCCGCGACATCAACTACCTGCGCATTGCCGTTACCGACAAGTGCAATTTCCGCTGCATCTATTGCATGCCGGCCGACGGCGTGGCGCCCCGCGCGCACGATGAGCTACTCAGTGCCGAGGAAATCGCCCGTTTTGTGCGCCTGGTGGCGGGAGAGGGCATTCGCCGCGTGCGCCTGACGGGCGGCGAGCCGCTGGTCAGCCGCCGTATCATCCCGCTCATTCGCGACATCCGCGCGATTCCGCAGATCGAGGACATCTCGCTCACCACCAACGGCGCCCTGCTGCCCAAGCTGGCGCCGCAGCTCAAAGATGCCGGGCTTAACCGCGTCAACATCTCGCTCGACACGCTCGACCCTACGCTGTTTGGAAAGATCACGCGCTTGGGTCGACTCGAGCAGACCATGGCGGGCATCGACGCGGCACTGGCCTGGGGCTTTGAGCCCGTTAAGGTCAACTGCGTTGTTGTGCGCCGGCTCAACCAGGATGTGGCGGCCCTCGCGCGGCTCACGCTCGACCGCCCCATCCACCTGCGCTTTATCGAATATATGCCCATCGGCGACGAGCGCACGAGCTCGCATTGCGCTGTGGACCCGCATGCGCCCGCGCTCAATCCCGAGCTGTGGGACGCGAGCGATACCGTGCCGAGCGACGAGCTGCGGGCGCGCATCAATGCCGGGGCCGCCGCGGCGGGACAGGGCGAGCTCGAGCCGCTCGACATCAACGACGCTCCTGCCGGCGCGGGCCCTGCGCGCTATTGGCACTTTCCGGGCGCGGCGGGAACGGTCGGCTTTATTAGCGCCATGTCCAATCATTTTTGTGCGAATTGCAACCGTCTGCGCCTGACGGCCGATGGCAACGTGCGTCCGTGCCTGTTCAGCGATGCCGAGTATTCGGTGCGTGAGGCGTTGCGCCGTGGTGATGATATGCAGGTACTTTCGATTTGGCGCGATGCCGTGGCCCACAAACCGCAGGAACACGCGATAATTGAGGGCACGCAACGATTTATGTCCCAAATCGGAGGATGATCATATGGCCAAGAGCAGGTACGCCGATGCCACCAAGGCCGCTCGCAGGGCCGCGATGTCTGCCCACAAAGTCACGGCTGCGGCGAATGCTGGCAGCGCCGACGCGTCCGCGCAGCCGACCGCCAGCGCCGCCGTCGAGCCGGCCCGTGACGCCCGTCGCGACGAGCTGACGCACGTGGACGCCAAGGGCGAGGTTCGCATGGTCGACGTGTCCGACAAGGCCGAAACGCATCGCATTGCCATCGCCGAGGGCACCATCCTCATGCACCCCGATACGCAAGCCATGGTGCTGCAAGACCGCGCCAAAAAGGGCGACGTGCTTGCCTGCGCGCGCGTGGCGGGCATTATGGCCATCAAGCGCACGAGCGACATCATCCCCATGTGCCATCCGCTGCTCATTACCAAGAGCAAGTGCGATATTGCGCCCATCGCTCCGGCGGGGACGCCGGCCGAGGACGTGCCCGAGGGCTGGGCACCGGCGCGCGCGGACGGGCAGGTTGGCTTTCACGTGCTGGTTACGGCCGGCGTGACGGGCAAGACGGGTATCGAGATGGAGGCCCTGACCGGCGCGAGTGCCGCGTGCCTAACCATCTACGACATGTGCAAGGCGGTCGATCGCGGTATGGAGATCGTCGACGTTCGCCTGCTGCACAAGGAAGGCGGCCGCTCGGGTGTGTGGGATCGCGCCGAGCGTCACGCCGCTGCCGTTGAGTCCGTGGCAGCTGACGGTGCCGCGCCCGCGAGCGCACCCGTCGCCGTCGCTCCCGCAGCTCCCACTCCGGCCGTCCCCGCGATCGCGTTTATCGGCTACCAGAACTCGGGTAAGACCACGCTCGTCGAGAAGGTTATCGCCGAGCTCACCCGCCGCGGCCTGCGCGTGGGTTCGCTCAAGCATCATGGGCATCACGGCTTTGATATCGACGTGCCCGCTAAGGACACCTGGCGCCATCACCAGGCCGGCTCCAAACACGTGGGCCTCATCTGCGCCACGCGCTGGGCGGAGTACGCCGACACGCGCGAGGAGGACGAGATGCCCGCGCGCGAGCTGCTGTCGCGCTACAACGATGTCGACGTGGTGATCATCGAGGGTTACAAGACCGAGGGCTTCGACAACATCGTGGTCGCGCGCTCCGGTGTCGACCGTCTGCGCGGCAAGAGCTCGCTCGACCTGGTCGACGGTCACACGCTGGCCCTTGCCTGCAACGAGGCCCTGGCACGCCAGGCCTTCGACGCCGGTTTTGCGACCCGAGCCATCAACATCAACGACGCCCGAGCCATCTGCGATCTCATCCAAGATTATCTGGCCTAAAACCTGCCAAAAGGGGACAGGTTTATTTTGGCAGGTTTTATCTGGGCAAACCTCGCAACCGCCACAAAGGGGCCAGGCACCTTTGTGGTGGTTTTTGCTTTGCAGTAAAAACCATCACAACATTCGATAGAAATGGTGGCGCGCGCAGACGTGGTGTAAGAGCGTCCTGAGGTCCGTCGCTGCAAGTCCCGATATTACTCCTTCTTGAGACCGCGCCTCTCGACTATCTCGTCCACTATCTCCCTGGCGCGCCGCCCGAGCGCGCGGCGCCTCCCCTCTGTCGGGGCCGGCCTGTCCGCGGGCTCGGCGAAGCCCTCGGCGGCCGAGGCCTCGGAGAACACGCGCTGCTGGGACCACTGTCCCTCGGTCTCCATGAGGCTCGCGCACGTCAGGCGCAGCATCGACTCCCTCGAGGGGAAGGACTGCACGACCCTGTAGCGGCGCTTGATCTCGCGGTTGGCGCGCTCCTGGACGTTGTTGGTGCGGAGCTTGGCCCAGTGCGCCCTGGGGAAGGCCGTGAACGCCAGCGCGGAGTCCTCGGCCTGCTCGAAGACCTCGCCGGCCCTGGCGGACACCGACGCCACCCAGGGCGCCGCCTCGGCCCACACGCAGCGCGCGAGGTCGGGGTCGTCCTGGTAGACCGCGGCATGCACGAGGTCCCTGACGGCCGCCTTGGAGTCCTCGGGCCTGCCCGAGCAGGCGCTCTGGAGGTTGCGCTGCAGGTGCGTCACGCAGCGCTGCCAGGCGCAGCCCTGGAACAGGCGCGAGACGGCGGCCACGAGCCCGGCGTGGCTGTCGGAGACCACGAGGCGAACGCCGGCCAGCCCGCGCTCGCGCAGCCCGCCGAGGAATGCCGCCCAGGAGTCCTCGCTCTCGGTGTCGACCACGTCGCAGCCCAGGAAGTGCTTGCGCCCGTCGGCGCCCAGCCCGATCGCGGTCACGACGCCCTGCGAGACGACCGACGAGCCGACCCTGCAGCTCATGTAGGTGGCGTCGAGCCACAGGTAGCAGCACGGCGTGCCCGACAGGTCGCGGCGGCGGAACTCCGCCACCTCGGCGTCGAGGTCGGAGCAGAGGCTCGAGACCTCCGAGCTCGACAGCGAGGATATGCCCAGCTTGGACGCCACGCGCTCGACCTTGCGGGTGGATACGCCGCACACGTACATCTCCTGCACGATGGCGGCCACCGAGGTGTCGACGCGCGACCATCGCGCGAGCATGCCCTCGGGGTAGTAGGTGCCGTGCCTGAGCTTGGGTATCTCGAGCTCCACGTCGCCCACGGCGGTCTTGAGCGACCTGGGGCGGTAGCCGTTGCGACTGTTCTCCCTGCCGTCACTGCGCTCATTGCGGCTCGCGCCGCACATCTGCTGGGCCTCGGAGTCCATCAGTGCGTTCATCACGCCGCCCAGCACCCTGCACGCGAACTCGCGCGCGTCGCCGCACTCCTGCCAAAGCCTCGCCGCCTCGAGGGCCTCGTCGCGGCCGAGGCGCAGTACACTCTCTTCTTGGGGCATCGCCTTTCCTTCCATTCGTCACCTTCATTACTCCAACGACGAATTCTAGGCGGTGTCCCCTCCCTTTCAAGAAAGGGCGGAGGCGGGGCATGCCCCGCCTCTTACACCACATCTCTGTGCGCTACCATAGAAATCGCGATTTTGCCGAAAAACGTCGAATGTTGTGATGGTTTGGCCCGTAGACGCCGCGATCACCACAAAGGGGACAGGCACCTTTGTGGTGGTTTTTGCTTTGAGGGGCCGCGGCTGCGCCTTGGTATACCATGTACGCCGTTCACGAATACACCCCACACCGCCGCACAACCCAGAAAGGCCCTTATGGACACCACCTTCAGCCACATCAAAGCCGTGTTCTGCGATATCGACGGTACGCTGCTCACGAGCCAGCACACGGTGTCCCCGCGCACCGTGGCGGCGATCCGCGCCCTGCGCGAGCGCGGCGTGCTCTTTGGCCTGTGCACCGGGCGCGACGCCCACGCGACCGAGGCCATGTACGAGCTCTGGGGTATCGAAGGCCTGGTGGACGTGCTCGTGGGCTGCGGTGGCGCCGAGGTCATCGACCGCGCGCACGACATCAACGAGCTGAGCTATCCGCTGCCGGGCGAGACCATCGCGCGCATCTGCAAGCACATGGCGGACCTTCCGGCAACGCCCGTCTGCCCCCGAGACGGCGTGTTCTACGTGCCCGAGAGCAACGCGTGCGTCGAACACCTGTCGCGCGTCGACGGCGTGCCCTACCAGGTGGTCGATTTTGCCGAGTTCTTGCACGAGCCGCAGCCCAAGGTGATGTTTACCATGGCACCCGAGGTGATGCCGCAGGTCATAGAGCGGGCGTCGACGTTTGCCGATAACACTGTTAAGGCGGCGGCTCTGCAAACCACGCAGCGGCTCTACGAGTTCATGGATCCGCGCGTGTCCAAGACGCGCGGCCTTGTGCGCGTAGCGGAGCTCAACGACATGGAGCTCCAGGACATCTGCGTGTTTGGCGATGCGGACAACGACACCTGCATGGTGGCCGACGCCGGCGTGGGTGTGGCCATGGCAAATGGTAGCGATGCCACCCGTGCCGCCGCCGATTTTGTAGCCGCCAGCAACGACGAAGACGGCATCGCGATCTTTATCGAGGAGCATCTGCTGTAGCGCAGGGGGAGAACCGCCACAAAGGGGGCAGGCGCCTTTGTGGCGGCCTCAGGCGATTTGGGCGAATTGATACCGAAAATCTGCGCGAAAATTCAAATAACGTTGTCTGAACATCATGCTTCTAACCACCGATGGGTTAAAGATATTCCCATCAATTTGGTAGTCTATTCCTCCCGGTTAATGATTTACCGCTCACGGTCGATTTTCGACCGTTCACAGGACGCATGCTCTTGAGCAAAATGTTGTGCAAATAAATAAAATGCTATTAAAAAATGATAACTAGCTTAATTACCAGTAGAAATAGATATTTCATAGCGAATAAACGAAGGTAAATCCGAGCAAATGTCAAGCGAATTGAGAATTCGCTACAAAACTATCGGTATTTTTGCTTAGATGTTCAAACAATTGCTACAATATGGATTACTAAGCGTGCGCAATTACAGATTGCGCAGATACGTTTGATAGTGAAAGAGCAAGATCGCGGTCTCTTGGGGAGGAGACATCGATGAAAGCGAATTCAGACAAATCTAAGCAGAGTAAAAAAGCGACGCGCCGTGTACTGGCAGGCGTTTTGTGCGGAGCCTCCGTGTTGAGCCTGGTACTGTCGCTCGTCATGCCACCGATCTCGCAGGCCATTGCCAACGGTGCCCAGACGGTTCCTACCGAAGGAACTGTGATGGGGGGGGGTTCCTCAAGTGAGTCTACTGATGTAGGCAGCACCAACAACGGGGATACCGAAAACCAGAATAGTGACGATGCCGAGAATGGCGCGAGCGAAGACGCCGTTGCCGCAGACCTGCCGTCCGACGACACGGAGGCCGAGGGTGATGCTCAGTCTGCGGATGATAGTGCTAACGGCGAGGGCGCAATCGCACTTGCTGCAGAAAATGAATCGACTTATGAAATCAGCAGAGGAGATGAACTCAGCGCGAAGCTTCCTGACAAGAAATTTCGCGATGGAAATGGCTCCGCTACTTTTAAGCTTGTTAACGATATTGAATACAGCGGTGAGATTAGGCTTGAACAAACTGACGATAACCCTATCAATATCACCCTTGACCTAAACGGTCATAAGATTAAGTGCTTGAACACCGACAAGCCGTTATTTGATATTGCTAACGGCGCAACACTTACAATTAAGGATTCCGCACAGGCGAATGAGACGCTCATCGAGGGCCAGCAGCTTACTGATCAGGGGCAGTACCTGAATCCCGATAATTATGGCAAGAAAGCCGAGCTAAATTACGTTGATGGCATTCCGTCTAATCTTACCTACTACGTGACCAAATCGACCCCAAGTGGTACAGGGACAACCGAGACGCTTGTCAAACATGACGTTGATATTAAAGGCGCCATCGTGGCGTGCAGCGGCAACGCAAATCTAAGGCTCATCAATCTGTATAACAACAACGGCAAGGGCTCGTTTAACCTTGTGAGCGGCGTGATCACGCAAAAGAAAGGCGGCAGGGTTAGCAGCTTGGTCTATGCCGAGAACGGCTCTACCGTCAACATGAGCGGCGGCTATGTTTGTGGCGCTTCTAGCTCGGGCGCGGGCGCGGGCATTATGGTGTCCAACGAGAAAGGTAGTGCCTCGACCCTTAATGTGACCGGTGGCGTAATTGCCGGCAATAGTGCTCCTAGTGGCGGCGGTGTGTATGCTAAAGGCTCCACGGTCACCATAACTAATGGCGTAATCTCCGGCAACAGCACGCTTGATTCTGCTGGCTTTGGTGGCGGCATCATGGCCGAATATGGCGGCAGCGTTACTGTTTCCGGCGGTTACATTACGAACAATAAATATGCCAATTTCTGTGGCCATGATGGTTATGGCGATCATGGCGGCGCTGGACTTGCCGCTAGAAACGGTACTCATGTCACCATTTCGGGCGGCCAGATCACGGGCAACTATTCTGAGGAAGCAGGCGGCGGCGTTTATGTCACGGATGTCGACCGTAATGAGCAATCCCGTACGGGTATGGCGTGGCTGAAAATCACGGGAGGAATTATTGCCTCTAACGTGAGCTACCGATCTGAAGGTGCTGGCATTCGAGTGGGCCAGATGGTTGACGCGATGATAAATGGGTCGTCAAACGATAGCCCAGTCTACATCACTAATAACTCTTGCATGTCTCGCTTTGACTGGGGCGGAGGCGGTATCTTTGTCCAGGGAAACTCGGATTTGGGCAAGGAGAAGACTGCTGGTAGGCTATTCATATATAACTCGTACATTAGCGCCAATACCGCTGGCGGCTATGGCGGTGGCGTTGCAGTCTGCCCTACGGGCAAGACGTTGGTAACGAACACTGAGGGCACAGCAATCTTTGGCAATTCGTCTGCCAAAGATCAGCAGGACGCAAAAGCTGATTATAATTCTGAAACGAATAGCGGTAACGAAGGCACCCCTCACCTATCCGCTGGTGGCTACGAAGGCCTTGAACACAAAAAGAACCAGGATGCTGACGCCTACAATGCCAAAGAGTTTCGCGAAAACGGCCACGCGGACTTCTTCCTTGCGGCGGAGGATCATAAGACCCCGATCGCGGCGGTGATTGGCAAAATGCTTGGCGGCGGTGACGCCAAATACAAGGGAAGTAAAGAGCTTACGCAAGCCATTACTATCCCCGCTAACGGTGGCGTGCAGGTATATAAAAGCATCGGCCTGAGCTCGGGTGTTACAGCTCAAGACGAAGCCGCGATCAATGCGCAAAAAGTTGCGACAACGTTCATCACCGGCAACTATTCCTGGGACCATGGCGGCGGCATCATGTCGAACGGCGACCTGTACATGGGCGTGCCTGAGGACACGTATGTCTATCCGAGCCTCAAGCTCAAGGCGACCAAGGTACTACGTAATTCGCAGACAAATGTGAACGAGGGGCTCGAAGAGAATCAGTTTACCTTTAGGGTCTACCGCAAGGACTCAACCGACCCTTTGGCTAGCGCGACATTCAATCGTAACGTTTGCACCGAGGTTGGAACTGCAAAAAATGATGCAAGCGGCAATATCACGTTTGACCTTGGTGAACAGTTCGCAACGGGTGGCACGGGTAACGAAATCACATACTACTTGGTCGAAGATGTCGGCGATGATCCTGACATCACGTGCGACTCCAGTGTGTATGAGATTGTGGTACGGACCCAGGATAAGCCGACCAAGCTCATGACTGTTCCGAGTAAAAATAATCCGAACGAAGAGAAGGAACTTCTCATCCATAACTACACGATTACAGACGTCAACGGGACCAAGTACGAACTCGATAAGTCTGGGAAGTGGATTAACAAAAAAACGTGGAGTGTCGCGAAGAATGTCGACGGCTATTATCAAATTATCTGTGAGGACGGTTCGGCGACTTTCACTAACGTATGTACCGCGTACGACTCGACTGGCGTTTGGATCCCTAAGGCGACCAAGGTCGTTAAGGGTGGCGAGATGAAGGAGTTCACGCTCGAGTTTGCGGATAACGAGAACTTCGATAGTCCCAAGACGGTTATGACCGACCCCGACGGCGAGATTATCACCACTGCCGACGGCGGCAAGTCCCAGACCCTGAGCTTCGACAAGATCGAGTACAAACTCGATCAACTCAACAAACTTCCGGCTGACTCCACTGGCCGCGGTGCAAGCAAGACCTTTACTTATTACGTCCGCGAACAGCAGCCGAACACGCCGTTTGCGCACTATAAGTACGACAATTCGGTCTATCAGATTACGGTCAATGCAGTTGATAACACTGACCACAAGATCAACGTCACTGCGACCTACAAGCAGATTCGGGATCGTGACGGCAATGAAGTGACCACCGACACGGACCACAAACTCACCGACGACTCCACCCCCACCTTCACCAACACCTACTCCACCTCTTTGCCCCTTTCTGGTATGTCGGGCGTCACTCTGACGTACCTTGCCGGCGCGGCGGTGCTTTGCGCTGCTGCGGCCTGGATGCACATTCGTCGCAAGGCGAATGCGAAGGGAGGCGAGCGTCGTGAATAAGAAAGTTTGCTCCTTCCCGATCTTGTTTGCGCTGCTTGCCCTCCTGATCGGCACCTGCGCGGTTGTGTTCCCCGCTTCCGCGCAGGCCGCGCCGACCTCGACCGGTTCCATCACGGTGAGCGGCACCGTGGCGAGCAGCTACGATGCCTACCAGATCTTTAGCGCCAACGTTGTCGACGGCGACAACGACGCCAAGATCGCCACCGACCTCGCCTGGGCAAGCGACGCCGTGCGCGACGCCGCGCTGCCTGTGCTGCACAGCGCCGGCATGCCCAATTCCCAGACCACCGCGCGGGAAGCTGCCGAGTGGCTCAACACCGATTCCCGCCTAACGAGCGCACTGAGCGCACAGCTCGCTCGTTCCCTTCAGAGCTCTAGCGCCGTGTCCTTGGCCCTTAACGCGGGCACGGAGGCCGAGCTGCCCTGTGGCTACTGGCTCATCGTCGCCGACGACGACGCCATCGCCCAAGGCGAGGTCGGCACCGCGCCGATCATGGCCCTGGTCGGCGGCAGCGCCGTCACCGTCAAGCCCAAGGCGGCGACCCCCAAGGTCGCCAAACACGTGCTGGAGGACGGCACCGCCGCCTGGCAGAAGGCCGCCGACGCCACGGTCGCCGACGACCTGTACTGGCGCCTCTCTGCCACGGTCCCGGCCGGGCTCACTGCCTACGACACCTATACGGTGCGGTTCGTCGACACCATGAGCGCGGGGCTCGACCCCTCCAAGGTGGCCGCGAGCATGCGCGTGTACGCGGCGGCGGGCGCGGACGGCGGCTTCGACGCCGTCCAGACCGGCAAGGACGGCCGCGCCGGCATCGAGCCCGCGAAGGGCTGGACCGATATCACGGCCCAGTGCGCCACCAAGGTAGCGGCCGACGGCAAGACCTTCACCGTGCGCACCGGCGACCTGATCGCCGCGCTCGGCGGGGCCGACGCCTTCACCGCGGGCGCCCGCGTGGTCGCCGTGTACAATGCGCCGCTCAACAGCGCGTGCAACCACGGCATCGCGAAGGGCAACCCCAACGAGGTCTACCTGCGCTACCCGCGCTCCCCCTTTGCCGACCAGTCCGGCGACGCCGGCTTTACCCGCACGCCGAGCGACGACGCGTGCGCCTACACCTGGGATCTCGCGCTCACTAAGCGCGGCAGCGACGGCGACAAGCCGCTTGCCGGGGCGGTCCTGAGCATCATCGACGACCGCGGTCGCACGCTGACGGCCGACGGCACGTGGGATGCGGAGGGCAAGGCCACCGTCACCACGGGCGAGGACGGCCGCGTGACCGTCTCGGGCGTGGACTCGGGCAAGCTGGAGGTCCGCGAGTTCAAGTCGCCCAAGGGCTACACCGCCTTTGAGGGCACGCGCTCCGTGACGGTCAAGGCCGAGGGCCTGGACGTCGACCAGGTGGCCGCCGCCAAGCCTAAGCTCACCATCACGGCCGAGTCGCCCCTACGCGCCGACAGCGCGGACGGGTCGACGGGCAGCCTGGAGGCGTCGCTCATCAACACGCCCACCGGCACACCCCCTAGCATTACCACCGGAGGCTTTATGCCCTCGACTGGCGATATGGCAATGTACGCCGCGGCCGCCGCAGCGGTCGCCGGAGCCGCGCTCATCGTGGTCGCGCTCCTGGTCAAGCGGGGAGGTGGCAGCCATAAAGAGTAGCTGGCAGCCCCACAGAGAGCGGGGCGAGACGTAGCGAAGTAGATGCTAAGACACAGACAGATGATGACCGATCGAATGAGAATCAAACGGAAAACGGAGGAAAAGAAGATGAGCATGAGCAAGAACATCGCACGCCTGGCAGTAACCGCCGGCCTCACAGCAGCGCTGAGCTTCGGCGGAGTCATGGCCCCGGTGACCATGGCGTTTGCGGCTGAGGGTGACGGCAGCATCACCATTAGTCAGGCCGAGAAAAACGATGGCACCACGTTCAAGGCGTACCAGATCTTTAAGGCTACGGTGACCGACACTGCAAACGGCGGCAAGACCGCTCAGAACATCACGTGGGCGAACGAAACGGTTAGCGCGAAGGTGGTTAATGCCATTAATAGCTGGGAGAAGAATCACAGCTTGAAGGTTGAAGATGGGCTGCCTAGCAAGCCTACGGCCCAGGAAGTCGCCGACTTCCTCATGGCGCATGCGGATGATCCAACTGCAGGTTCGCCTGACGGAAAGAATGAGGGAACGCGAGTTACTACCGACAACATCCTCTACGCAGTTGCGGATGCCGTAAAGAATGAGGCGCCGGTTAAGTCCGGTATCGTTGCAGGCACTTCCTGGACTCCTGACGCCGAGAATGGCAACGGCTACTACTTGTTTGTGACCGACGGAAGTAGCTTGGCACCCGGCAATAAGAACACTGGTACGTCTCCTATTTTCGCGGTCGTGGGTGGTAGCGCTGTGACCGTTTGTGAGAAGACCAGCATCCCCACGGTTGAGAAAAAGATCCTCAATGATTCCAACGTGACGAGCGGTGCAATTACTGGGGTGACAGAGGCCCATTGGAAGGACGCTGCCGACTCCCAGATTGGTCAGGAAGTGAGCTATAGACTTACCGGTACGATTGCAGATAACTACGCCAGCTATGACTCCTATTCCTACAAGTTCACGGATCAGCTGCCGGAAGGTCTCGACTACATCGATGAATCGCTCAGCGTTTATGCACTGAATAATGGTGCATATATCGAGATCAGTTCGACTAGCTACAATGTGACTAAACCCTCTGGCTCTAGTCGTGACCTGGTAGTCGATTTTAATAAGGGCGAAAATGGCTTGAAGTCGGCCACTGCGAAAAATGGCGAAGAGCTTGTGATTAATGGGAAGACTAAAATCGTCGTTTTCTACAAGGCGAAGCTCAACGCAAGCGCGAATATTGCGGGTGCAAACAACCAGCTGAAGGTCAATCCTAACACCGTTACGCTCGAGTATTCCAACAACCCCATGTCAGGTGGCACTGGCACCTCGGCGTCCGATACAGTTGAGGACTACACCTACGGCCTCAAGATCAACAAGGTCGACTTGGGAACGGAGCGGGCTCTGAACGGTGCCAAGTTTACCATTAAGGTGAAGGAAGCAGACGATGAGACCTCAACTGATATGTTTGTTCAGGGCGACGGCACCCTCTCCGCCGATGAGTATGTATTCACGACCGATAACGGCGGATATTTTACAGTGAGGGGTCTCGATGCCGGCACATATACCGTGACAGAGAAACATCTCGATGGTTATGCCGATATCTCACCGTTCGATTTCAAGATTGTTCCGACCATGTCAGAGGATGGGACTAAAATTGATAAGGTAACGCTTTCTATGTCCCAAACTGACAAGCTTATCGCTGGCATCAATGATGATGGCGAGGGTAAGGTTGGCGATAACAAGCTTGAGGTCAAAACTGGCACAGCCACAAACGACGACGGTACCTTCAACATCACCGTCGGTGATACCAAGCAGGTTGGCCTTCCCCTCACCGGCCTTAACGGCGTGACCTTCACTTGGATTGCTGGTGGCGCGGTGCTGTGCATCGGCGTGGCGCACCTCATCCGCAGCCGTAAGCAGGCTGAGGAGTCCGAGCAGGAGTAACGCTCGCTCACCCATCCCTTTGGCAGGTGGGATGTGATGGCCATGAGACTTGCGGACACTTTTCTCGTCCATCGACGTTCTTGCTTTGCCATTCTCTTTTCGGGGCAGACTCCGCGCTGGAGTTTGCCCCGTTTTTTTGGGATAACGTAGCCAGCCTCCATTGCCCGATGGATCAAGCGTATGAATATCGAACAGATGTTTGCAAATATTGCGTTTACCAGCTGTAAGTGCGAGTGCTCGCAGTAAAATGGCTTTGCGACGCATCCCGTGCGCGGGCGGCCGACGACTCGATCGGAGGTCCCCAAATGCTGAAATTCCTTAACGCGCTCGCCGCCCTCGCGGCGGTTGGCACGTTCGTCATCACGTTTCTTGACTCGTATGAGGTTCGGTTTAAGGTCCGTAGGCGCACGCGCGGTGCGGACGGTAGAAGGCATTTGCGCCGCAACAAGCGCAAATAAGAATGCCCGGGGTTCGGAGCCCGGGCATTTAACAACGTCGGAAACTGGTCGCCCGCGCTCCTAAGTACTTACACGGGGTGCGTCGTTTCCTGTAGTTATTGTATCCCGAATCGCTTCGCCGATACGGGACATTTTGAAAACGCAAACACGTCGGGCAAACGCGGACAATGCGGCCAGGCTCCGCTGGATGAGGAACCGTGTTTGTAACTATCGAACAAATGTTTGTCAAAATCGCGTTTACCAGCTGCGGGTGCATACGCTCGCAGTAAAATACCCTTGCGACGCATCCCGTGCGCGGGCGGCCGACGACTCGATCGGAGGTCCCCAAATGCTGAAATTCCTTAACGCGCTCGCCGCCCTAGCGGCGGTGGGTTCGTTCGTCATCGCGTTTCTTGACTCGTATGAGGTTCGGTTTAAGGTCCGTAGGCGCACGCGCAGTGCGGACGGTAGAAGGCATTTGCGCCGAAAGCGCAAATAAGAATGCCCGGGGGTCGGATCCCGGGCATTTAACAAAACCAGAAAACTAGGCCGCCCGCGCTCTCGTACACTTACGCGGGGTGCGTCGTTTTCTATTGACATTGTATCCCGAATCGCTCTGCCGATTCGGGATATTTTGAAAACGCAAGTATGGGCTTAGGCACGAACGAAATCTCGTTAATTCCGAAAATTATGTATAATTCCAATATGAAATGGAATCAAACGAAAACGATGGAAATGAACGAAGCGCTAATCTACTTACAAGAAGCACTAGGCCTCTCCGCCAAGACCAAAACTTGGCCTGGATCCGCACGCTTGCCACTGCATCTGCGGGCGATTGAGGTCCGCGCTGTTGACGCAAACGGTTTTTCGTTTTTGCTTGCAAGCTTGCCTACTGGCGTCGGGCTTCCCGAGGCTAAGAGAGTCTATAGTCAGCTAGCCTTGCGCGCGGAGACTCCTGTTGCCGTTTCATTTCCTGATGCCGATGCACGTCAGCGCAAAGCATTGGTCGCACATGGGATTCCCTTTGTCTGCCCCGGTAGACAGGTTTTTCTTCCATTTATGGGCACAGCTTGCACGGAGAGGGGCGGTGCCCGGTTTCACAATCACGCGACCAAGATGTCACCCAACGCACAGGCTGCCGCAATCTGGGGAGCAGCCCAGGAGCCATATCGTCCCTATGACCTTTGTCGTGCGCTTGGGATTTCGGCAAGCCGCGCGAGTGAGGCCATAACCGAGCTTGTCGACAGGGGGCTCGCGAGGCGCGAACGTTGCGAGCGACGTGTCGTCGTGCTCCCTGTCGCCGTTGATCTTTTGCTCAGCGAGCACATGGCAGAACTCTCCTCGCCTGTCTCGAAGGTCATTTTTGCAAGGAAGACGCCGCAGATCGACTATCTTGTAGACGCCGGGGAGACGGCGCTCGCTGCGCGTTCGATGCTCGCTGCGCCGGGCATGGAACAAAAGGCCGTCTTAAGAAGTGCATGGCGTCAACTGAGCGACCTCGAAGTCGCAGACGGGGAGTTGCCGGATAACGAAACGGCGATGATCCAAGTGTGGCGCTATGCGCCCGTGTTTGCCGACTCCTCCCGCGTCGATGACATTTCGCTTGCGCTATCTTTGGCGGCGATCGACGATGAGCGAATTCAGCTCGAAGTCGATCGCATGTTTGGAAAGGAATATCCATGGCGAGAAGCGCTGTAGAAGGTCTCCAAGAATTTCAGCAGCATATGCAAGAAGCTGCAGGATCGTATGCCCTTATCGGCGGCACGGCATGCGACATTTTGCTCGCGGAGGCGGGGCTTTCATTCAGGGCGACTCACGATTTTGATGTGGTAATTGTCGCCGGTGACCGGTTGCCTCAGACGGCAGAAGCCATATGGACTTTGGTGCGTGATGGCGGCTACCGCTGCGGCTGGGGCGAAGGTAAAGGCTCATGTTTTTATCGGTTTACAGAGCCAAAGAGGCCGGGTTACCCCCATATGATCGAGCTCTTCGCGAAGTGCCCCGACTTTCTAAAGGGTCGTGAGGGGATTGATGTGGCGCCAATTCACGTTGATGAAAACATAAGCAGTCTTTCGGCAATTTTGTTGGACGATGCTTACTACAGCTTGTTCCTTCAGGGAATTCGGACCGTAGGCGGCGTTTCGGTCCTGGGCACGGAATACATTGTCCCGTTCAAAGCGAAGGCGTATCTCGACCTAAAAGCTAGAAGGGAAGCGGGGGAGAACGTTGATTCGAGGAAGGTAAAAAAGCATAAACGCGATGCGCTGAGGCTTGCTCAGCTGCTTGGCGAGTCGGAAGGCGTCGACCTGCGCGGAGAACTGAAGGACGATATGCTTGCGTTTGTTAAAGATTGCGAGGTGGGCGACGTCAATCTGAAACAGATTGGGGTTGCGGGCGCAACGATGGTGCAGTTGCTCGAGACGATGAAAGCAACATATGGCTTGATTGGTTGAGTGGGGTTACGTGGCCCGGACGGTGCAATCTGGCTGCGTTATCCGGCGCGGGGCTCGCTAATCGGCTATTATTTGTTTAGACAACTTGAGTTGTAGAGGAGTGACTGGCGATGGTGCAGGGCGCCAAACATATGAAGAGCAATAACGCCGCGGATAACGGCGGCTCAAGCCCTCAGCCCAAACCCAAGCGCCGCCGCAAGCGGCTGCCGCGCTGGGCCGACCGGCTCATCACCATCGTCATCATCCTTATTGGCGTGGGTCTTATGACCTGGCCGTGGATCTTGGACCGGCTCGAGGCCTCGGGCGTGTTCAACCAGATCAGCACCGTGTCCAGCACCGTGGATGCGCTGTCTGAAGAGGAGCGTGAGCGCATCCTGCTCCAGGCGCGCTCCTATAACGAGCAGCTGGCGGGCGAGGCCACCGAGCTTCCCGCCGACCAGATCGAGCCCTACGCCCAGCAGCTCATCTTTGACCGCGACCCCATGATGAGCTGGGTCGAGATCCCCTCCATCGATGTGAGTATGCCCATCTACCACGGCACGAGCGAAGAAGTCCTCATGGCGGGCGTTGGCCACCTGGAGGGCACGAGCCTGCCGGTGGGCGGCACCTCGACGCATTGCGTGCTCACCGCGCACTCGGGCATGCGCAACCTGAGCATGTTCGACGACATCCACTCGCTGGAGTCCGGCGACCTGGTGCTGCTGCACACCATGAACAAGACGCTCGCCTATAAGATGGTGGACTCCGAGGTGGTGCTGCCCGAGGAGATGGAGTCGCTGACCATCGAGCCCGGCGCTGACAAGGTGACGCTCGTCACCTGCACACCCTACGGCGTAAATGACCATCGCCTGCTGGTGCATTGCGTGCGCACCAAGTACAACAAGAAGGACGTCGACAAGCAAAAGTCGCTGGCCGGCCGCCACTGGGGCAAGCGCGAGTTTGCCGTGCTCATTGTGGTCGTAGCCATTGTGCTGTTGCTGCTGGACATCGTGATCCACGCGGTCCGCAAGCGCCGCAAGGCCAAGGCCTCGGCATAAGACATTCTTCAGAACCGCCGCAAAGGGGACAGGCACCTTTGTGGTGGTCGGGGGCTTCCAAACCATCACAACATTCGATGAAAATTTCGATTTTGACGAAAAGCGTCGAATGTTGTGATGGTTTTCGTTTCGGGCGGGATGGTTTTCGTTTCGGGCGGGATGGTTTTCGTTTCGGGCGAGACGGTTTTCGCTATGGACGGTGCGGTTTCGCTGCAGAACCGCCGGCCCGCCGCTTGCCAGCCCGCCGCCCTCGTTACGTTTTCGCTGCATTTGGGTAAAGCACCTGCTCCAAGCGGCGTTGCCTTGTATACTAGAGCGGTTTATCTGTTATGCGGAAGGGAGCGCCTATGGCACTCAGCGAGAAAGACGTGCGCGGCATCGCCGAGTACGCAAAGATCGCACTGACCGATGACGAGCTCACCCAGATGACGTCCTACCTGAACGACGCCGTCCAGATGCTCGAGCCCGTCTTGCAATATGACTTGCCCGACGTGGAGCCCACGTTCCATCCTATCGGAAGCCTGTCCAACGTGATGGGCGATGATCTGCGCGAGCCCGAGCGCGACCTGTCGCTCGACGTCGCGCTCGAAAACGCCGGCAGCGCGCGCGACCGCTACTTCCGCGTGCCGTCCATTTTGGGAGAGGGGGAGAGCGAGTAATGGCTCAGAGCTTCGATTCCCTTACCGCCGCTCAGATTGCCGCGGGCGTTGCCGCCGGCGACTTTACCGCTACCGAGGTGGCCCAGGCCTCCCTTGCCGCCATCGAGGCGCGCGAGGACGGGGTCCAGGCATTCCTGCAGGTGGCGCCCGAGCTCGCGCTCGAGGCCGCTGCGCGCGTGGATGCCGACCGTGCCGCCGGCAAGCCGCTGCCCCCGCTTGCGGGCGTGCCGCTGGCCATTAAGGACAACATGAACCTCGTGGGCACGCGCACCACCTGCGCTTCCCGCATGCTCGGGGACTACCAGAGCGTCTACACCGCCACCTGCGTCCAGCGCATGCTCGATGCCGGCTGCCTGCCCATGGGCAAGGCAAACATGGACGAGTTTGCCTTTGGCAGCTCCACCGAGAGCTCGGCGTTCCACCGCACCAACAACCCCTGGGATACCGAGCGCGTGCCCGGCGGCTCTTCGGGCGGCTCCGCTGCCGCCGTTGCCGCGGGCGAGGTCGCGCTCTCGCTGGGCTCGGACACCGGTGGCTCCATTCGCCAGCCGGCGTCGCTGTGCGGCGTGGTGGGCTTTAAGCCCACGTATGGCGCCGTGAGCCGTTACGGCGTGGTTGCCTTTGGCTCGTCGCTCGACCAGGTGGGTCCCTTTGGCCGCACGGTCGAGGATGTCGCGCTGGCCATGAACGCGCTTACCGGCGCGGGCCACGATCCGTACGACTGCACCAGCCAGGATTGCGCCGTCGACTTTACCGAACATCTCAACGACAGCATCGAGGGCAAGCGCGTGGGCATTATCCCTGCGTTTATGGAGGCCGAGGGCCTGACGCCCGAGGTCAAGGCCGCTGTTCAGCGCGCCGCCCAGGAGCTGCAGAATCAGGGTGCCGAGCTGGTCGAGGTCGACCTGCCGCACCTGGACGCCGCCATCGCCGCCTACTACGTCATCGGCCCTGCCGAGGCGTTCTCCAACCTGGCACGTTTCGACGGCATTCGCTACGGCTATCAGGAGGAGGGCTGCGCCAACCTGTCCGACCAGAGCTCGCTGTCGCGCGCCCACGGCTTTGGCGCCGAGGCCAAGCGCCGTCAGATGCTCGGCGCCTACCTGCTGAGCTCGGGCGTGTACGACAAGTACTACTACGCAGCGCAAAAGGCCCGCACGCTCATCACGCAGGACTACGACGCCGCGTATGCCAAGGTGGACACCATCCTCATGCCCGCTTCGCCGCGCACGGCCTTTAAGTTTGGCGAGATCAGCGACCCCACGCAGATGTACCTCTCCGACCTGTACACCATCTCGCTCAACATTTGCGGCAACGGCGGTATCTCGGTGCCGCTGGGCCTGGGCGAGGATACTCAGCTGCCCGTTTCTGCCCAGCTGGTGGGTCCGGCCTTTAGGGACCGTCAGCTGCTCACGTTTGCCCGCGCCTTGGAGCGCGGCTTTGCCGATGCCGCCACGGGTGCGCCCGTGCTTTCCGTCGCGCCCGATTTTGCCGGGAAGGGAGGCGAGCTGTAATGAAGGAGCTTTCCGAGGTCCTGCAGGATTGGGAGGCCGTGATCGGCCTGGAGATCCATACCGAGCTCACCGCACTCGATACCAAGATGTTCTGCAACTGCAAGCTCAGCCACGATGACGAGCCCAACGCCAACGTGTGCCCGGTGTGCCTGGGCCTGCCCGGCGCCCTGCCGGTGCCCAACAAGCGCGCCATCGAGAGCATCGTCAAGGCCGGTCTCGCCACCAACTGCGAGATCCAGCGCCACTCGATGTTCTACCGCAAGCACTACTTCTATCCCGATATGGCCAAGAACTTTCAGACCACGCAGGGCCCGGTCGCCTTTGCCATGTACGGTCACCTGGATCTGGACGTGACCGGTCGCGGTGCCGCCGAGCGCCCCGACTGCGCATTTGGTGAGGCAGAGGCCCAGAGCCTGGCGAGCGCCTCGGCCAACGCCGAGGGCCTGTCCACGTCTATGACGTCGACCATGCGCGAGGGCAACCAGCGTGCCGGCCACCTGGCCAGCTATGACGCGTCCAGCCTGCAGATGCCCGAGCGCCGCGAGGATGGTTCCTACACGGTGCCCATTCGCATCCTGCGCATCCACATGGAGGAGGATGCCGCCAAGATGGTCCACGTGGGCGGCGCCGAGGGCCGCATTACCGCCGCGGCCGAGTCGCTCGTCGACTACAACCGCTGCGGCACGCCGCTCATTGAGCTCGTCACCGAGCCCGATCTGCGCACGCCCGAGGAGGCTCGCCTGTTTATGGAGAAGCTCCGTCGCATCTTTGTGACACTGGGCATTTCGGACTGCTCCATGGAGAAGGGCTCCATGCGTTGCGACGGCAATGTGTCGCTGCGCCGCCGCGGCGAGACCAAGCTGGGCACCAAGACCGAGCTCAAGAACCTCAACTCGTTTAAGAGTCTGCATGACGGCCTTGCCTACGAGATCTGCCGCCAGGCCGAGGTGCTCGAGGAGGGCGGCATTATCTACCAGGAGACCCGCCACTGGGAGCCCAGTCGCAAGCGCACCGTGGTCATGCGTGTGAAGGAGACGGCCGACGACTATCGCCTGTTCCCCGACCCCGATCTGGCGCCGTTTGATCTGGACGATGAGTCCATCGACCGCTGCCGTGGCGAGATTCCCGAGCTGCCCGATGCCAAGCGCGCCCGTTTTGAGGCCGACTTTGGCATTAAGACGGCCGATGCCGAGCAGATTGCCGGCGACCCGGAGTTCGCCGAGTTCTTTGAGGCGGCCGCTGCCGGTATGGCTGGCAAAGAGGCTCAGACGGTCGCAAACCTGCTGGTCAACGAGATGATCGCCTACCTTAAGGGTGCAGGCGTGTCGCTGGCCGAGTCCGGCATTGCGCCGGCTCAGGTGGCAGCCCTTGCCAAGCTGCTGGCGACCGATGCCATCAGCTCCAACCAGGCGCACGAGGTCTTTGAGGCCATGGCCCAGACCGGTGACGATCCCAACAAGATCGTCGACGAGCGCGGCATGCGCCAGGTGAGCGATGCCGGCGCGCTGCAGCCGATTGTGGACGAGGTGCTGGCTAACTGTGCCGATCAGGCGCAGCAGTATCGTGACGGCAACCAGAAGGTTATCGGCTTTTTGGTAGGCCAGTGCATGAAGGCGAGCCGCGGTAAGGGCAACCCGAAGCTCTTCAACGAGTTGCTGAGAACGTCGCTCTCGTAAGCGGGAACCCGGGAGCCCCGGCAGGGCGGGTGCTTCCTCAAAATTTCGAACAGTCCTGCGCAAGACGAAGGCCACATTAAGTGGCCTTCTTTGCGTGCGGAACTCATTTTGAGGAAGCACCCGCCCTGCCGGGGCTCCCGGGTTCTGTGACGACTCGGCCGTTCGGGTCAGGTTGGCTGGATTGAATTTGGTGAATGAGGGCGCCGTTGGCGCCCTCATTCTTTATATATGTTGGGAACGCCAGGTGGTGGGGGTGGTGCCGGTGTATTGTTTGTAGGCTTGGGTGAAGGCGGCCTGTTGAGGGTAGCCTAGACGCTCTGCCACCTGCGCTATTGTGAGCGCGCTATCGGCCAAAAGGTCCTGTGCTCGCTCCATACGGCGTCTGCGAATGTAGGCGCCCAGGGACTCGCCAGTTTGGGCCTTAAAGGTGGCGCATAGTTTGGAGCGGCTTGTGTAGAGCCTCTCGGCCACCTCGTTGATACCCACATGTCTGCCTTTGTCGAGCGCGCGCTCAATCATTGCCGTTGCTTCTTCGGCAATGGTTATGCTGACGCGTGTGCCTGCCGCCTGCCGCGCCTGCTTGTGGGCCGCGCACGAACAGGCGAGCTCCGCGACCATGGTCTCCACGATGCCCTGCATATAGACGTGTCCGCCTACGGTGCGGGCGCGGTCCTCGTTAATCCGGCGCAGCGTGTGGCAGATGGCAGACGTCGCTTCCTCGTGCCATGGCTCGGCAAACGCCTCAAAGATTCCCACGAACTCGGTGGGATAGCGGTGTTCCAGTTCGTCAAAATATCCAGGCAAAAAGAGCACCGAGCGCGAGTGATAGAGCTGCCCCGCAAACAGCGGGCTTAACTCCTCGCCACAGTTGTTTTGGATAAAGCTGCAAACGGCATTGTTTGGCCACGGTCCATGCAATGGCTTAAGGTTCGCGGGCGTTATGCCAGCCTCGGGCATGCATGTAAGTGTGGGCGCGCTGACCTCGCTCACACAGGCGTATGGCTCGGGTGTGTATTCGGCCAGGTACATATCGTGCGTCGGGGTTATGAAATGCTCCATGACGATGCAGGTGGGGGAGAGAGGCATGATCCATGCGCGGCCGTGCGCCCGGTCGTTTGCCACCTCGCCGGTAAAGACGGCGCCCTTGCCGGTAAGCTCCAGGCCAAACTGCTCAAATTGCGGTGCGTAGAGCTCGGTTATGTCGGTCGCTGCCCGCCGTATTTGCAAAAGCGTCCCTTTCCTTTGCAGAAACGTCCATGCCTGGCTTAATTGTGAGCCATGGCTAACACATCAATGATAAGTTCATTACGGTTAACTCTCAAGCCGTTAGAAAGGAATCTCATGGCAAAGGGATCAAAAAGGGAAGGCGGCGGTATCGGCGAGCTGCTTGCATATGCCGGCGACCGTAAATTCCTAACGTATTTGGGCATGGCGCTCTCGGCGCTCTCGCAGCTGCTGAGCTTTGGCCCGTACGTGTGCATTTGGCTTGTCGCGCGCGATCTGATCGCCGTGGCACCTAACTGGAGCGAAGCCTGCGACATCGCGACGTATGGCTGGTGGGCCGTGGGGTTTGCGCTGGCAAGCATCGTAGCTTATTTCGTGGGGCTCATGTGCACGCATCTGTCCGCGTTTCGCTGCGCGTCCAATATCCGCAAGACTACGAGCGAGCACCTGCTTAAGCTGCCGCTTGGCTACTTTGACACGCACGCCACCGGTGAGCTGCGCCGTATTGTAGACGGATGCGCCGCCTCCACCGAGACTTTGCTCGCACACATGCTGCCCGATATCGCAGGCGCCACCGCCATGGTCGCAGGCCTGCTCGTGCTGCTTTTCGCGCTCGATTGGCGTTTGGGGGCGGCATGCCTTATCTCGGTCGTCGTTTCGTTTGGCGCCATGGCCACCATGATGAGCGGCAAAGGCGCCGAGTTCATGAAGGCCTACATGGGAGCGCTGGTCAAGATGAACAAGACCGGAACCGAATACGTACGTGGCATCCCCGTGGTCAAGGTGTTTCAGCAGACGGTCTACTCCTTTAAGGCCTTCCACGATGCGATCGCCGAATACGCCGACATGGCACAAAACTATGCGGGCACGTTCTGCCGAGGTCCGCAGGTACTCAACCTTACCGCGCTCAATGGTCTTGTGGCATTCCTATTGCCCGTGGCGTTGCTGTTGGCGCCAGGCGAGACGGACTTCGCGCATTTTATGACCAACTTCACGTTTTACGCGATATTTTCGGCCGTGGTACCGACGGCTATGACCAAGCTCATGTTTGTGGGCGAGGCCTCTCAGATGAGTGCCGATTCGCTGGCTCGTATTCGAAGCGTCATGGATTCCAAGCAGCTCTCCGTGCCCGCCCAACCCAAGCACCCTGCCGGCGGCGACGTGCGATTTGAGGACGTGAGCTTTACGTACGAGGGTGCCGAAGCACCCGCCGTTAGCCATGTAAGTTTCAGCGTTCCCGCTGGTGGCACCCTCGCCCTGGTGGGTCCCTCGGGTGGCGGTAAGTCAACCTGCGCAAGCCTGATTCCGCGTTTTTGGGATGTTTCCTCGGGTCGAGTGCTCGTAGGTGGTGTGGACGTTCGCGATATGGATCCGCACGAGCTTATGGACCAGGTCGCCTTCGTGTTCCAGACCAACCAGCTGTTCCGGCAAACACTTGCCGACAACGTACGCGCCTCCAAGCCTACGGCCACTGACGACGAAGTGCGTGCGGCCCTCTCCTCAGCTCAGTGCGACGACATTGTGGCCAAGCTCCCACAGGGCATCAATACCATGCTCGGTGCCGGCGGAGCATATCTTTCGGGCGGCGAGGTCCAGCGCGTGGCCCTCGCCCGCGCGATCCTTAAAGACGCGCCTATCGTGGTGCTCGATGAGGCCACGGCGTTTGCCGATCCCGAGAACGAGGCGCTCATTCAGCGCGCCTTTAGCAAGCTGGCGGCGGGTCGCACGGTCATTATGATTGCGCACCGGCTTTCGACCGTGGTGGGCGCAGACCAAATCGTGGTGCTCAACCAGGGCAGCGTGCAGGAGTCGGGTACCCATGCCGAGTTGCTGTCCCAAAATGGCCTGTATGCCAAGATGTGGGCCGAATACGAGCAGGCCGCGAGCTGGAAGATTACTGCTGCGACCGCGGATGCCGCCGTCACGAAGGGAGGCGAGGCCTAAATGTTCGCCTCATTCCAAAAGAAGTATTTCCTATCCGATAAAGGCGTCGCCGGCGTAAAATGCGGCATTTTATGGACCACGCTCACTAATCTTATTACCATGGCTGGCATGGGCTTTTTATTCCTGGTTATGGCCGGCTTTGTCGAGCATCTCGCCAGCGGGGCTGACCTGCCGGATGCCCTGCCGATTGTGTGCGGCCTCCTGGTCTTTTTCGTGTTGCTCTTTGCCTCTAACTGGCAGCAGTATTACTACACCTACTGCATCTTTTACGAGGAGTGCGGCAAGCAGCGTATGGAGATTGCCGAGCGCTTGCGCAAACTGCCGCTGTCGTTTTTTGGTCGTCGTGATCTGGCCGATTTAACCGAGACCATCATGGGCGACGTCCAGGCCATGGAGCACGCCTACAGCCACGTGCTGGGAGAGCTTTGGGGTGCCATCATCGCAAGCGCCATTGTCTTCGTGGCATCGCTGTTCTTTTGCTGGCAGCTGGCGATTGCGGCGTTTTGGAGCGTTCCCGTGGCCTTTGCCGTGTTGTATCTAACACGCGGCCCCATGACTCCGGTGTTTGATCGCGTGCGCGCCGAGAAGGTCAAGGTTACCGAGGCTATTCAAGAGACGCTCGACTGCGTTCGCGAGATTCGCGCCACCAACCAGGAGGCCCATTATCTTGAGGGACTCAACGCCGTGATCGATGCCGAGGAGCGCGAGACCACCAAGGGCGAGCTCGTTAACGGGCTTTTGGTCAACTCCGCCTTTGCCATCCTGCGTCTGGGCATTGCCACCACGCTGGTCACGGGCGCCGCGATGGTCGCCTCCGGGCAGGTCGACTTTTTGGTGTTGTTTGCCTTCCTGCTTATGGTGAGCCGTATCTATGCGCCCTTTGACCAGGCATTAATGTTAATGTCCGAGCTGTTTGCCGCCGAGTCGTCTGCCAAGCGCATGCGTTCCATCATGGAAGAGCCTGTGGCGCGGGGCAGCGAGAACTTTAAGCCTGCGGGCCACGATGTGGTGTTCGATCACGTGGCATTTGGCTATGGTGCGGGCGAGGACGGACGCGCCGGCGAGAAAGTTCTTACCGATGTGAGCTTTACCGCCAAGGAAGGCGAGGTCACGGCGCTGGTCGGTCCTTCGGGTTCCGGTAAGTCTACGGTGAGCCGCCTGGCCGCGCGCTTTTGGGATGCCACTGCGGGCAAGGTTGCCGTGGGCGGTGTGGATGTTGCGGGCGTGGATCCCGAGGTGCTGCTGCGCGACTACGCCATTGTGTTCCAAGACGTGCTGCTCTTTGACGACACGGTGATGGGAAACATCCGCCTCGGGCGTCGTGATGCCACCGATGAGGAAGTGCTTGCAGCCGCGCGTGCCGCCAACTGTGACGAGTTCGTGAACCGCATGCCGCAGGGCTATGACACTATGATTGGAGAGAACGGCTCCAAACTCTCCGGCGGCGAGCGCCAGCGCATCTCCATCGCCCGCGCACTGCTCAAAGACGCGCCTATCGTGCTGTTGGACGAGGCGACGGCAAGCTTGGATGTGGAGAATGAGACCGTGGTGCAACAGGCACTCTCCCGTCTGCTTGCAGGTAAGACGGTTATCGTTATTGCCCACCGTATGCGTACGGTGGAAAATGCCGACAAAATCGTTGTGCTCAAGAATGGCGTGGTTGCCGAACAGGGCACCCCGGCGCAGCTCAAAGCGGCAGGTGGAGAATTCGCCCGCATGGTTGCGCTGCAAAAGGAAGCGGCGGCCTGGCAGCTGTAGGAGTGTGACAAAGGGACAGTCCCTTTGTCATATTGAGTTCACCCCCATAGTTTCCAAAAAGTTAGCCGTTGTTGACCAAATAATTATACTAAACTAGTCTCAAAAGTGTGCTCGAGCAAACTTGTTTACTCGGGTGCTAAGGCACCGTGCCGCAGTTGTTGCGGAAAAGGGAGAGACATCATGAAGAAGTCCACGTTTAACACCCTGCTTGTTGGTGGCGGTTTTCTGCTCGGCACGGCCGGCATCAAACTGCTCACCAGCGCTCCGGTAAAGAATGCCTGCGTGCAGGGCATCGCGTGCGGTATGCGCGTCAAGAACTGCTATCAGGACATGGTCGAGCAGGCCAAGGCTAATGTCGACGACATGGTTGCCGAGGCTGCCTACATCACCCAGAGCGAGGCCGCCGCGGACAACGCAGCTGAGTAGCGCTCCCAGGCACAAACTATGAGATTCTCGATTGTTAGCGAGATCCCCGGCAGGACCCGTCTTCAATTGGCGGGTCCTGTGCCAGAGAGCGATCTCGATGCACTTCTTAAGCTCAGCGGCGATATCGACGGCGTGCACAAGGTGCGCGTGTATGGCCGCATTGGCCAGATGGCGCTGGAGTACGACGAGCCACGCCGCGCGAGCGTGCTCGACGCCTTGGGCGCACTCGATGCTCAAGCTATCGCCGATGCCAAGTCGGGCTACGTGATGCAACTCGAGCCGCGCAAGCACAAACTCGTTATGGACCTGGCGACACTCGTCGGTGCCCATTACGCACGTCGCTGGTTCTTGCCGACGCCTTTGCGTGCGGTATTTGTCGTGGCCGGTTACATGGCATTTTTGCGCGCTGCCCTTCATGAGCTGGCGCAGCCGCGCCTGACCGTTCCCGTGCTCGACGCTTCGGCCATCGGCATTTCGTTCGTCAAGCGTGATGTCGACACCGCGGGCCAGACGATGTTCCTACTCAACGTGGGCGAGCTGCTCGAGGACTACACCCGCGCCATGAGCGAAAACGAGCTCATCAACTCGCTGCTCGACGTACCCGACAAGGCGCAAAAAGTGGTCGGCGACACCGAGGTAAGCGTTGCCGCGACCGAGCTTGAGCCCGGCGACCTGGTCGCCGTGCGCACTGGCATGTCCATCTGCATCGATGGCGTGGTCGAGCAGGGAAGCGCCATGGTCAACCAGGCGACCCTGACCGGCGAGCCGTTGGCCGTCGAGCGCAGCGTGGGCGACGACGTGTTCGCCGGCACCGTCGTGGAAGATGGCAGCATCTTGGTGCGTGTGCGCGCCAATACAGCGCAAACCAAGCTGCGCTCGATCGTCTCACTCGTGCAGACGGCCGATTCGCTCAAGTCCGAGGGCCAGTCGCATATGGAGGACCTTGCCAATAAGATCGTCCCGTGGAACTTTCTGCTCGCGGGCCTGGTTGCGCTTACCACCCGCAGCCTCATCAAGACTTCGGCGGCACTGATGGTCGACTACTCGTGCGCACTCAAGCTCACGGGTTCCGTCGCCGTTATGACTGCTATGAGCGACGCTGCCAAGATGGGCGTCATGGTCAAGGGCGCGAAGTACTTTGAGTCGTTTGCCAAGGCCGACACCATTGTGTTTGATAAGACCGGCACGCTGACCGAGGCGCAGCCGCGCCTTGCCTGCGTACTCACCACCGATGGCTGGAGCGAGGACGAGGTCCTGCGCCTTTCCGCTTGCCTGGAGGAGCATTTTCCGCATCCGGTGGCGCGCGCCGTGGTCAATGCGGCACGTGAGCGCGGGCTCGAGCATCGCGAGCGCCACGCCGCCGTCGAGTACATCGTGGCGCACGGCATTGCCTCGTCCATCGAAGGGCGCCGCGCCATCATCGGTTCCGCGCACTTTGTATTTGAGGATGAGGGCGCGCAGCTCGAATCCGACATCAAGGAGCGCATCGAGTCCCAGATGCAGGGTTTGTCGCCGCTGTACCTGGCGGTCGACGGCACGGTCGTGGGCGTGCTCGGCATCGAGGATCCGCTCAAGCCCGGAGTGCGCGAGGCCATCGCCGACTTGCACGCGTTGGGCGTTAAGCACGTGGTCATGCTCACGGGCGATTCGGAGCGCACGGCCGCACGTATTGCGCGCGAGGCGGGAGTCGACGAGTTTAAGGCCGAGCTGCTGCCCGAGGACAAGTACGCGTATGTGGAGCGCATTAAGAGCGAGGGGCGCCACGTTGCCATGGTGGGCGACGGCGTCAACGACTCACCGGCGTTGGGCCTGGCCGATGTGGGTCTGGCCATGGGCGGTGGAAGCGACATTGCCAAGGAGGTCGCCGATATCATCCTGACCGATACGGATCTGGCCGCAATCGTGCGCCTGCGCCGCATGAGCCAGGGCCTCGTTGATCGTCTGACGAGCTCCTATTCTAAGGTGATGCTCACCAACTCAGTGCTCCTGGCACTGGGCATTACCGGCGCGATTACCCCGCAGGCGTCGTCGCTGCTGCACAACGGCTCGACGATTGCGTACAGCTTGGACAACGCGAAAGCGTATCTGCGTTAGCAGACGCGTTCGCCCACGTTATCTGGCCTGCGCCCAGACGGCATCGGTGTCGTCCGGGCGCAGGCCTTTTGCATTTGACCATTTGCTAGCTTCTCTATATAGTGTTGCTAGCGATGCTAGCAATTGAAGGGAGCAGGATCAACGTGGGTTCTGTTAGCGGCATGGCGCAGGTGAACGTTCGCGTAGATCGCCAGGTCAAGAACCGTGCCGAGGAGGCGCTGCGGCTTTCGGGCGGGTCGCTGCCCGAGCTCATCAAAAAGGTGGTGGCCAAGGTCGCGCAGGGTGGCGGGCAGTGCGAGGAAGTGCTTGCGGCCGTCGATGACCGGCAGCAGACCATCGCGCCCGATACGCCGTTCGCCGCATCATGGGCGGCGGCGGATCAGCTTTACGCGGACATGGGCATCGCTACGTCGCCTGTGTCCGACGATCGCGATTGGGACGCAATCTATTCCGAAGCCATGGACGAGCGCTATCGCCAAAAGGGGATGATCCTGTGAGCGGAGCCCCTCTTAAAATCATGGTGGATGCGAATGTGTGGGTTGATTCGTTTTGCGTTGACCATGCCGAGTCGCTTGCTGCGCGTGCGTTTATTGGGCAGGCGACGGAGACGGGGGCGTTGCTGTTCTTCCCGGTGCATATCGCTAAGGACGTACTGTACGTTGTCCAACACGAGCTAAAGCGTAGCGTTCTTGCCAGCGGGGGAGCGCTCGACGAGGCTTCTGCCCGCGCGATTGGCGATGCGGCGCTGGCGTTTGTTCGGAATATGACCGAAAACGCTATGGCCGTGGGCGCTGATGCATCCGATCTGTGGCTAGCCGACAAATATCTGTCGCTCCATCGCGATTACGAGGACAACTTGGTACTCGCCGCGTGCAAGCGCGCGCAGGTCGATTACTTGGTGACCAACGATCGCAAACTGCTCGAACATGCCGATCTTGCAGCAAAGACACCTCGTCAAATGATGCCGATTCTTGCTTTGGCCGAACGCGGCGGCGCAGCTATCGGTTGACGCGAACTGTTTGCGGGCCTCATGGACGACGATGCGCCAAGGGGCCCGCGTCTTCTATTTACAAAAGCTCGGCCTTAATGGCGGGACTTTCTGCGAGCTGCTCGGCTGCCTTTTCGTCGGAGCTGTCGAGTGCTGCCAGGCTGCGGTAGACCCACTCGTTGACCTGGGTGTTCTTGACGCCTGCGGTCTGCATAAGGGCGCCTACCTCGCGGATTGCTGCGAACAGATCGGCTTTGGGACCCGCGAGCTCGACCTCGATGCCGTGGTAGGCGGCCACGCCGCGGTTCTCACTCACGTGGTCGATAAAGCCCTCGACGGTCTCAAGCTGCTGGGCGAGAGCCGCATCATCGTCAGCGTCCAGCGCGACGAGTGCGTTCGATACCGTGAGGGCGGGATGTCCGCAGGGAACAAAGCCCTCGATCACATCCATAGCTTCGGTAATGGTTGAGCCCAGGCCTGCGAGTGCATTGACGAGTTGCTGCTTGGTATCCATAACGATCCTTTCGATGGGTCAATTTTGCTTGGCGAAAATATACGTGACGCGATCGGTAGCAAAAGTGCGAAGTGCGGCGCACATTGGGGTCTTCACAGCTCGTGCATAGAACAGCTGTCCGCTTTCAGAACGTGGTAAGATAACACTCCACAAGCGGGGCTCGCTCCGTATGTTCCTTGAAAAGTCGACGGGTGTTGGGTGCTCGTGCCCAATACCATCCAGACTTTCCCGACATTCGGGGGCGACTGGTTTCGACACGATAGCTCTGAGAGAGGAAGCAAGCCGAGGTCTCCTCGCCTCGTTAAACAGGGGTACCGTCAAATTGAATTGACAACAACTCTTCTTTTGAGCCTATGGCTCTCGCTGCTTAGTTTATAGCGGCGCGTCAACCCGGTGATTTCCCCGACACCGGTGCGACGTCATTTTAGGGGAATGCTCCTGCGCACGTAATCGGTATGGCGCAGGCTAAGACCGAACCGGTTAGGACGCCGCGAGCGTGTCGCTGCGCGCAAAGCGTCCGAGACAAAACCAGCGACTGAGCTTGGAGATGCCAATCAGGGGGCTTTCGTGGACCGGAGTTCGATTCTCCGCGCCTCCACCATAAGTAACAGGCAGGTAGATACTCATATCTACCTGCCTTTTTATTTATTGTCCGTACCGCGGAGAATCGAACTCTATGCAGGGCGCGGGCGTAAAGAAAACGCGTAAGCGTTTTTAGCCCGCGGGCGAGGACGCCGACAGGCGGCCGAAGCCGGTGCGGATTTGCGAAGCAAATACGCGGATTCTCCGTGCAATGCCCCAGCCCAGAACAGATGCGATGTTTATCGAATCTCAGCCGGCCATGCCCCGCACCAACGGAACCCCGTACCGCGGAGAATCGAACTCTGTGCAGGGCGCGGGCGTAAAGAAAACGCGTAAGCGTTTTTAGCCCGCGGGCGAGGACGCCGGCAGGCGGCCGAAGCCGGTGCGGATTTGCGAAGCAAATACGCGGATTCTCCGCGCAAAGCCTCAGCCAGATATAGATGAGATGCCGACCGGGCGTCATGCCCCGGTTTCAACCCATCAACGGATCCCCCCCCCACCCGCGGAGAATCGAACTCTGTGCAGGGCGCGGGCGTAAAGAAAACGCTACGGCAACGCAGACCGGGACACGCTTTCCCGATGGCAGCCCAGGCGGAAAGCGCGTCCCGGAATCCGCGCTCAGACTGGGACGTAGTTTCCGGATGACACATCAAGCGGAAAGCGCATCCCGGAATCTAAGCTCGAAATGGGATTCATTTTCCTGATGACGGGCTCAGCGGAAAATGCGACCCGGAATTTGCTCTGAGAACGGGACACGCTTTCCCGCCGACCGCTCCGCCCTCCTCAACTCCAAAAACTGCGCGCTCGCCATCCCAAAACTGGGTAGAAGAAAGCCAAAACGCAATCGCAGGAGGTCAACATGACTGCAGAAGATAAGGCAAAGAACGCTGGCAAGGTCGCGCTCGTTTTGGAGGGCGGCAGCTTCCGCGGGCAATTTACCGCAGGCGTGCTCGACGTCCTCATGGAGGCTGGCGTCGAGATTCCGGCTGTCTACGGTGTATCGGCCGGCGCCCTCAACGGCGTGAACTACAAGTCGCACCAGATCGGCCGTGCCAACCGCATCAACCTGGCTTTCTGCAACGATAGCCGCTTCATGGGTGCCGCATCGTTTGCGTCCACGGGCTCCATCGTCGGCTACGACTTTATCTTCAACGATGTCCAGGACCGCCTGGATCCCTTTGACAACGAGACGTTCGACGCGAGCCCCATCGAGATGTACGCCGTCGCGACGGACATGCTCTTTGGAACCGCCACGTACCTTCCGGTCAAAAGCGCCGTACTTGACCTCGATGCCGTGCGCGCCTCGACGTCGCTGCCGCTGGTGACGCCGTCAGTCGAGATTGACGGGCACAAATACGTCGACGGTGGCGTAGCCGATTCGATCCCCATCGAGCACGTGCTGGAGGAGGCGGGCTTCGACCGTGCAGTCGTCATCGTCACGCAGGACCGTTCGTATGAGAAAAAGCCTTACGAGTTTATGCCTGCCGCGCGCGCCCGCTATGCCGACTACCCCTATCTGCTCGAGGGAATCGAGACGCGCCACGACCGCTACAACATACAACGCATGCACCTGTGGAAGTATGAGCGCGAGGGCCGTGCGCTGGTCGTCGCTCCGCAAAAGCCGGTCGAGGTCGGTCATGTCGAGCACGATTCGGCAAAGCTTTTGGACCTGTATATCCAGGGCCGCCAGGAGGCAAAGCGCCTGCTCGCGGAAATCCAAGAATTCGTTGAGCGCTAACGACGGCGAACCCTCAAAAGATGACAACAGCTAAAGAGCTGGAAAATCACGGCTCGTGGATGACATGTGCAGAAACTCTGGTCGGAGCCAAAATACCTGTTGACTCGTACGGAGAGCGGGGTAATATGGACGGGTTACTTGCAGAGCCCCGTGAATCTCTGTAACAACACGTACTGTACATGGAGGAGTCTAAGTGATTTCGAAATCGACTCACTACGCCAAGCAGGGCGAGGTCCAGCGCAACTGGGTTCTCGTCGACGCCGATGGTGCTGTCCTGGGCCGTCTTGCCACCCAGATCGCAATGATCCTGCGCGGTAAGAACAAGCCCCAGTTCACGCCCAACAGCGACTGCGGCGACTTCGTTGTCGTCATCAACGCCGATAAGGTCCAGCTTACCGGTAACAAGGCTGACACGAAGACCTATTATCGCCACAGCGGCTACAACGGCGGCCTCAAGGCTGAGAGCTTCCGCCAGGCTATGGAGAAGCACCCGGAGAAGGTCATCGAGCGCGCCGTTCGCGGTATGCTGCCCAAGACCACCCTCGGCCGTGCCCAGATGACCAAGCTTAAGGTCTACGCTGGTGCCGAGCATCCGCATGCTGCCCAGAACCCCACGAAGATTGAGCTGGAGGCTTAAAGATGGCTGAGAACACCGTTGTCTACCAGGGTACCGGCCGTCGTAAGAACGCCGTCGCCCGCGTCCGTCTCGTCCCCGGCACCGGCAAGGTGACCATCAACAAGCGTGACGCCGAGCAGTATTTCGGCCGTCATCAGCTCGTTGAGAACGCCCTTGCTCCCTTCAAGGTGACCGACACCGCCGGTCAGTTCGACGTTATCGCTCTGTGCGATGGCGGCGGCATCTCCGGTCAGTCCGGCGCTCTGCGCCTGGGCATCGCTCGCGCTCTTCTGAACGCTGGCGACTACCGTGCTGACCTCAAGAAGGCCGGTTTCCTTACGCGCGATGCTCGCGTTGTCGAGCGCAAGAAGTACGGCCTCAAGAAGGCCCGCCGCGCTCCCCAGTTCTCCAAGCGCTAAGGTTTTATCTCCTTTCGAGATACAATGTACAAGCGGGGCCTGCCGATTCCTCGGCGGGTCCCGCTTTTCTTTTTCGACTAGGGCGGGCGGTTGCATATCGCCTGCTAGGGAAGGAGCGATCCTATGCCCCAGAACATCTTCGGTACCGACGGCGTCCGTGGCGTCGCCAATGCCGACCTCTCGTGCGACCTCGCGTTTCGCCTGGGCCGCGCGGCGACCAAGTTCCTTGGTCCGGACATCTGCATCGGCCGTGACACGCGCCTTTCGGGCACCATGCTCGAGAGCGCTCTGACCGCCGGCATTATGGCCGAGGGCGGCCGTCCGCACTGCTGCGGCGTTATCCCCACGCCCGCCGTGGCGCTGCTCACCGTTCAGAACGAGCTCGACGGCGGCATCGTCATCTCTGCTTCGCATAATCCGCCGGAGTTCAACGGCATCAAGTTCTTTAGCCGCAAGGGTATGAAACTTCCCGATGCTGTCGAGGAAGAGATCAGCGCCTGGGTCATGTCCGAGGAAGCCATGGCTGCCGACACGCTGCCGACCGGTGCCGGCGTGGGCCACATTATCAAGATGAAGGACGCCCGCAAGGCATATGTCGACCACGCCATCGATACGCTTGATGGCCTGAGGCTCGATGGCCTGGTCGTTGCCGTCGACTGCGGCCACGGTGCTTCCTGCCAGACCACGCCCGCCGCGCTGCAGCGCCTAGGCGCCACGGTCCATGCCATCAACACCGATTATTGCGGCACCGACATCAACGTTGAGTGCGGCTCCACCCATCTTGAGCCCCTGCGCGAGCTCGTGCTGCGCACCCATGCCGACATCGGCCTGGCCCACGACGGCGACGCCGACCGCGTACTGTTCGTGGACAGCGAGGGCAATGAGATCGATGGTGACTACATCCTGGCTATCTGCGGTTCTGACCTCGCCGCTCGCGGCAAGCTCGCCAACTCCGAGATCGTCTCGACCGTCATGTGCAACCTGGGCTTCTCCATCGCTATGAAGGAGCAGGGCTTCGAGATGGTCCAGACCGCCGTGGGCGACCGCTACGTTCTGGAGCGCATGCTCGCGGACGGCGCCGTCATCGGCGGCGAACAGTCCGGCCACATCATCTTCCTGGAGCACAACACCACCGGTGACGGCCTGGTGACGGCTCTGCAGCTGCTGGCCGTGCTCAAGCGCACCGGTCGTACCCTCACCGATCTTGCCGGCATCATGAAGAAGTACCCGCAGGTACTCGTCAACGTGCATTCCGACAACAAGGCCGGCCTGGACGATTGCCAGCCCATCTGGGATGCCGTCGCTGCTGCCGAGAAGGAGCTTGACGGCCGCGGCCGCATTCTGGTGCGCCCGAGCGGTACCGAGCCGCTGGTCCGCGTGATGGCCGAGGCCGAGACGCACGAGCTGACCCAGCGCGTTGTTGACGACATCGTCGAGGTTGTCAAGCGCGAACTTCCCTAATGGTCAAATACGGGTGCCAAGTGGTAGACTGTTAAGGTTATTTTGATTGATTGGTATGTCCGAGGGGGAGCATGTTCACTAAAGTCCTGAGGTCTTTTGGTATGCGTGGTCGAGTCCTTACGCTGGATGCTCCCATCTCGGGCGACGTCATTCCGCTTTCCGAGGTAAACGACCAGACGTTTGCCACCGGCCTTTTGGGCCAGGGCGTGGCGATTCGGCCCACCGGAACGCGTGTGATTGCACCGGCTGATGCCAAGGTCGAGGCCATTTTTCCCACGGGACACGCTGTTGCGCTTAACACGGTCGATGGCCTGGACGTGCTCATCCACGTTGGTTTGGATACCGTTCAGCTCGAGGGCAAGCACTTTACCGTACATGCGCAAGTGGGTGACATCGTCCATAAGGGCGATGTGCTCATTGAGTTCGATCGCGAGGCAATTGCTGCCGAGGGCTACGATGTGACGGTTCCCATCTTGGTGTGCAACTCCGTTGAGTTCTCGAGCATCAAGGGCTCCGTTGGCGTGCATGTCGAAGAGATGGACCAGCTCATCGTTGCTCGCGAGCGCTAGCAAGTGCACGTGGCCATTAGTCTACAATTCAAACACGTTTACGGAGGGCGCCCTTGAAAGAGGACGCCCTCAGTGGCAAGATGGGATTTGTCCGAAGCTAAAAGGCTTTGGGTCACCGTGGACGGGCAGGGGCCTCGACGCGGCTAGACACGAGACACATACATTACGCGACCTCGCCCTGGTGGCCGCACACGTTGGTTGCGGCCGACGCGGGCCGCGGGCAAGTGCTTGTAAGGGAGCCTTGCCTCTCTTGTACGAGAAAGGACGCGTAATGAAGATCATTAAAGCTAAAGACTACGAGGATATGAGCCGCAAGGCCGCTAATATCATCTCGGCCCAGGTTATCCTCAAGCCCGACTGTGTGCTGGGTCTTGCCACCGGCTCCACCCCGATCGGTGCCTACAAGCAGCTCGCTGCTTGGTACAAGAAGGGCGACGTCGACTTTGCCGAGGTCAGCACCTACAACCTGGACGAGTATCGCGGCCTTTCGCACGACGATCCCCAGAGCTATCACTACTTCATGCGTGAGAACTTCTTCGATCACATCAACATCGACCTGAACAACACGCATGTACCCGACGGTTCCAACCCCGACGCCGCCGCTGCCTGCTCTGAGTACGACAAGATCGTCGCCGCCGCCGGTTACCCGGATCTGCAGCTGCTCGGCATTGGCAACAACGGCCACATCGGCTTCAACGAGCCCGATGACCACTTCTCCAAGGGTACACACTGCGTCGACCTCACCGAGAGCACCATTCAGGCCAACAGCCGCCTGTTCGACAGCATCGACGATGTTCCCCGTCAGGCCTACACCATGGGCACTCAGACCATCATGTATGCCCGCATGATCCTGGTTGTCGCCAACGGCGAGGCCAAGGCTCAGGCCGTGCACGATATGTGCTATGGTCCGGTTACGCCCAAGTGCCCGGCTTCGATCCTGCAGCTGCACACCAACTGCGTTGTCGTTGCCGACGAGGCCGCCCTTTCGCTCTGCGAGTAGCGCGAATCCTGCAGCTCGACATAGCCTTGCCTAAGGCCTCCGCTTTGCGGGGGCCTTTTTGCTATCCCTGTCCGCCCACTTGACCAAAATCTTGCCGCAAGCTTGATGAATGCCGGATGCCCAACAGCTTGATTCATTCCATACCAGATTCTATGCAAAAATGCCACTAGAAGGTCGTAGACGGTAGCGGGTGCTAGGCGAGTTGAATGACATAACTGAACCTTGTTCATCTGCGTTACACTGCCGCTTAGATGGGACAAGCTGACAAGCTCATTTACCTGCTTAAAGACCGATTAGTCGGGGGATTAATAACAATCGGCCCTCGCTGTACAAAAACTTGCCGCTTGCGTACCAAAAGACAACCTATAACACAAGGTCGCTCTATTCATAGCGCGGCTTGTATGGTCTTGCGGCTACAGTGTCCATACGGTCGAGTTGAGGAGCGGGCATGGTAAACGATTTGAGCGGTATAGACGACCTCGAGCTGATGCCGTTAGGCGGAGGCTATATGGTGCGACGCGAACGCTTGATGAATGAGCTTATCGCCAAGGGCCGAAAGGCCGGCATCGTGGTTCTTTATGCACCCGACGGGTTTGGGAAGACCTCGGTGCTGCTGCAGTACACCCACGAGGTTAAATGCGACCCGACGCGAGGCCCCGTGCGGATTATCGAGGCCGATCGCGCCACTGGGCGCGAGGTGTTTATGCAGCTCGAGGTGGTTACCGAAGAACTCAAAGACAAACCGCACTCCCTTATCGCGATTGATAATGTGCCAAACCTCGATCAGCACGATACCGAAGACCTCATCGACAGGATTCGCGGCCTGCGCGCTATGGGGATAGGGGTCTTGATCTCCTGCCGTCCTTCAAATCGTCAGCTGATTCATGGGCTGGGCGATTCGGTTAAGATCAATGCGCAGATGCTCAAGGTGCATGCCTATGAGTATTCGGCATGGGCATCGGCGTTTTCGATCAGCACATCGCTCGACTTTTATCAGCTCACGCAGGGCGTGCCCGAGCTCGTTTCGGCATTGCAGACGGGTCTGTATGGCCAAGGTGACGTAGCCGGTCTGCTCGAAAACGAAATTGTCAACGTATATGGCGCGGCACTTGTCGATCTGGCTTCGCTCGACAATAATGCGCTGTTTTGCGTGGCATGTCTCATGGTTTTGATGGGCGAGGGTAATATCGCAGAACTCGAGGCTTGTGGGGTGAGGCTGTCGATGGTCGACCAGTCCTACTTTGTACGCGACTACCCGATCTTTGGCTTAGATCCCGCCGAGCGGAGTTTTACGTGTCTGGGCACGGAGGATAACGGACGCTTGCGTTTGCGTAAGTTGGTGGCCGAGGTTCGCCCCGAACTTGTTCCGAGGGCGGCCCGGATTTTGCTTAAGGCGGGCCGATGCGATGCGGCGATGGGCCTAGCGGACGCCTTTTTGGACCGTGAAGCGGTTCTTGAACTTGCTGGACAGTATGGGGTCGATCTTGCTCTGACGGGGCATGGGGCCGATATCTGCCGAGCAGCGCTGGGCACGATCGATGCCGACGATCCGGCTCCAGAGCCAACGCCTGCCGAGGCGCTTGGCGTATATCTGGCAGCGGTCAGCGTGTCCAATACAAAGCTCGCCCGCTATATGGCATCGGTCATCGAGCGCGGGGGCGAACGGGCGGCCTGCGAAATAGACCCTGTTTCATGGAGGGTGGCCCAGACACTGACGGCTGTTTGCTATGGGGACAACGGGCTTGGGCTTCCTACGAACCTGGCCGTGCCAGAAATAGAGACGTCCCATACCGCACTCGATATGTTGTCTGCGCATATCGAGGTCAAGCGCTGCCTGACCGAGCGGGGAGATGACGGCGGCGTTCTACGGCAGCTCAAAACGAGCAAGGCCTACGACTGCGAGCTCGACATCGTGGGGATTGTTATACGGGCCGATAGTATGCTGGTGGAGCTCTTTGACGGGTCGTTTGCGGGAACCGACGAGCGCGACGACGAGATGACGGTGGTGCGGGAGGCGCTCGACGTACGTGGGCTTAAGGCGATGGCTATCTGGGTGCGCATGGTGTTGGCGGCACGGCGGCTCCTTTCCGGCTTGCCGGTAACCGACGACGCGGCGTTCAACGAGCTCGATCGTTTTGCCGTGCGCATGCGCGACAACCAGATTCAGCTGTTTGGTCTGTTGCTAGAAGGCTGGCAGTCGCTGGCAGAGGGACGGCCGGTTAATGCAAAGTTCCGTGCGGTCCAAGTGCTCAAACTTGCCGAGGAGTCGATTGCGTACATGCGCGATAACGCATTGCTGCTGGAGCGCGCGGCATATCTGCGTAACACCTCGATGGTTTCGGTGCGCGAGGAAGCGGAACTACTCGATATAAGCCAGACGCAGGTTGGTGGCGCAGAAGCCTGGATGGTGGCGCTGCATTTGGCCTGTGCGGGCCGAGACAGCGACCTTGCGGCCTGGATGTCCATGAATCGTGCGGGGATTCTAGAGCCATCGTACCGGCTCTTTGCGCGCCTTGCCATGCATTGTCTGGGCGAGCCGGCGGGCAGGATACGCAAGAAGCTTCCCGTGCGCGAGCTGTCGCGGTACTCGCTGCGCGACGATTTGGAAGGGGAGGGCGAGCGCCTGTTCCAGGCCGGCGAGGTTGAAGCCGTTGATACCATCGACCATATCGAGATTCGCATGTTTGGTGCGTTTCGCGCCGAGCGCGACGGGTTTCCCATCACGGATAAAATGTGGCGCCGCAAGAAGGCGGCGACACTTGCCGAGCGGCTTGCGCTGGGCATGGATGCGCTCGTCGATCGTGAGACGCTGGCCATGGAGCTGTGGCCCCATGCCGAGTTCAATAGCGCCCGCAATAACCTGTACTCGACGATATCGCGCTTGCGGTCGGCTTTGGGACCGACGCCGGATGGCAAGTCGTGTGTGCTCATCCAAAATGAATGCATCGGACTCAACAGCGACTACGTCAAGACCGATGTACGGCTGTTTGACCAGATAAGCCGCGAGGTTTTGGGAAATCGCACGGGTGCGCGCGGGCCCCATTTAGTTGAGCTGTGCCTTAAGATTGAGCAGCTTTATGCCGGACCGCTGTATGTTCCCAATGGCTGTAATCCCACCTACTTTTTGCGCATGCGACGCATTATGCAGTCAAAGTACATCGATTGCATGATTAAGGGAGCAAATGCCGCTCTAGAAGAAAATGATCTGCAGTCGGCGATTTGGCTGGCAGAGTCGGGGCTTCGACAGGAAACGGCGCGTGAGGATATGGTGCGCTGCGCCATGCGCGTCTACAGTGCGGCGGGGCGGCGGCGCGATATCGTCGAGCTGTACAGCGGGCATATGCACCATCTGAGGGAGCAGGTCAATGGCGTGCCCGAGCCCGAGACGCGGCGTCTATACGAGCGCTTGGTGGAGGGGCGGCTCAATCGCGTGCTGGTCGAGCGATAAAAAACGGGTGCCCGAAGTGCTCGGGCACCCGTAAGCTTGCTATGTGTTGGCTCGCCGGATCATTGGCTCTTAGACGAGCTTGATCTTCTCGATGTCCTTGCGCGAGGACTCGCGATACAGCGAGAACTTGCGGCCGATGACCTGGACGACCTCGGCGTGGCAACGCTCAGCGAGCTCTTCGGCGGCCTCGCGGGCGGAAAGACTGGAGCCATCGAGCACGGAGCACTTAACGAGCTCGTGCTTCTCCAGGTAGGCGACCGTCTGCTCGACGGTGCCCTCGTTGACATCGGACTTGCCGATGATGATAGCGGGGTTGAGGTGATGGGCCATGCTGCGAAGCTGCTTGACCTGGGCTCCTGTCAGTGCCATGGGTTCTCGCTTTCTATGTATGGGGCGCCCCGCGACGGGGCCTTAATCTACGTGAGCTGTCCCACGATAGCGCAGGAACGGTGCGGTGTGGGGCGCGTTTGCCCAGTTCAAAAAGAATGCGGATGCCGAGTGAGTGGGCGGCGTGGGCTGCGAACAGGCTATGAGCTGGGCGCAGAGACCGGCTCCCATGCAATAAACGCCCAACGGACCTTGCGGACATGATCGAGCATATAGCGCCCCTGCGGCACGCCCTTGGAGCCCGGCTCGCCGGCATGGGGGTTCTCGATCATGTGTTGGGCGATGTAGTCGCGCAGGCGGGCAACCTTATCCTCGTTGCCATGCTCGAGCATACGGGAGAAGTCCGTCACGCCTGCCTCGAGGCTATCGAAGGTATCGCGACGAGGCGATTCAAAGTACGTAACTTGCGGCAGGGCACCCATCTGAATAAGGATGTTAAAGGCATACACAAAGCCATTACTGCAGGTAACCGAGGCACCGATGGCGTTCATCAGGTGCAGATCATAGCGCGGGCTGGAGTTAGCGACCATCGTGACAGCACAACGCCGACGAGCCGTATGATCAAGCTTGGCAAGCGCGCCTTTTAGGTTGGTCGTGGTGACAGAGCGACTGGCAAAGGCAACATCTACCGCTTTCACGACCGGTCCAACCAAATCCCAATCATCATCCCAAGCAAGCTCAAGCGGCGTAATGAGATCCTCGAGTCCATAGTATTCAATACCAGCATCAAGCGTGCCCAGCATGGCGGGGGAGAAATCAGCCGCAATCACAGGATGCCCAGCCTGAGCAAGCGGAATAGCAATCGACCCAGCCCCACACCCCATATCAAGCACCGATTCACCAGGCTTTAACGCCAACAGCTTTATAAAATCCCGGGCATACGGAGCAGTTTCAAGCGGCCGAAAATGCCGTGCCCTTTTATCCCACTCAAAAGAATCATCAGCCCGCCGCCGACCAGCTTGCAAGCGCATCCATTCCTGATTCCAATCAGCAGAAAGAAGCTCAGAGCGAGCATCCCCATCAACCACGGGCCAACCTCCTAGCAACAAAAAAGCGACTCCTCCCAAAAGAAGAGCCGCAACCAGCATATATCAGAAAGAACCGTTCCAACGCCAAACCGCCGCACCAGCCAAGTGGTGCAGGAGCGAAGCAACTGCAACCGGGATAGAACCCAACTGAGATCCCGTTGTGCGGGAGCCCCGGGGAGGGCAAATATATAAGGTCGATCGCGAGTTCCGCACGAGCCGGAGAGCACTTAATGTGCTCTCCGTGCGAGCCAGGACTGTCCGAGCAGGCGACCTTATATATTTGCCCTCCCCGGGGCTCCTCGCCCGAACCCCTCAGCTAGTTCTTCAGCGAGTTCAGCGGTGCCGGGAAGCGTCCACCACGGTGGGCAAGCACGGTGCCGGCGTTGGGGTTCACCGGCATGATGGGCGCACGGCCAAACAGGCCACCGTACTCGACGCAGTCGCCCACGCCCTTGCCGATGGCAGGAATCACGCGGACGGCCGTGGTCTTGTTGTTGATGACGCCGATGGCCATCTCGTCGGCGATGATGCCGGCGATGGTCTCGACCGGGGTGTCGCCGGGGATGGCGATCATGTCCAGGCCGACGGAGCACACGCAGGTCATGGCCTCGAGCTTCTCGAGCGAAAGCGCACCGGCCTCGACGGCGGCGATCATGCCGGCGTCCTCGGACACGGGAATGAAAGCGCCCGAGAGACCGCCCACGCTGGAGCTGGCCATGACGCCGCCCTTCTTGACGGCATCGTTGAGCATGGCGAGCGCGCAGGTCGTGCCGGGGCCACCGCAGGTGCCCACGCCGATGATCTCGAGGATGCGGGCAACGGAGTCGCCAATGGCAGGCGTAGGTGCCAACGACAGGTCGACAATGCCCTTCTCGACACCCAGACGATGGGCGGCCTCGCGGCTCATGAGCTCGCCGGCGCGGGTGATCTTAAAGGCGGTCTGCTTGATCTTCTCGGCAACCTCCATCATCGAGGCGGAATCGGGCAGCGTCTCCAGGGCTGCGGCCATAACGCCGGGACCCGAGACGCCTACGTTGATGACGGCGTCGGCCTCGCCACCGCCGTGGACGGCGCCCGCCATAAACGGGGAGTCCTCGACCATGTTGGCAAAGCAGACAAACTTGGAAGCGCCAACGGAATCCTGGTCGGCCGTGAGTTTAGCGGCATCGATGATGGTCTGGGCGGCCATAAGCACGGCATCCATGTTGATACCGGCGCGCAGGCTGGCGACGTTGACGCTGGAGCAGACGCGGCTCGTGGTGGCGAGCGCCTGGGGGATGGACTGGATGACGCGGCGGTCGGCGTCGCCGATGCCCTTTTGGACGAGCGCGGAGAAGCCGCCCAGGTAGTCGATGCCGAGCGTCTCGGCCGCGCGGTCGAGGGCATGCGCGATGGGGGTGAGGTCCTCATCCTTGCAGCACGCGGCAATCTGCGCCACCGGGGTGACGGAAACGCGCTTGTTGACGATGGGGATACCGTACTCGCGCTCGAGGTTCTCGGCGGTCTCGACCAGATGCTCAGCCGTGTGCGTCACGTGGTCGTAGATTTTCGTGCACATGCGGTCGAGGTTCTCGTCGCCGCAACCCATGAGCGAAACACCCATGGTGATGGTCCTGATGTCGAGGTTCTGTTCCTCAACCATGCCGCGGGTTTCCGCGATTTCTGCGGGCGTGATCGCCATCCTTGCGCTCCTATCTGCCAAAACGAGCATAGTCTTATCTATTCTAACGTGCCGCACGTGCCAAGTGGCGCATGCGGCACGTTTTGGTGCTCGGTTGTTTCCGTTGTGTTACTGCCCAAAGACCTCTTCGGCGATACGAGCGCTTTCGGCGGCGTCCTTGGCGTAGTAGTCCGCACCGATCTGCTTGGCGTATTCGGGGGTGAGCACGGCGCCGCCCACGATGATCTTGACGCCCGGAACCTCGGCATGGAGCAACTTGATGGTCTCTTCCATGGCGACGACGGTGGTGGTCATAAGCGCCGAGAGGCCGACGAGTTTGATATCGCGCTCCTTGACGGTCTTGAGTACCTCCTGCGGATCGACGTCGCGGCCCAGGTCAAAGACGGTGTAGCCGTAGTTGTCGAGCAGCATTTTGACGATGTTCTTGCCAATATCGTGGATGTCGCCCTTGACGGTGGCCACGCAGATCTTGCCCTTGTCGGCAATCTCGCCGGCGGGCATCAGGCGCTTGATGGTGTCGAAACCCACGCGCGCGGCCTCAGCCGAGGCCATGAGCTGCGGCAGGAAGAACTTGCCCTGGTCAAAGAGGACGCCGACCTCGTCGAGGGCGGGGATAAAGTGATTGTTGATGAGGTCCATGGCGTCGTGGTCTGCCAGCAGACGCTCGGTCTCGGCAGCGATCTCGCCTTTGCGGCCCGAGACGACCATGCGACGAATCGGGTCGTCGGTGCCGGCGGTGCCAGCAGCGGGCACAGTGTCGGTCGATGCGGCCTGAGCCGCTGCCGGGTTTGCGGCGATCTTATACGGATCGGTCCAGCCGGCGTAGCGCTCGATGTATCCGGTCGAGCCCTCGTCCTCAACGCTCAGGACGCGATAGCTGTAGACAGTATCCATAAAGCGCTTGGAGCCCGGGTTCATGATGGGGGCGTCCAGACCCGCGCCAAAAGCGGCGGCCAAAAAGACCGAGCCCAGCAGCGGGCGGGCAGGCAGGCCAAAGCTGATGTTCGACACGCCGAGCGCGCATTTGACGCCCAGACGCTCCTTGCACAGGGACATGGCGCGCAGGATCTGCTCGGCCTGGCGTTGATTGGTCGAGGCGGTCATGACCAGGCAGTCGATGAGGATGCGGTCCGGTCCGATGCCGTAGCGGGCAGCCTCGGCCACGATGTGCTCGGCGATGGCGAAGCGAGCCTCGGCGGTATCGGGGATGCCGCCTTCGTCGAGCGTAAGGCCGACAACGTTGGTGCCGTAGTGGGCGACCAGCGGAAAGATCTCATCCATGATTTGCTGCTTGCCATTGACCGAGTTGATGATGGGCTTGCCGGCGTAGCGGCGCACGGCGGCCTCGACGGCTGCGGGGTCGGTGGAGTCGATCTGCAGCGGCAGCAGCGTGGACCCCTGGAGCTGTTCGGTCGCCTGTTGGATGATCTTGACCTCGTCGATCTCGGGCAGGCCCACGTTAACGTCCAGGATGTCGGCGCCCTGTTCCTGCTGGCTGATGCCCTGGCTCACAACGTAGTCCAGGTCGCCGTCGCGCAGGGCCTGCTGCAGGCGCTTTTTGCCGGTGGGGTTGATGCGCTCGCCGATGACGGCGATCTTGTGGCCGTCGCAGGGAAGGTCCACGACCGTTTGGGCGCTCGTGACCGACATACTGGGCTTGCGGTGGCGCGGGCTGGGCGTGTGGTTGTCGATAAGCGTGCGCAAGGCCGCCATGTGCGCCGGCGTGGTGCCGCAGCAACCGCCCACGACGCTCACGCCGTCGGCGATCATGCCGGCGACGGCCTCGGCGTATTCGGGGGCTTGGATATCAAAGACGGTGTTGCCGTCGTCGTCCACATGGGGGAGTCCCGCGTTGGCCTGCACCATAACGGGCTTGTCGGTAACGGTGAGCATACGTGCTGCGAGTCCTCGGAGCTCGGCCGGTCCCTGGCTGCAGTTGATGCCCAAAACGTCGGCGCCGATGGCATCGAGCGTGATGGCGGCGACCTCGGGGCTTGTTCCCAAGAAGGTGCGGCCGTCTTCCTCAAAGGTCATGGTGGCAAAGACGGGCAGGTCGGAGTTCTCGCGGCAGGCGAGGACCGCCGCCTTGATCTCGGCCAGGTCGGTCATAGTCTCGATAATAAAGAGGTCCACACCCGCGGCGACGCCGGCGCGCACTTCCTCGGCAAAGAGGTCATAGGCCTCGTCGAAGCTGAGGGTACCCAGGGGGCGAAGCAGTGCGCCGATGGGGCCGATATCGCCGGCGACGTAGTGGGCACCGGCCGCGCGGGCACAGGTGACGGCCGCGGCAAAGACGTCTGCCACGGTGGCGGCACCGTCGAGCTTGTGGGCATTGGCGCCAAAGGTGTTGGCGGTAATCACGTCGCAGCCAGCCTCGACGTACTGCCGCTGAATGTCGGTAATGACCTGGGGTTCCTCAAAGTTGAGCAGCTCGGGCAGGGCGCCCGCCTTCATGCCAGCGGCCTGCAACATGGTGCCCATGCCGCCGTCGAACAGCAGGTGTCCCGTGCCCTCGATGGCCGCACGCAGGCGATCGTCCTTAATGCGCAGATCGTCGATCGTGCGCGTCTTGTACGTGGCACCGTTGCGACGTACGGCATCAACGGGTGCCGCCAATGCAGTGCCGTCAGAATCATGAGTGATAAGCGGAGTAAACATCGGGGGCTCCTAATGGCTGGAATAGCAGGTGGTGTGGGCGGCACGGAAGCGGCAGTTCTCGCGCATGCGGCAGATATTGCAGGTGGGGCGGCTCTGGGCGTCGTGGACTTCGCCGTCGAACAGACCGATCACCGCGGTCACGCTTTTGGTGGGCATGAGCAGGCTGGTGGGCGTGACGGTCAGGCCGATGAGCCGCGTGGCGTTGAGCGCATTGACGATCGAGCGCTGGGCCGAGAGCGGGCAGTCGCCATAGCCGGGACTGAAGCGCCAGTTGCCGGCGAGTCCGTGTGCGGCGGCCGCAGCCTTGACCTGCTGGTCCATCTGCTCGACGGCGGCTTCCACGTAAGCGGAGCACGCGGCGTCGAGCACGGCGCCCTCCAGGGGATGTTGGGCTCCCGTGGTGCGCAGGCGACGCTCGGCGTCCATGCCGAGGGTACATGCCATGAGCGCGGCAAAGCGGGCGTCCTTAAGATGACGATAGATATCACGACCGCGCAGCTCAACATTGGTGCCGACCAGACGGATGCAAGGTTCTCCCTGCTCGTCCACACCCGTGGCATCGACGGCAAACACGCGGCGCACGCCACGGGGCTCAATGTCCAATTCCAGACGCTCGACCACAAGCTCAATACGCTGCGACAGCTCGGGCTCAATCTGCTGGCCGCCGTAACCCAGATACCGCAGCATCTCGGCACGGTCGACACGGGGATGGTGCGCAGCATCGACACGGTAAAGCGCCGGCGACGCAAGGTCGGCCGGCACTTCGATAGCGGTTGTATCGATGTGCGGTTTTTCCATTACCCCAGGCGCTCCATAATGGTCGCGGCGATCGCAGGACGGTTCATAGTGTACAAGTGCAGGCCGTCAGCGCCGTGCTCCTTGAGGTCGCAAAGCTGGCGGGCTGCATAATCTACACCAGCTGCCTGCAGGCTCTCGGGGTCATTCTCGTACTTGGCGAGGATCTTGATGACGGGGGAGGGCAGCGAAGCGCCGCACATAAAGACCATGCGGCTGATCTGTGACTTGCCCATAAACGGCATGATGCCCGCGGTAATGGGCACGGTGATGCCGGCCTTGTCGGCAAGCTCGCGAAAACGGTAGAAGCACTCGTTATCAAAGAAGAGCTGCGTCACAAAGAAGCTCGCGCCAGCGTCCTGTTTTTGCTTGAGGTGTTCGACCGAGAGGTTGAGATCCTCACAGGCAATGTGGCCCTCGGGGTAGGCTGCGGCGCCCACGCAAAAGCCGGCGTCGACGAGCTCGGGGATGAGGTCGCGGGCGTAGGCGTAGTCCGAGGCGGGCTTGTCGTCCTCGGTCGCGCCGGCAGGGAGATCGCCACGCAGGGCCAGGATGTTTTCCACGCCGGCGGTGCGATACTCGTCGATCTTGGCGGCGATATCGGCGTGCGACCGGCCCACGCAGGTAAGGTGTGCCACCGAGGGCGTGTCGAATTCGCTCGTAATCATATGCGCGATGGGGGCGGTGGCGGCACCGTTGCCCGAGCCGCCGGCCGAGCAGGTGACCGAGACAAAGCTCGGCGAAAGCTTGCACAGATTGCCTGCCACTTCGCGAGCCGTGTCGAGGGTCAGCTCGCCCTTGGGCGGGAACATCTCAAACGAAATGGGCGCGGTGCCCTGGGATGCTGCCTGCTTAAAAACCTCGTCGACGCGCATATCGTGCTCCTCTAGATACGTAATAGTGCGATGTGTTGTAAGGATTCTACTGCACCACTGTGCCACGGTGGAGTTTCACTGGCTATTTGGGGATACCAATCAAAGATGCCTTGCTATCGGCTTTCTCTATAACAGAGCGGCTAATCTAGGCACGGACTATAAAGACTGGTATCTGATGCAAAATACCAGTTAATAGAGCCCCATCCCAAATTGACCGCCCTTAAACCATGGGGAGAGGTCTGCAATTTATGCAGTTGATTGGCTGTTGAGGGTGGCAACGCCGCCTCGATAGGGTAACCTCATTGATTGGTTTCGCGACAGCAACATAACGGTAATGTCGCGGAAACACGGCGAGTCTAAGCTATGACTCGTTCGTTAGTAATCAACACCGCTTCTCACGCGGTGCCGATACGAAGGGAGTTCCGTATGGCCGATCTTACTGACCGCTTCGGGACCATGGTGTTCTCTGAGGAAGTCATGAAGGACTACCTCCCCAAGGACATTTGGAAGCGCCTTGCTGCAACCCTCGAGGGCGGTGAGCCGCTCGACCTGGATGTGGCCAACGCCGTTGCCCATGCCATGAAGGTCTGGGCCATCTCCAAGGGCGCGACGCACTACGCGCACTGGTTCCAGCCGCTTTCGGGCATTACTTCCGAGAAGCACGACAGCTTCCTGGAGCCCAACCACGACGGCACCGCCATTACCAAGTTTACGGGCAAGAACCTCATCCAGGGCGAGCCCGACGCTTCCAGCTTCCCCAACGGCGGCCTGCGTGCTACCTTCGAGGCCCGTGGCTACACCGCTTGGGACCCCACTAGCCCCGCCTTTATCAAGGACGATGTCCTGTGCATCCCCACGGCTTTCTGCTCCTACACGGGCGAGGCCCTGGACAAGAAGACCCCGCTGCTGCGTTCCATGACCGCGCTCTCGCGTGAGTCTAAGCGCGTTTTGGCGCTGTTCGGTAAAACCCCCAAGAAGGTCGTTCCTTCCGTGGGCGACGAGCAGGAGTACTTCCTGATCAAGAAGGACGCTTACCGCAAGCGCAAGGACCTGGTCATCACCGGCCGCACCCTCTTTGGTGCTGCTCCATGCAAGGGCCAGGAGCTCGAGGAGCACTACTTTGGCGCTATCCGCCCCACCGTCTCGGCCTATATGAAGGATCTGGACGATGAACTGTGGGCGCTCGGCATTCCGGCAAAGACCAAGCACAACGAGGTTGCTCCCTGCCAGCATGAGCTCGCCCCCGTCTATGGCGAAGTCAACGAGGCCATCGACCAGAATCTGGTCATGATGGAGAAAATGAAGCTCATCGCCTCCCGCCACGACTTGGTCTGCCTGCTGCACGAGAAGCCCTTTGAGGGCATCAATGGTTCGGGCAAGCACAACAACTGGTCGCTTGGCACCGAGTCCGAGAATCTGCTCGATCCGGGCGACACTCCGCTCGACAACCTGCAGTTCATCGTCTTCCTCACCGCGGTGATCGAGGCCGTCGATAACTATCAGGAGCTCCTGCGTGCCTCCGTTGCCTCGGCCGGTAACGACCATCGTCTGGGCGCCAACGAGGCTCCTCCGGCGATTATGTCCATCTTCCTGGGCGACCAGCTTACCGAGGTCGTCGAGAAGATCATCGATGGCAAGGCTTCCGTCCATGCCACGCGCGGCGTGCTCGACTTGGGCGCCGATACTCTGCCCAAGCTGATGCAGGACAACACCGACCGCAACCGCACCTCCCCGTTTGCCTTCACCGGCAATAAGTTCGAGTTCCGTGCCTGCGGCTCCGAGCAGAACGTCTCCGACTCCAACCTGGTGCTCGATGCCGCCGTGGCCAAGTCGCTCAAGTCCTTCGCCGACGCGCTTGAGGGTACGCCCGAGGACAAGTTCCAGGACGCCGCGCTCGAATACTGCAAGAAGGTGCTGACCGATCACCAGCGCATCCTGTTCTCCGGCGACGGTTACTCCGACGAGTGGCCCATCGAGGCCAAGAAGCGCGGCCTTGCCAACAACAAGACCACGGCCGACGCTCTTCCCGCCTTTGTTTCCGATAAGGCCATCGCGCTCTTTGAGGAGACGGGCGTCCTGACCAAGGCCGAGGCTCAGTGCCGCTACGACTGCAAGCTCGAGAAGTACAACAAGCTCATGAACATCGAGGCTACCACGATGGTTCGCGAGGCGCGTCGTACCTATCGCCCGGTCATTACCGCCTATGCCACCAAGGTCGCTAAGGGCCTTGAGACTATTCGTGCCGCCGGCGCCGAGGCCGCCATGCAGTGCGAGCAGAACACGCTCAACAAGCTCTGCAACGGCATCACCACCATCAACGACTCCATCAAGGCGCTTGACGCCGTGCATCAGAAGGCTGAGGCCCTCGATGGCCAGGAGCAGGCCAACGTGTACGCGCACGAGGTCGTTCCCGCTATGGATACGCTGCGCGCCGCCGTGGACGCCATGGAAGAGATCGTGGCAGCCGACTACTGGCCGGTCCCGACTTACGACGACATCCTGTTCTACGTGTAGAGCGTAACTGACATATCGTCACGGTATTGAGCCGGGGTCCGCATCAGGCGGGCCCCGGCTTTTTGTTTGCGAAGGACGCTTTGAGGTCCGTTTTGCCGCCGAAACGCCCGCCACCGCGAGGGTAACGGGCTTCTCAGATTCTGTGGTGCCCCCAGCGGGATGTCCGCGTGCGGCTGGCGCCGCCCGCTTTCGCTGCGTCGCTTCGCTCCTTGCGTGCTGCGCTGGAAAACGCTTCGCGTTTCCTCAGCTCCGCACCCTGTCGGGTTCGAATCCCGGCGCATGGGTAGCAAAAAGCCCGCCACCGAATTGGTAACGGGCTCCTCAGATTCTGTGGTGCCCCCAGCGGGATGTCCGCGTGCGGCTGGCGCCGCCCGCTTCCGCTGCGTCGCTTCGCTCCTTGCGTGCTGCGCTGGAAAACGCTTCGCGTTTCCTCAGCTCCGCACCCTGTCGGGTTCGAATCCCGGCATTTCGGTAGCAAAAAGCCCGCTACCGCGAGGGTAACGGGCTCTTCAATTCAAATGGTGCCCCCAGCGGGATTCGAACCCGCGATATCCACCTTGAAAGGGTGGCGTCCTTGGCCGCTAGACGATGGGGACAGCGGGAAAGAGTATAGCAGACTTTTTTAACTGTTCACATATCGTTGGCAAACTGAAAAACCACCACAAAGGTGCCTGTCCCCTTTGTGGTGGTTGGGGCGTTAGGGGAGGAGCTTCATGGCGGCGTCGTGGGCGGCGTGCTCGTAGGTGTCGTCGAGGGGCGTGAGCGGCAGCAGGGCTGTGGCCTGCGCATCGCCGCGGCGCTCGAGGGCGTGCGCGATCAGCCAGTCGGCGAGCTCGGGGTTCTTGGGCAGTGCCGGTCCGTGTAGGTACGTGCCGATGACGCCCTTGTAGATCAGGCCCTCAAAGCCATCGTCGCCGTTGTTGCCGGTGCCCGTGATGACGGACGTTCCGAGCGGCGTGGCCTCGGCGTCCAAAAGCGTGCGACCTCCATGGTTCTCGAATCCCACAAAGGGCTCAGGTGCCAGATCGGTTTTGACGGCTACGTTGCCGATCAGGCGATCGGAGCCGCGTACGGTTTCGGCGGCAATGACGCCCAGACCCTCAATGCGATCCTCACCCATATAGTACGAACGGCCGAGCAGCTGATAACTGCCACAGATGGCAAGCAGCGAACCGCCGTCCTCAACATAGGATGCGACCTTGTCTTTTTGAGCGAGCAGTTCATGTGCAACCGCCAGCTGGTCGCGGTCGGAGCCGCCACCCATCATGACGATGTCGGTGTCGGTGAGATCGAGCGACTCGCCCATGCGGACCTCGTCCACGCGAACGGGGATGCCGCGCCAGGCGCAGCGACGCTCGAGGGCGATAACGTTGCCGCCGTCGCCGTAGAGGTTGAGGGCATCGGGGTACAGGTAGACGATGCGCAGCGGGCGCGAAAGCTCGACTGGCGCGATGCCGACAGGAAGAGCGCTGCCGTCGGCACGGGCTACGGCGCGCCCGGCAACAGCGTCGGCGGTGGCGCCTTTCAGCCCGTCGAGCTCCTTGACCAGCGGCGGGAAGGCCGTGTAGTTGGCGACGGCGTAGAAGGTGTCATCGGCGGCCTCGTCTGCCACGGCGCCAATTGCCTGCGCGACGTCCGAGATAATCGCGGCATCGATGCCGGCGTACTTGAGACGCACCTGCATGTCGTGCGCACGCGTGCCTCCGGCAAAGGCGACAAGCCCTGGGGTATCGGCGATGCGCTCAAAGTCGACGTCGTAGATCCACGATACATCGTGGCCGTCGGCATCGTTGTCGTTGAGGAAGAAAGCGCAGAGTCTGCCGCCCGCCGTCTTAATGGACTGAATCTGGCGATCGAAGCCCACGGGATTCTTAGCCAGGTTGGCCTCGACAGTGCGGCCGGCGATATCCCAGCGCCCCATACGACCACCGGCGGGCACATAGGCATCGAGCGTGGGCTGCAGGTGCGCCGTATCCACGCCTAACTCATGTGCGGCAAAGAATGCGGCGGCAACGTTGTAGACCATGTACAGGCCGTTGTAGCGCGTGGCGATGTGTGCGGCTGGCGCGCTGGAATCAGATCCAAACACCAGGTCAAAACCATAGCCGTCGCAGCCGAGCTCCACGCCCGTCACGCGACGGACAAGCGCAGGGCGGGCCCAGCCGCACGAGGGGCAATGGTAGGCGCCGAGCTGGCCGTATTGCACGTAGTCATACTCCAGCGGCGCGTTGCACTGTGAGCAAAAACGTGAGTCGCTAATACGGTCGGACTCGGTGTTGGTGGCGCCGTCGATGCCAAAGGCGATGCTCGCGTTGGGAACGCGCGCGGCGATTGCGGCACACAGCGGGTCGTCGGCGTTGTAGATGAGCGTCGTTGCCGGCGAAAGCTCCAGCGCGTGGGCGATGACGTCCTGGGTGTGGTCAATCTCGCCGTAGCGGTCCAGCTGGTCGCGGAACAGGTTGAGCAGCACGAAGTACGTCGGCTTGAGCTTGGGCAGGACGCGCACGGTGTAGAGCTCATCGCATTCAAAAACGCCCACGCGCTTGCCACCGGCTCGCTTGAGGCCGCTGCGCGCCTCGAGCAGTGCGCCCACCACGCCCGGCTCCATGTTGTTGCCGGCGCGGTTGCATACCACGGTGGCGCCGCTGGCGGCAACGGCGTCGGCGATGAGGTTGGAGGTGGTGGTCTTGCCGTTGGTGCCGGTGATCACCACGCTGCGGTCGACAAGGGCAGCGAGGTCGCTCAGCAACTCGGGGTCGATCTTCATGGCGATGCGGCCGGGAAGCACGCCACCCTGGCGCTTAAGGACGGAGCGCAGCCCCCAGCGAGCGATATCGCTCGAGGTGCAGGCAAGAGATGAGCGGAGGTTCATGAAACCGTTCCTAACGTAAACGACATGGTCGGGTCGAGTGCGTCACTAAAAACCGTAGCGGCGCGCAAATTCCTGGGCAAGCTGCGACACGTCTTCGCAGGCATTGGCCCAAGGGGCAAAGTCGGGAGTGTCCGAGATAATACCGTCCGCTTCCCAAACGGCCTGGTGCGAAAGATCCCAGGGATCGTGTGGCTCGGGCCGGCAGGGAAGGTACGGTGTCTGGTACATGGGGTTCAGTAAGAAGAACGCACCGCCCTCGCAACGGTTGGCAAACTCACGTAGCGCGCGTGTCGCCGGGCGCATCTTGTTTGTTTTGAACAGCAGAATCGTGCGGGCGAGCAGATACCAAGGAGAGTTCTCGAGCGCGTCAGCCCCGATCTCTTCCTCGAGCTGGTGGGCCAGGGCAAAAAAGCCGTCCTGGTCTTCCAGGCGAGCGAGGGCGAGCAACACGGTGCCTGCGGCTCGGGTGGGGTAGCCTTCCGCCTTAAGGACGCGGCGGGCGTAGTTGGCGGCAGCACGGTAGCGGGCGCTCGCCATGCACAGCTGCGAGATGGCCTCGAGCGTATGAAGCCACCCGATAAGAGCCGGCTCGCTCACGGTAAGGTCTGCTGCGGTGACACCATCGGCCAAAACATTATTGGCCCAGTAGTGCGGGGCTTCCATGTCGAACCCGGGCACACTTTGCTGCAGGTAATCGGCCGTGGTCGCCTCGAGCTTCATCAGGTCGCCCAGGCAGGCGTCAACGGGCGTGTCGGCCAGGATGATGGCGAGCAGCTGGGCATCGAGGACATACGCATCGACGCGGACAATCTTGAGCAGCTCATCGCGCATGTCGTCGAACAGACGATTGCGCGTCTGCTCGAACTCCTCGTCGCTGCCCATGTCCTCGATGCGATGGAGCTCGTCGAGCAGGTGGCGATGAACACCGGCGTAGGACAGCAGCGCCTGGGCATGCTCGGACTGCGCATACTTTTGGGGATTCGCGCTAATGTCGTTATGGACAAGCTCGCGTGCTGCATCGGTGAGCTCGGGGTGCGACGCCAGATAGGTGCGCTCCAGGTAGGCGGGGATGTAGACGCTCGGATCCATTAGAGGTCTCCTCCCTTAAACGGCAAACCCTGCTCGGCCGCCCGCAGTATGCGCTCATCGATTTGGGAACGCACGATATCGTTGGTGGCGACCCAGGCGGCAAAACTGGCGTTGTCGGGGGCGCCCAGGCCCTCCTGCAGTACCGGCGTCGCCTCGGACAGCGCAAGGACAAGTTCGTCGGTGGAGCCCACACTCACATTGACGCGGGCATAGACGCCATCGGGAAACTCGGTTTGGAAGTAGAGCGCCTCGGCTGCGTGCGGGCACGAACGCACAAGGATACGCAGGTAGTGTTCGGCACCCTCGTAGTCCAGCTCGCGCCAGGCAGCGCTTATCAGCGCGATGAGCGTCCACGGGTCCAAGTCACGCTCCGCATCTTTGGGGCGGCGGCGCAGCGGGGTATTCGCGAGGTACGGCACGGAGTGAGCGGAGCGAAAGCGCTTGAGCTCCTCGGCGGGGTATTCGAGCTTTGCCATGGCGAGCATCGCGGTGTGGCGGACGCCGGCCGGATCGTTGGGGGCAAAGTCGAGGCTGCGGTTTGCGGCTTCGAGCGACATGCGATAGCGGCCGCTAATGAGGGCGCGTGACGCAAGGGAGGCAAGCCAGCGCAGATAGGGGCGGCGCGTAAGGTCGCCTGCGGCCTCGCGCTCGTAGGGGTCCTGCGCCGAGGCGATCTTGAGCGCCAGATCGTGCTCCACTTCGTCACACTTGGACACCAGATACTGTACGTACTCCTCGTTGGAGTTGGCGGTGAGGGCGGTCAGCATGCGCTGGGCGTCCCAGTTGGTGGGGTCGAGCGCGGCTGCCTCGCGAAGCATGTTCTCGGCAGCGGCCTCTTCTTGCTCTGCCTGGGTATCGTCAGGGATAAAGGGAATGCGGTAGTCAACGGCCTCGACCACCTTGGCAATCAGATGCCCGGCGCGGTCGCGGTCGTGCACGATGAGCGGTGCGGGGTTGCGGGTGAATTGCTCCATCAGACGCTCTACGGCGGCACCGTCGGTGAGCGGGATATTGTCGCGGCGCAAGGCCTCAAGAACGAGGCGATGGCAATCCTCTTGAATGGGATCGAATGCCATGGGGCCTCCTTTGCTGCGGTTAGGGTTCAGATGTTTCTATATAAGGTTCTAGTTTACCCGCATGTGGCACACCGGGGGTGCCGCACTTGGACTTGCACCTTTGCACCACGAAGTCGGATGTCGCACAAATGTCGGCACCATGGACGGCCGAGTGGTATCACGGTGCCGCAAACGGTCGATTTTTGGCGGCGAACGGTGCATATTTTGGAGGGGCACAGTCCTGCCCGGGATATGTAGTCAACCTTGATAAAACGTTTGCCCAGCTTGGGAGTATGGATGCCGCACAAGGGTCTTCAGGGATAGAAAAAACGTTTCATCATTGGCGGCTTTAGGTGAATAACTGACCAACCAGAACGGTAAAATAGTGTTTGTCTGAGCGTTGAGACGTTTAGACATCGCGCATTGTCATCGCCGGCAACGCGCAAACCGGTCCTAACGGAGCCAATTGGGTGCTCCGTTATATACGCAAGTCTAAGAGGGGCTTGTTTAGGAGGCACAGTATGGGACGTTTTACCAATCCTCGCGATCTGTACTTTGGTGAGGGCGCTCGCCACGAGGTGAAGAACCTCAAGGGCAAGAAGGCCATCATCGTTTCTGGCGGCAGCTCTATGCGCCGCGGCGGGTTCCTGCAGGACGTCGAGAACGACCTTAAGGAAGGCGGCTTCGAGGTCAAGCTGTTCGAGGGCGTCGAGTCCGACCCGTCCATCGAGACGGTCATGAAGGGCGCCGAGGCCATGCGCGAGTTCGAGCCCGACTGGATTATCGCCATCGGTGGCGGCTCGCCCATCGATGCCGCTAAGGCCATGTGGGTCTTCTACGAGTATCCCGAGGAGTCCTTCGACAACATCATCCAGCCGTTCAGCTTCCCCGAGCTGCGTCAGAAGGCTCATTTCTGCGCCATCTCCTCTACCTCCGGCACCGCTACCGAGGTCACCGCGTTCTCCGTCATTACCGACTACGCCAAGGGCATCAAGTACCCGCTGGCCGACTTCAACATCACCCCTGATGTCGCCATCGTCGACCCCGAGCTCACCTACACCATGCCCGCCAAGCTGTGCGCACACACCGGCATGGATGCTCTGACCCACTGCATGGAGGCTTACGTTTCCACTTGTGCTTCCATGTTCACCGACGCCAACGCTCTGCACGGCATCCGCGAGATCGTCGAGTGGCTGCCCAAGTCCTATGCTGGCGACCATGAGGCCCGTCAGCACATGCACGAGGCTCAGTGCATCGCCGGTATCGCCTTCTCCTCGGGCCTGCTGGGCATCGTTCACTCCATGGCTCACAAGACCGGTGCGGCCTTTGAGAACGGCCACATCATCCACGGTGCTGCTAACGCCATGTACCTGGGCAAGGTCATCCAGTGGAACTCCAAGGATCCCCGTGCTGCCGAGCGTTACGCTTACGTGGCCAAGGAGATCCTGCACCTTCCCGGCGAGACCAACGAGGAGCTCATCGCTGCGCTCGTCCAGAAGATCCGCGACCTCAACGACCAGCTCAACATTCCGCAGTCCATCAAGGATTACGCGAATGGTGGCGTGAAGGTCGACGCCGAGAACCCGCAGATGGTTTCCGAGGAGGAGTTCCTCGCCAAGCTGCCCGAGATCGCCGCGAACGCTGAGCAGGACGCCTGCACGCCCGAGAACCCGCGTGAGACCAAGGCTGCCGACTTCGAGAAGATCCTCAAGGCCTGCTACTACGACACCGACATCGATTTCTAATCGACTCTTGTTATCGTAACGAGGGGCTCCGCACGTATCTGTACGGAGCCCCTTTCTTTTTTCTTTTAGAGAATGGGATAGTTATGGCTGCAATTTTCAATAGCCCCAGCAAGTACATCCAGGGTCCGGACGAGCTCGCCAAGCTCGGCTCCTATGTCGAGCCGCTCGGCGCTAAGGCCCTCGTCATCGTGACGCCTTCGGGCAAGAAGCGCGTCGGTGCCAAGATCGAGGGCGGCTTTGCCGAGGCTAAGGCCGAGCTGCTGTTTGAGGACTTTAACGGCGAGTGCTCCAAGGGCGAGGTCGATCGCCTGGTTGCGCTCGCTCGCGACAACGGTTGCGACATCATCGTCGGCGTCGGTGGCGGCAAGATCCTCGACACTGCCAAGGCCGTTGCCTACTACCTGGAGTCCCCGGTTATCATTTGCCCCACCATCGCCTCGACCGATGCGCCGTGCTCGGCACTTTCGGTGCTCTACACCGACGACGGCCAGTTCGATAAGTACCTATTCCTTAAGGCAAACCCCAACATTGTCCTGATGGATACGACGGTTATCGCGGCGAGCCCGGTGCGCCTGACGGTTTCCGGTATGGGCGATGCACTCGCAACCTACTTTGAGGCCCAGGCTACGCATGATGCCGACGGTGGCACTTGCGCCGGCGGTAAGGGCGGAATGGCCGGTCTGGCGCTCGCCAAGCTCTGCTACGAGACGCTTATGGCCGATGGCGTCAAGGCCAAGGTTGCGCTGGAGAAGGGTGCGCTCACGCCTGCCGTCGAGCACATCATTGAGGCCAACACGCTGCTTTCGGGCATTGGCTTTGAGAGCTCGGGCCTTGCTGCTGCTCATGCCATCCACAATGGCCTGACGATGCTGCCCGAGTGCCACAGCATGTATCACGGCGAGAAGGTCGCCTTTGGCACCATCGTCCAGCTGGTACTCGAGGATGCCCCGACCGAGAAGCTTGAGGAAGTCTTGGGCTTCTGCATTGAGCTGGGCCTGCCGGTCACGATGAAGGAACTTGGCGTTGCCGAGCTTACGCGCGAGCAGGCCATGGTCGTTGCCGAGGCCGCCTGCGCGCCCGATGACACTATGTGCAATATGCCGTTTGAGGTGACGCCCGAGATGGTCGCAAACGCCATCCTGGGTGCCGACGCGCTGGGCCACTACTATCTCATGGATGAGTAAATCAAGCTAAGGAAGGGGCAAAGCCAGCAGATGGCTTTGCCCCTTTTTGCTATGGTGCAAAGGGGGCAGGTTAGTTTGCACCAATCGTTGTTTGATGAAGGGCGGATTCTCGTATGGCGCTTCCCATGGTTTATGACGGTCCCGGCCGGTATGTTCAGGGGCCGGGCGAACTTTCGCGTCAGGGCAGGTATTTGTCATGGTTGGGCTGCGCTGCCTATGTCTTGTTTGACCAGGGCACCGAGGATCGGCTGTGCAGGCAGATCGTCGATGGATTTCTGGATGAAAATCTAAGCGAGCCGTTCTTTAAGATTTATGACGGTCCGTGTACGGAAGAGGCCGTTGTAAAAATGGCTAAGGAAGCCTAGGCTGAGTATTGCGACATGGTGGTGGGTATTGGCGGTGGCAAGATGCTCGATATCGCAAAGGTCGTTGCGTTTTATGCCGAGCTGCCGTTGTGCGTATGCCCCACGGCGGCCTCGATGGATGGTCCGTGCAGCGCGATTTCGGTGCTGTATCACGAGGATGGGTCGTTCGACCGCTACCTGATGCTCGAGAAGAATCCAGACCTGGTCGTGGTCGATACTAACGTGGTCGCGGCTGCCCCACTGCGTATGACGGTTGCTGGTATGGGCGATGCGCTGGCAACGTATTTCGAGGCGCGTTCGTGTGCCGCGGCGCACGGCACCAACGAACACGGCGGCGCGCCGGGGCACTTGGCTCTGGTTGCGGCTCGCGCCTGCTACGACACGCTCATCGAGTGCGGTGTGGCTGCTAAGCGCGACCTCAAGAAGGGTCGTACATCACCGGCGGTTGAGCGCCTGATCGAGTGCAATATTCTGCTCTCGGGCGTCGGTTTTGAGAGCGGTGGCTTGGCGTTGGCGCACGCCATCGCCAACGGTCTGACGATTCTGCCCGAGTGCAAGGCCATGCATGGCGAGGCCGTGGCATTTGGGCTGGTGGTGCAGCTGCGCCTGGAGCGCGCGCCCGAGCTTGATCAGGTGCTCGAGTTTTGCCAGCGCGTTGGTCTGCCGACGACGCTCGCGGAGCTGGGCCTTGGCGAGATTTCCGATACCGATTTGCGGGATGTTGCAAATGCGGTCTTTAGAAACGAGCGTAACATGGCCAACGAGCAGGCCAAGGTGACCAAACAAAAGCTCGTGCAGCTCATGTGCGAGGCATAGTCTGGCGCTTGATTGACCTTGTGCGATCGAGGCGGCGATAGGCCATGGGCTATTTGCCGCAAAGATGCTCCGCGTGTAATTTGCCCGAGGCGTGGGCCGATAGCGTATCATTATCTCTTGCTTGTTTGCACTGCTCAGGGAGGGGCCGCGCATGGCGCAGGAACACGATCTGTTTGATGACATTATCGAGATCAGCAAGGGTTTCGACTTTCTTAAAAACCCGCTTGGCGGTGTGACCGATGCACTCGATCCGTCGGCGCCGCAGTGGAATCCTGCCGACTATAAGGAGCGTCCGCGCGGCAACACCATTCCGTGCCTGGCCTGCAAAAACGAAAAGAGCGGCTGCACCGCGTGCATGGACGTGTGCCCGGTGAATGCCATTGAGATCGAGGAAGATGCTATCGAGATTCTCGACAGCTGCCGTAAGTGCGGCCTGTGCGCCGCTGCTTGCCCGACGGAGGCGATCATCTCTCCGCGCCTTGCACCCAAAAACGTCTACGACGACATTGTCTCGGCGGCTACGAGCCACGAGACCGCCTACGTTACCTGCACGCGTGCCCTTAAGCGCATGCCGCGCGAGAACGAGGTTGTTGTCGCCTGTGTGGGCGATATTACGGCCGAGACCTGGTTCTCGGTGCTGGCCGATTATCCCAACGTGAGCGTGTACCTGCCGCTGGGCGTGTGCGATAAGTGCCGTAACACCGGTGGCGAGGACATCCTGGGCGAGGCCATTGCCACCGCCGAGGAGTGGGCGGGCACAGGCATGGGTCTGGAGGTCGATCCCAAGAGCCTCAAGTGCCATAAGCGCCGCGAGTACGAGCGCAAGGAGTACATGGAAAAGATCGCCCGCACCACGGGTCTGACCGTGACCAAGCTCAACCCGGCAACGGCGGCGCTGGCCTCGGTGACGCAGAAGCTCAAAGCCCACCGCCACCAGATTACCCAGCTCGAGCGTACGCTCAACACCATGTGCGGCACCACGACGACCAAGCGTCGCCGTACGCTCACGCACGGTCGCCAGCTGGTGCTCTCAACACTGCAGAACCATCCCGAGCTTGCCCAGAACATGCAGGTGAGCACGCCGGAGTGCGATTTTGACAAGTGCACGTCGTGCGGCGAGTGCGTCAATGTATGTCCCACGTTCGCCTGCGATTTGGTGGGAAGCGGCCGCTTTGCGTTGGAGTCCACGTATTGTTTGGGCTGCGGTGCCTGCGTCAAGGTGTGCCCCGAGCATGCGCTCAAGTTAGTTGAGCACGACGCGTCCAATCTGGTCGTCGTCGATCCCGAGGCAGAGGAAAAGGCCGCCCAGAAGGCAAAGGCCCACGAAGAGGCCCAGAAGGTCAAGGCAGAGGCAAAGGCCAAGCTCGACAAGATGCTCGACCAAGTGGAGAAGCTCGCGGACTAGCTAGCGACCCTAATCTCTGCTTCATTTGCGCCGCCGTGGTGTCCGGGTTCGCCCGGATGCTGCGGCGGCGCTATACTTATGCAGTTTGAAGTACCTGTATCAAAAGGAGCTGTCGTGTCCCTTTCCATCGGTATCGTGGGCCTGCCCAACGTGGGCAAGTCGACGCTGTTCACCGCGCTTACCAAAAAGACCGGCCTTGCCGCCAACTACCCGTTTGCCACGATCGACCCCAACGTGGGTATCGTCGACGTGCCCGATAGCCGCCTGCAAAAGCTCGCCGACATCGTCAACCCGGGTCGCATTGTGCCGGCGACGGTCGAGTTCGTCGACATCGCAGGTCTGGTGAAGGGCGCTAACGAGGGCGAGGGTCTGGGCAACCAGTTCCTGGCAAACATCCGCGAGACCGATGCCATCTGCGAGGTCGTGCGCTACTTTAAGGACCCCAACGTCATGCGTGAGGTGGGCCGCACGGGCGAGTTCGTCGATCCCGCCGGCGATGCCGACACCATCATGACCGAGCTCATCTTGGCCGACATGGGCACGCTTGAGAAGCAGCTGCCCAAGCTCGAGAAGGAGGCCAAGCGCGACAAGGAGCTCATGCCCAAGTTTGAGGTCGCCAAGCGCCTGCTTGCCTGGCTCAACGAGGGTAAGCGCGCCGCGTCCATGGAGATGACCGACGAGGAGCGCGCCGCTGCCAAGGGCCTGTTCCTGCTCACCATGAAGCCCATCCTGTATGTGGCCAACGTAGACGAGGATATGCTCAACGAGGACCTGGCGCCCATCGATGGCGTCAAGCCGTTGCCCATCTGCGCCAAGATCGAGGCCGAGCTTTCCGAGCTCGATCCCGAGGATGCGGCCGACTACCTGGAGAGCTTGGGCCTGGAGCAGCCCGGTCTGGACGTGCTCGCGCAGGCGGCCTATAAGCTGCTCGGTCTGCAGTCGTTCTTTACGGCCGGCGAGATGGAGGTCAAGGCCTGGACGGTTCGTCGGGGCGCAACCGCCCCGCAGGCTGCCGGCGTCATCCACACCGACTTTGAGCGCGGCTTTATTAAGGCCGAGGTCATTGGCTATGACGACTACATCGAGCTCGGCGGCGAGCAGGGCGCCAAGGCCGCCGGCAAGCTGCGCATCGAGGGCAAAGAGTATGTCATGGCCGATGGCGACGTCGTACACTTCCGCTTTAACGTGTAAGGACGACGCGCATGTTCAAATATGGCAAAAAAGCTGGCTACATGGGCATCGCGCTGCTGGTGCTTGCGGTGCTTCCGCTGGTGGTCGCAGCGTTTGTGATCCCCAACATTGGTCCCGAGGTGGCAACGAAGTTTAATGCCGCCGGCGAGGTGACGCGCTGGGGCAAGAGCTACGAGCTGCTGGCACTTCCGGTGCTCAACCTGCTGTTGAGCGTGGCGACGTACTTTACGGCGGGACGCCAGGCTAAAAACAATGATGACTCCGTCGCCATGGCGCGTATCGTGTGCGAGCGCTACCTGCGCAACGGTTGTATCACGGGTGTGTTCCTCAACGTGATCAACGTTTACTTTATGTACTCGGCGATTACCGGAACGGGCTTTGGCTTCGGCTTTTAGGTTGCACCTTTAGGCGACGAGCCTACAAGCAAATTCGATGGCTGCTGCGAGGCCGCCGCTCGATCGTGGTTTAAAGACCATGTCGGCGGCGGCCTCGTTTTCGTATCCGGCACCGCGAAGGGCGAGCGCGATACCGGCTTCCAAGAGAAGGGGCAGGCCGCGTTGGCTGGTTGCAATTACGGCAGCTTGATTGAGCGAGCAACTGTGCGTCTGGCATTGGATGGCAAGTTCGCCTTGCGCCGGGCAAGGGACCAGAACAGCGGCGACGCGACTTGATAGCAATGCAAATGCCGTGCGCTCATCGGGCGAAAGGCATGCAGCTTCAACGACGACGAGCTTGGGCGGCGCGCTGTTTGTGCGAAGCGTAGTTCGGTGCATGCGGACCGAAGAACCCGACATAGAAAACTCCTGTGTATTCGGCAAAACGTAAACTATAGTTTACGTTTATGTTCGGCTCCATTTCAAACTCGTCTGCATGGACGAACGCGCGGAACAGATTCTTGGCAGGCGGGTCGAAGAGACACGCAGAGACCTTGGCATCTCCAAGGTTGATTTTTGTGTGGCGACAGGAATCAGCCGACCCTACCTCGACCGAATCGAAGGCGGGACGGCAAATTTCACGCTCAAGGTTCTATTTAAGATCGCACCCGCACTCGGCATGACGGTGTCAGAGCTTCTCGAGGGCATCGAATAGAAGATGCCTATTGACCGGTGGTTACACCATCGGGATACGGTCGTGGTTGACTTGGCTGTAGAACAGGCGCTGAATCTCTGCCGCATCACGTGACTGACCGAGCGCCCACATGGTTTTGGCCACGAGCGTCTCGGTGGTCATGTCGTCGCCGCGCAAAATACCCGGATGATCGGCGTAAGCTCGGCCGACCTCATAAACACCCAGGTCAAGGCCCTCCTCGGGGACCTGCGTGGTCATAACGACAGTACGGCCCGAATCAACCCAGCGAAAAATCGCCTCCTGGAATGACTCGCCCGACTCACCAAACTCGGGGATACCGCCAATGCCAAAGGTCTCCAGAATCACGGCGTCGTAGCTATCGGCAAGGGCGTCGAGGATGCCCGGGTTCACGCCGGGCGTGAGCTTAAGGACAAACACGCGTGGGTCGATGCTGTCGTAGAAACGAACTGGGTTTTCGCCCTGATGCGTGCCGTGGAGCCCGTTGCGCACAATACGGTCGTTGCGGATATAGGCGATGGGCGGATAGTTGACGCTAATGAACGCGTTAAAGCTCATGGTGCGCTGTTTGCGGGCGCGCGTGCCGGCAATGGCTACGCCGCCAAACACGATCGAGACGTCGTGCGAATTCTCGTCGAGCGCATAGAGCAAGCTTTGATACAGATTGAGCTTGGCGTCGGTAAAGGGGTTGCCCATAGGCTTTTGCGAGCCGGTGAGCACGATGGGCTTGGGGCTGTCCTGGATCAGGTAGGAAAGCGCCGCCGCGGTGTAGCTCATGGTGTCGGTGCCGTGCAGAATCACGAAGCCGTCGTGGTCGGCATAACCCTTGACGACGACGTCGCGGATACGCATCCAGTCACTGGGGCGCATATTGGTGCTGTCGATGTTCATGGGCTGCACCACGTCAAGCTTGCAGAGGCCCGAGATCTCGGGGACGCTCTGGGCGAGCTCCTCACCGGTCAGGGCGGGAGAGAGGCCGTTGCCGTCCTCGGTCGATGCGATGGTGCCGCCCGTGGCGATGAGAAGGATGCGCTTCATGCTGGTATTCCTATCGTGTTTGCCGCCCCAGAGGCGGAGTCGTTCGGCAGTATTGTGGCACAGGGCGTCCAATGTTCAAACGTATTACATCATCCGTAACGTTTGGTAACACTTCAATTGCCGTCAAATAGGGGCCCAGGTCGTGCGTTTGCCGTGCGCTGATGGCTGCGAGGGGCAAGAAACCCCATATAACGTGTACACTATGGAGGTTATTTTCGTTCATTCACGCGGGTGGGCACCGGCTCCCCGCCAACAAGAGGGGGAACCATGGATCAAAAGGCTTCCGCAAAGGTCCTCGTACTCGACTTTGGTGCGCAGTACGGTCAGCTCATTGCCCGTCGCGTCCGCGACCTCAACGTGTATTCCGAGATCGTCCCCTGCGACATCTCGGCCGACGAGATTCGCGAGATGAACGCCTCTGCGCTCATCCTTTCCGGCGGCCCGGCCTCCGTGTACGCCGAGGACGCTCCGTCCATCGATCCTGCCATCTTTGACCTGGGCCTTCCCGTCCTGGGCTTTTGCTACGGCCATCAGATCACGGCCGTGACGCTCGGCGGCAAGGTCGGCCACTCCGAGGTGGGCGAGTACGGCCGCGCCACCATCACGCGCACGGCAGGCGCCAAGCTCTTTAACTCCACGCCCATAGAGCAGACCGTGTGGATGAGCCATCGCGACGCCGTTTCCGAGGTGCCCGAGGGCTTTACCGTTACCGCCAGCACCGACGTGTGCCCGGTTGCTGCCATGGAGTGCGTCGAGCGCAAGATCTTCACCACGCAGTTCCACCCCGAGGTCAAGCACTCCGAGTACGGTCAGCAGCTGCTGAGCAACTTCCTGTTTGAGATTTGCGGCCTGGAGCCCAACTGGAGCATGGACAACCTGGTTGAGACCATGACGGCCGAGTTCCGCGAGAAGGTCGGTGACGACCGCGTGATTCTGGCCCTGTCCGGCGGCGTCGACTCCTCCGTCGTGGCTGCGCTGGGCGCCCGCGCCGTGGGCAAGCAGATGACCTGCGTGTTCATCAACCACGGTCTGCTTCGCAAGGGCGAGCCCGAGCAGGTGGAGGAGGTCTTCACCAAGCAGTTTGACGTCGACTTTATTCACGTCCACGCCGAGGACCGTTATGCCGAGCTTCTGGCCGGCGTGACCGAGCCCGAGGAGAAGCGCCGCATCATCGGTACGCAGTTCTGGAAAGAGTTCTTCGCCGTGGCGCAGCAGCTCGAGACCGATGGCAAACCGGTCAAGTATCTGGCTCAGGGCACCATCTACCCCGACATCATCGAGTCCGGCGCTCGCAAGACGGGCGGCAAGACGGCCACCATCAAGAGCCATCACAACCTGATCCCGTTCCCCGAGGGCGTGCACTTCGACCTTATTGAGCCGCTCGACCACTTCTTTAAGGACGAGGTCCGCGCACTTGGTCTGGCGCTGGGCCTGCCGGGCCACATCGTGTTCCGCCAGCCTTTCCCGGGCCCGGGTCTTGCCATCCGCATCATTGGTGCGGTCGACAAGGAGAAGCTCGAAATCCTCAAGAACGCCGACGCCATCGTGCGCGAGGAGCTCGACGCCTACAACCAGCGTCTGTTTGAGCAGACCGGCGAGCGCAACTCCGAGCACAGCTGCTGGCAGTACTTTGCGGTCCTGCCCGACATTAAGTCCGTCGGTGTTATGGGCGACGAGCGCACCTACCAGCGCCCGATCATCCTGCGCGCCGTTGAGTCCAGCGATGCCATGACCGCCGACTGGGCCAAGCTGCCCTACGACGTGCTGGCCCGCATCTCCGGCCGCATCGTGGCCGAGGTTCCCGGCGCCAACCGCGTCTGCTACGACATTACGTCCAAGCCGCCCGCGACCATCGAGTGGGAGTAGGCCGATAGGGTTCTGACCTGCGATTTTGAGTGCCGCACTGTGCCGCTGAGTTTCGTTTCGTACGAGAGTCATGGCAAAGCCGCCAGCGACGGCGTTGAGTAAATACGATAACCGAGCCTCCGTTCCCGCGTTGGGACGGAGGCTTTTTCTTTGCCGTTTTACTCCCTCTCACCTGCGATTTCGCGATTTACTCCCCGTGTTTCGAGACAGCAAGGCACGGGGCGGTATTCGGAGGAATGGGAGTAATGATTTATCCCTAGTGAGTAGACGCGCTGTTTTTGTCCCCGAGGGCGAAAACAGGCCGTTTCAGGGCCCGTGAAACTCAAATCGAACTCAATAGGCTTTTCGGCAGCCTCCGCACGGCGTTTCCCCAGGTGGTTAATGGGGAGTAAAGAATCTCGCCGTCCCAAGGAAAACGGGAGTAACCAGGGGAAATGCCGCGGCGTACTGCCGCGTGCCGTCATATAAGCCACCGCGTCATTTACTCCCCAGGAGCGCCGAAAATGCCTTGACATGCAATGGGGAGTAAAAACTCAGCAGACGCAGGAGCGGGCGGCGATCACCGCCTAGTCTGGCGTTCTGATTTGGTTGCGTTGATTGCAAAAAGCTAGGAGTCGCTACAGCGAGGCTTTCCAGTCCTCGTACTCGCTGTCGTCGATCTCGCCGTTCTCGAGCTGCGCGCGCTTCTCTGCCCACAGCTTGATGGCCATCGCGGCTTTGGGTGCGTGCGGAGCCTTGGGGTTCAGGGAGAGCCCCGAGCCGTCGGCTGCGGGCACGATGCCGAAGGAGTCCTCCAGCCGCACGAGCAGCGACATGAGGTCGCCTGCGGTCTCGACGCCGTAATCCTTGAGGGCGTTGACGGACACGCCGAGCGCTGCGGCGATGGATTCGAGCAGTTCGGGCTTCACGGCGCGGATGCCGCTCTCGTAGTGGCGCACGGCCCCTTCGGTCAGGCCGACCGCCTCGGCGAGCTGCGCCTGCGTCATGCCGCGCAACTTGCGGTACCGCCTTATGTTCTCGCCTACGGACATGCGCCCTCCTCCTGGAATTACGTACCCACACATCTTATCAGCGTACGCAAATGTACGCAATTCTATTGACAGTACAGATATGTACGTTTACTCTGAATCTGTAAACCGTACGTATGCGTACGCTGTTGATAGGAGGAACCATGGACGAGAAGGTGGCGAAGACGCCGAGGCCGCACATGCTGGATGCCGACGAGGTCGCGGAGCTGCTGAGGATTAAGAAAGGCAGCGCCTACGAGGTGATCAGGAAGATAAACGCCGAGCAGGAGGCGCGCGGGCGCGTGGTGATCCGCGGGCGCGTCCGGAGCGACGTCTTCGACGCCTTGTACTTCCCGGAGGTGGACTGACATGCCCGTGTACAAGGACGACAACAACGGCACGTTCTACGTGCAGTGCTACTACCGCGACGCCCGCGGCTCGAAGCGCCACAAGACGAAGCGCGGCTTCTCCTCCGAGGTGGAGGCCGCCGTGTGGGAAGGCCAGTTCAAGAGCCTTAACGGCGGGGCCATGGATATGACGTTCTCCGAGTTCGTCGAGGTGTACGCCTCCGAGGTGAAGCCTCGCATACGCGAGCACACGTGGATCACCAAGGAGTACATCATCAACGACAAGCTCGTGCCGTTCTTCGGTGACATGCGCATGTGCGACGTGAGGCCGATCGACGTCATCAGGTGGCAAAACGAGCTCACCGAGCACCGGGACGCCGAGGGGAAGTCCTGGGCGCCGACCTACCTGCGCACAGTGAACAACCAGCTAAACGCCATCTTCAACCATGCCGAGCGCTACTACGGCCTCACCGACAACCCGGTGCGCAGGGTCGACAAGATAGGCTCGAAGAAGGGCGGCGAGATGCAGTTCTGGACCAAGGACGAGTACCTGAGGTTCAGCGAGGCCGTCATGGACAAGCCGCTCTCGTTCCATGCCTTCGAGCTGCTCTACTGGACGGGCATACGCTGCGGCGAGCTTCTGGCGCTCACGCCGTCCGACTTCATGCTGGAGAGCTCCCGGCTTCGCATCAACAAGTCGTACCAGAGCCTCCACGGCGTGGACACCGTGACCGACCCCAAGACGCCCAAGTCGGTGCGCACGATCGTCATGCCCGCCTTCCTGCGCGACGAGATGGCGGACTTCATCGAACTGCGCGACGACGTTGCGCCCGACGAGCGCCTGTTCGCCGTGACCAAGCACTTCCTGGCCCACGAGATGGAGCGCGGGTGCAAGGCGTCTGGAGTGAAGCGCATCCGCGTACACGACATACGCCACAGCCATGTGAGCCTGCTGATCGAGATGGGCTTCTCCGCGCTGGCCATCGCCGAGCGCATGGGCCACGAGGCGGTGGACATCACCTACCGCTACGCGCACCTGTTCCCCACGAAGCAGGACGAGATGGCCGCCGCGCTCGACGGAGCGAGGGGGTAAGAAGGATGCCGTGCGAGAACAGCGCCCGCAAGCGCAGCAAGACGATGGCGTTTCGCTGCACGCCCGAAGAGCACAAGCTCATATGCGAGATGGCTGCCTGGAGCGGCATGCTCAGGCAGGACTACATCATCGCTAAGCTAACCGATACAGAGGTTGAAGTGAGGCCCTCCGTGAGCATGCAGAAGGCGCTGAAAGACTCGATGGTGGAGTTGGCCAAAGAGGTGAAACTGGCGGCCTCCTACGGCGAGTTGAGCGATTCTCTGCAGCAGAGGCTCGAACTTGTGATGAGGCTCTTCCTGGCGCTCAGCGAGCCGATAGACGCACCAGCGGAAGAGGAACCGCAAACGAAGGCGCCCTCGGCTGTGCCGAAGACGCCTGAAGCTGGCGCCGATGGCGACATGAGCATCTTCGGGATGGGGCGCGGGTAGCGTAATATCCGAAGCTATCCTTGAAGAGTGGACGCGAAATTGGTTCTTGATCCATGTGCGCAAAAGCAGAAGATGGGACCCATACGCTGATGAAGGGTGATGAGGCTGTCGAGGCGGGCGAAGTATTGACCAATTTGCTTCTGCTCTGCCGCAGACGGAACGGGAACACTCAACTCCATCACCTTGTTCTTGGAGATGTTGAATCTAGAGATTCCCTGAGCCAGCAGAGTGAGATCGGAACGAATCGAACTTGACCTGAGCATGTAGGCTAGGTAATGCGGGTCAAACGTTGAATCTTGTCTGTATCCAAAACAGAAGCTGTTGAGGTAAACATCATCCTGGTCAGAGAGCCAAACTGAGGACATGCCAACTTCATCTGGCGTTTCGGAAGACACAGTGAAGAACGTGTCACCGTACGCAACTTTGTTTTGGCTTGAATCTATTTCGACTGTCTCGAGCCGCTTTGTGTCCGTCAGGGGATTGTCGAAGACATTGGTATACGGAACGAACCTAGCGTTGCCATGACCGAAATCTTCCTTGGTTTTACCGCTCAGACCGCCATAGGTTGTCCCACAGTTGCCCAACTTACGCTGTTCCCAGGTAGATGTATCTATGTCTTATAATGATTGCCAATAGTTAAGTGCATAACTTTTTGCAGTTCGTAGATAGGTTTCGCCATGGTTTTCGATAAAGAGGCCGCGTTCGAGGAAGCGGTCATCACCGTGCTGAAGCAGCACGGCTGGGACGACGCGGGGGGCGTGCTTCGCTATCCCACCGAGCAGGACCTCATCAACAACTGGGCGAAGATTCTATTCCAGAACAACGCCGACATAGACCGCCTGAACGGCTGCCCTCTCACCCAGGGCGAGATGGCGCAGGTCATCGAACAAATCGAAACGCTCAAGACCCCGCTCGCGCTCAACGGGTTCATCAACGGAAAGACTGTCGCCATCACGCGCGACAACCCCGACGATGCGCTTCATCTGGGCAAGGAGGTGAGCCTGAAAATCTATGATCGTCAGGAGATTGCAGCCGGCCAGAGCCGCTACCAGATCGCTCAGCAGCCTGTCTATCCTGCGAAGAGCAAGATCTTGAACGACCGTCGCGGAGACTTGTGCCTGCTCATCAACGGCATGCCGGTCATCCATATCGAACTCAAGCGCAGCGGCATCCCCGTCAGCCAGGCCACCGGTCAGATCGAGAAGTATGCCCACGAGGGCGTGTTCACCGGGCTCTTCCGCCTGACGCAGATCTTCGTGGGGATGACCCCCGACGAGGCGCGCTATTTCGCCAACCCCGGCACGGGCGCGTTCAACCCGAACTTCTTCTTCCACTGGGAGGACTTCAACAACGAGCCCGTCTGCGCGGGCGACAAACCCGGAACAGACGAATGGAAGCGCTTCACCTCCACGCTGCTCTCCATCCCTATGGCACACCAGCTCATCGGCTTCTATACCGTGGCGGATAGCTCAGACGGCTGTTTGAAGGTCATGCGCAGCTACCAGTACTACGCGGCTGCTGCCATATCCGACAAGGTGCGCAGATGCAAGTGGGACGAGAGGCCCAAGAGCAGCGCCCCGGGGCGTCCTGGCGGCTATATATGGCATACCACCGGCTCCGGCAAGACCATGACGAGCTTCAAGTCGGCCCAGCTCATAGCTGACTCACACGACGCCGACAAGGTTGTCTTCCTCATGGACCGCATCGAGCTGGGCACGCAGTCGCTCTCCGAGTACCGCGCATTCGCCGATGACGCCGATGACGTGCAGGGGACCGAGAACACGCAGGTGCTGAAGTCGAAGCTCGCGAGCGACGACCCCAAGAACCGCCTCATCGTGACCTCTATCCAGAAGATGAGCAACGTGAAGGCCGGCGAGGGCAGGATCACCCAGGCGGAACTCGACCGCCTGGCTGCCAAGCGGATTGTGTTCGTTATAGACGAGTGCCACCGCTCAACCTTCGGCGACATGCTCCAGGACATACGCCGGGCTTTCCCAAACGCGCTGTTCTTCGGTTTCACGGGCACGCCGATCCTCGACGAGAACCAGAAGAAAGGCTCCACCACCGCCATGGTGTTCGGCGAGTGCCTGCACCGCTACAGCATCGCCGACGGCATCCGTGACGGCAATGTGCTGGGCTTCGACCCGTACATGGTGACGACCTTCGACGACCACGACGTACGCGAGGCCGTGGCCCTCGAGCAGGCTAAGGCCTCGAGCGTCGGCGAGGCCATCTCCGACGAGCGCAAGAGCAAGGTCTTCTATCACTACATGGACCAGGCGAAGGTCCCCATGGGTCCCATGGTTGACGGCGCTGGCAACCACATCAAGGGCATTGAGGACTTCCTGACCCGCGCTCAGTACTGGCCCGATACGCCGCACCACGGCAAGGTCGTCGAGGACGTGCTGCGGCGCTTCCCTGTGCTTTCCCACGGCAACAAGTTCCACGCAATTCTGGCGACGAGTTCCATCCCCGAGGCTATTGATTACTACCGCGCCTTCAAGAGGGAGGCACCGCAGATGAAGGTGACGGCGCTCTTCGACCCAAGCATCGACAACGATGCCGGCTCCACTGTGAAGGAGGACGCTCTGGTCGAACTTATCGAGGACTACAACAAAGCATATGGCCAGGAGTTTAACATTCCCACCTGGCCCGCCATGAAGAAGGACATCTCAGCGCGCCTTTCCCATAAGAAGCCCTACGTCAACGTCGACGCCAACCGCGAGAGCCGCATCGACCTGCTCATCGTGGTGGACCAGATGCTCACGGGCTTCGACTCCAAGTGGCTCAACACGCTCTATCTCGACAAGGTCATCGACTACGAGAGCATCATCCAGGCCTTCAGCCGCACCAACCGCCTGTTCGGCCCTGACAAACCCTTCGGCACCATCCGCTATTACCGCCGTCCCCATACTATGAAGGGCTACATCGAGGCCGCGGTGAAGCTGTACTCGGGCGACCGCCCGCTCGACATGTTCGTGCAGAAGCTCCCGGACAATATCGCGCTGATGGACGCGCGCCTTCAGGAGATACTCATGGTCTTCGAGGCAGCTGGCGTAGGAGACCTCTCCAAGCTCCCCGCATCGCAGGAAGCCAGGCGTAAGTTCGCCAAGGAGTTCGTCGAGCTCAACGAGTTCCTCGAGGCCGCGAAGGTGCAGGGCTTCACATGGGAGCAGGACACCTATGAATTCGAGGAGGAGCCGGAAGAAGGCGAGCTGAGCGGCAAGTCCTTCTTCGTGCAGCCGGTCATCGACGAGCGGACCTACCTCATCCTCGTGCAGCGCTACAAGGAGCTGTTCGCAGGAGGGGGCGGCCCTGGCGACGCGCCTGAAGCACCCTACGAGCTTGATGGTCATATAACTGAGATCGACACGGGGCTCATAGACAGCGACTACATGAACGCGAACTTCGAGAAGTGGCTGAAGTGCCTTGAGCAGGACGACGAGGGGCTCGCCGCCGCGCGCGAGGAGCTCCACCGATCGTTCGCGTCCCTGAGCCAGGATGACCAGCGCTTCGCCGAGCTGTTCCTTCACGACGTCGAACGAGGGGACGCCGCCCTGGAAGACGGCATGACGCTGAGGGATTACATCACGACCTATGCACGCAGGGCGAAAAACGCTCAGGTCGAGCGAGTCGTTGAGGCGCTCGGCATAGATGGCGATCTTCTTGCCACCATGGCTGCGCTCGACCTGGCGGAATCGAACATTAACGAGTTCGGGCGCTTCGACGATTTGAAGGACTCGGTGGACAAAGCGCGCGCCAAGGCCTTCTTTGAGCAGAAGGAGGGCAAGACGCTTCCCCTGTTCAAGGTGAACACCCGTGCGGCGGCGCTGTTGAAGAAGTTCATCCTGGAAGGCGGCTTCGACATCGACGAATGAGCGGCGATTTTGAACAGGCGAAATCGAGAGTTTGTCAATCCGAGGGGGCGTATGTGAGCGTGCGTCCCCTCGCTTCATCTTGGGAACAGCGTAAGTTGGGAGACTGCTTCGAGTTCTTGAAGAACAACACTCTTTCACGCGCTGGTTTGAATGGCGAGAATGGCACTGCTCGCAATGTTCATTACGGAGATATTCTTATTAAGTTCGATGATTGCCTCGATGGCGAACGAAGCGATTTGCCGTTCATTACCGACGATACAGTGCTTCCCAAATTTGCTGGGTCGATACTTCGCGAAGGTGATGTCATTTTCGCCGACACAGCGGAAGACGAAGCGGCTGGTAAGTGTGTTGAACTGCGGAAACTACCCAAAGAGCCAACTATCTCGGGGCTGCATACGATACCGGCGCGACCTCGGTTTCCCTTTGGGACGGGGTACCTGGGGCACTACCTTAATTCCGATGCATACCACAGACAGCTTCTTCCCTTAATGCAGGGGATCAAGGTAATTTCCGTTTCAAAGGCCGCACTGCAAGATACACAAGTAAGATTCCCTGGGTTGTCGGAGCAAACTGCCATAGGCGCGGCGTTGAGTGAGATCGACACCCTCATCACCCTTCATCAGCGTGAGCCGCCTCACACGATGAAGGAGGGTAAAAATGTCGATCAGCATCAATGAAGAATCGCTTTTCTGCGATTACTACTCGGAATGGATTAGCGTTTACAAAGAAGGGGCCATCCGTGAGGTCACCATGGGAAAGTACCGGCTCACGCAGTCTTGGCTTGCCAAGCTGATTCCAGACCTCAAGATAAAAGATCTCGACCGCACTTCGTACCAGCAGCTCATCAATGGTTACGCAGAGCACCACGAGCGCCAGACAACCATGGACTTTCACCATCAGCTTAAGGGAGCGATCCTTGACGCGGTTGACGAAGGACTCATCCCCCGCGACCCCACGCGCAAGGCCATCATCAAAGGGAAACAGCCGCGAGCGAAAAAGATCAAGTATCTCAACCAGTTTGAGCTTCATGCCATGCTCGGCGACCTTGATTTATCAGGCGGGCCGAGTTGGGATTGGCTTATTCTCATAGTCGCTAAAACGGGCTTGCGCTTCTCCGAGGCCCTTGGGCTTACCCCCGAAGACTTCGACTTCGCACATCAAACGCTCTCGGTGAATAAGACCTGGGATTACAAGAACGGCGGCGGATTCGTCCCCACGAAAAACGCCTCATCAGTGCGGAAGGTTCAACTCGACTGGCAACTCATCATGCAACTTTCCGGGCTACTCAAAGACCTTCCACCGACTGAGCCCATATTCGCGAAGGGAAAGGTCTATAACTCGACGGCTAACAGCGTTTTAGCGCGCCACTGCAAAAATGTTGGCGTGCCTGTCATATCCGTCCACGGGCTGCGGCATACGCATGCATCACTTTTGCTGTTTGCCGGCGTCTCCATCGCCAGCGTATCCCGAAGGCTCGGGCATGCGAGCATGACCACCACTCAGGAAACCTATCTGCACGTCATTCAGGAGCTCGAGAACAAGGACATTGACATCGTCATGAGAGCTCTTTCGACTCTAATTTAACCTGTATCAGCAAACCGCGACTCACGCTGATGAAGGGTGATAATGTCGTCGAGCCTCGCAAAGGTCGACCCGATTTGATGTTGCTCATCAGGAGATGGGATCGCTATCTCGGCATTAAGAAGGTCTTTGTTGTAAAGCCTTTTTAGAGTACTCCCTTCTAGGCTGCTCCAGCTTTTTCCGTTAAGGAATTGGAGCAGAAAGCCGTTGTCGAGTCGCTCATCATGTTGTAGCCACACGATATTGGAGTCTTGATAATACGCAGGATCACCTTGGTAAACGATGGTTCTGCCAATCGTTCCGGCAGCAGAAATCAGAATATCGCCGACTTTTGGAAACTGATAAAGCCGCTGATACTCGTCGAAAAGTTCCCTCGAAATGAAGGCATCTGGAGTACCTCCGAAGGTGCCGATTTTATAGAAAGGTACATCTCCTTGCTCTGTGGTCTGTTCTTTGAAAATGCGTTTGCACATGGCGACAGAACCAAGCTCTCCCAGCTTACGCTGTTCCCAAGGGTCAGTAAAACCGGCGAAGCGTATCTCAGGTACATTGGTCTTTTCCGCCATACTATTCACCTCCCAACAGTTTCCGCAGCTCAGCAATGCCCGCCATATCGTGCTCGTTGCCCGTGAGCTGGCCCAGCATCGCTGCCAACTCGCTTTCCGCCTCTGCAATCTGGTTGCATACGTCCGAATAGGTTGTCGCGTACTTTGCGTTCAGTGCGACGACCTTTGCGATGAAGTCGCTTACGACAGCATTGGGCAGCTCGAGCAAATCAGATTGCAGCGGCTCAATCCACTTCGCAGCAAGCAATTCGTCGCACTGGGCGTCGGTCAGGCCCTCGATAACCTCCTTGGTCTTCTCCTCGAGCGCGACAAGCGCCTCCTTCCTTGCCTTTTTGAGATTTTTCTCCTCGTCGAGAAGGGACTGAGCGCGCACGAGGCCCCGCTCGAAGTCGCCGTCCGGATGCTTGCCGATGCTTTTCACGGCCTTCTTGAGGGACGCCGCCACGAACGCGCCGTCATCGCTGAAAACGTCGCTCGAGCTCTTCTCCTCCTCATCGAGGTTATCGAGAATCTCGTCGAGTTCTTGGGAGATCTCACTTAAACGGGAGTCGCGCGCGGAGATTTCCTTGACATCGTCGGCGAGCAGCTGTTCTTGGACGAGCGCAAACGGCAAGATGCGGCCCGTCCAGCCATCCTGCACCTCGACGTCTTTGCCGTTCTTCTTTTTTATCACCATATTCGGATCGACTTTGCGCACAGCCCCTTTGCCCTCGGTTTGGATAACCTCGAGGTCGCCGGAGATGCCCGTCCACGCATCGTCGAGAGCTTGGTAGGCATCGTACCCGTCGACGAGCGCGACACCAGAGAGGGCGTCGCGGAGCCGCTCTGCGATATAATCCTCCTCGGCCACGGCATCAACCTGCGATGAGTCGTCTACCAACCTCTTCCGCAGCTCTGCGGGCAGGTGAGCCAACGCATCTCGATACCCCGCCAGGAAAGAAACGACGTCGGCGTTGGCCTTCACCGTTGCCGCCACGTCGTCCGTCATGGAAGCAAGGCACGACCCGCCGCCCTCACCGAACAGCTGGCCCTTCAGGCTTGGCCACACTTTCCAGTAGCGGTCGAGAGCATCGACCTCGGCTTTCGGAACCCCACCGAACATGGTGGCATACACGTCCCAGCTCTCAGCAGCTTCGGATGAATCAACATAGCGCGGAATGTTGAGGTTGTAATCGTTGGCGCGTATCTCGTCGATGGTCACCAGACGGCTGAACTTGTCAACGGTCGCCCCAGTCGTGACCGCGTCCACGATGCGGCGTATATCGCTCGCACGCAGTTTGTTGTTTTTGCCTTCTTTCACAAAGTGCTTTGAGGCATCCACAATCAACACGTCACTGCTCTCGCGCTGCTTGCGGAGCACCATAACGATGGTCGGGATGCCGGTGCCGAAGAAGATGTTGGCAGGAAGCCCGATGATTGCCTGGATATGGCGGTTCTCCACCAGGTTCTTGCGGATGGTGCCCTCCTCGCCGCCGCGGAACAGCACGCCGTGGGGCAGGACGATGCACATGATCCCGTCAGGGCGCAAATGGTACAAATCATGCAAAAGGAAGGCGTAATCGGCTTTGGATTTGGGAGCGACGCCGAACTTGAAGCGCGGATCGAGCTCCTTGTCTTCCGGGTCCCAATTCTGGGAGTAAGGGGGGTTCGACACAACGGCATCGACGAACAGCGGATCGTAGGTCTCGTCCTTGTTCTCGACCGTGTCGAACCAGGGCCAATCGTCTTCGAGCGTGTCGCCGTTGCGCGCTACGATGTTGTCGGGGAGTATTCCGCGCATGACCAGATTCATACGTGTGAGGTTGTACGTGTTCTCCTTAAGCTCCTGCGCATAGTATTTGATGGAGTCCGGGTCGCCGTTGCGTCGCGCCACGGCCTTGCCGATATTGATGAGCAGCGAGCCGGACCCGCTCGTGGGGTCGTAGATAGTGATGTTCTCGCGTCCGGCCAGGTGCCATGAGACTATCTCGCTCATGAGCATGGACACTTCGTGCGGCGTGTAGAACTCGCCTGCCTTCTTGCCGGCGTTGGCGGCGAAGTTGCTGATGAGGTACTCGTAGATGAAGCCGAGCACGTCGTAGTCCTGGCGACCGTCCATCGGGATGTCTTTGATGAGGTAGATGAGGTCGCGAGCGGCCTTGGACTGGCTCCGTGCGTCGGTGCCGAGCTTGGAGAGACCGGTCCGCAGCGTGTCGAAGATGCCGTCGAAGACGCGCTTGCGAGCAGGGTCGATGTTGCGGCTAAAGGCATTGAGGGCGTCGCGAACGTTCGAAATCTCGAAGTCGCCGCCCTTGGAGACCCAGGTGGAGAAGAGGTTTTCGTAGGCGATGAAGTAGCCGCACTCGCCCTTGACGAACTCGACCGTCTCCTCGTCGTCCTCCACGAGGCTCGGCAAATCCTCTTCGGCGAAATCACGCGCCTTCAGGCGGGCAACTTCGGTCTCGGAAAGGAACTTGTAGAAGATGAAGCCCAGGATGTAGTCCTTGTATTCGTTTGCCTCGATTTTCGAGCGCATCTTGTTGGCGGATTCCCATATCTTTGATGCCAATTGCTGCTTGTTCATCTACTTATCCTCGCTTCTGTAAACTTGGTTGAGCGTTTCACCGTCGTTGTCCACCCATTCGGTCCAGCCATTCTGGCTGCCGCCGAGCACGAATACCGCGGCGGCACTGGGCGTCGGGAACTCGAGATCTTCGGCGAGTTCTGCGATACCGCCCGAATCGCCGAAGATCTCCCTGCGCGAGGCCGCGACGGCCGCGTTCTTCAGCGCGGGTTTGGAGAGGTTCACCTTCGAGCCGGCGAGAACCGTGAAGTGCCCAGTGGCTTTATCGTAGCGCCCTGATCCGCGTATCCCGTTCTTCTTCGTATGGAAGACGACCGAGGCGCCGGCGGGACCCTGGTCGACCCTGTCGAGGTCGTACCCCAAAGCTGACATCCTGAAGAGGATCCTCTCGTGCAGGCGCTCGACGGCCTCTTCCTTGTACGGGTCGACGTAGGGCTTGGGCGTCGCCGAGTTGTCAGTCTCGTACGAGCCGTGGGTGCGCACGTAGTCGATGGCCTTCGCCTCGAGGACGTCCAGCGCGTCCCTGCTGATGTTCTGATCGTCATCGAGGAACATGACGGCCTTGTTCCAGAACTCCTTCTTTGCCTTGTGTGCGTCGAGCCGGGCGATACCCTGGGTCGTCTGCCCAGCGTAGACGCGGCTCACGTTGCCGTGGTCCTCGTCGAGCAGGTAGTAGATGCCGCGCTGCGGGATGTTCGGCAGCGACTTCGCCTCGGCAAGGTCCTCCCTCGGAACGACGACGGTCACAAGCGACTCGCCGTCGATGCGGCAAATACGTATGCGGTCCGGCTGCGCGTCTATGAGCTGGACGGTGAAGGTCTTGACCCGAATCACGCTTATGCCCCCTTCTTCGCGAGCTCTTCGATCATGCACGTGCGCACGAAGGCGGAGAAGCTCATGCCCCGTAGGGCCGCTTCCTCCTTTGCCGCGTCACGCAAGGTGTCGGGGATGCGCAGGGTCACGGAGACCTGGTCTCCCTCTACCAGGAAGCTTCTGATCTCGGTTTCGTCGGGGTTGCCCTTGATGAGCTCCTTGTAGCTGCCAGGCATCTGTGCTCCCATCGCTCGAAATGCAATACAAATGCGTTTGCAGCATTATAACGCGGCGACACGGGGCGGCACTGGGAATAGAGGGACAGCCGATGTCCAGGCCCCGTACGAGCGCAAACGGCGAAGGAATCCCTGGCTGGGCTTAGATGGTCTCTTTCGTTCGGGTTCTCATCTCTTGGTTTTCGCGGGGTCTGAAATTGGCCCGCTCCTCGGCGTAAAGAATCTCGTTCTGTGCCTCCAGAATGCGCGTGGCGTCCTCGATGCGACCGGCGCACCTCTGGCTTATCGACCTCAGGGCAAGGATTCCCTCGACGTCGAGCGGGTCCAGCTGGTCGGCGTGCGCCAGGGACTCGAGCAGCTGGTCCAGGCCCTTCGCCAACCTCCCGGCATCCGCCAGCGCATCGAGCAGCTCAAGGCGCTCAGCCTTCTCTTCGCAATTCAACATCAGTTTGCCTTCTTCTACCAACTGACGTGCTGTGCACCACCGTAGCCGTTCCGCAGGGGGAACCATCTCGCCGCCAGCGATCCCGTGCGCATATCGGCCGCAAGCGGCGCGGGAAATGTCGTCCCGATGCGGACCGCGTCACCGCGACTCGGCAGCGGCCCGTTGTCCGCGCCGCGACGTCGCCGCCAACCCCCGCGAGCGCCCCCGCAACCGCCGACGGGTCGCATCCCATGCCCGGAGGACCTCGACGCCCATGCCCGATTCCATGCCACACGCCTGCGCCCCTCCGACCCGAAACCCGCCCCGGCGCTCCTTGGACGCGCAGGGTCGCACGCCGGCAGGCGGCCAGCAAGGGCCGCGACACTTTTCCGGGTTCTTCGCCCCATGCGCTGCGCGCGCGAACAACGCGAAAAACCGACGTCGGGAGATTTCTATAACCACGCCCGACTTCGCTTCCTCCCTTGCCGGCGCGCCCGCGCTGCATGCGACTCACGCGACGCAAGGCACGCCACAGGGGCGGGCCTCAGAGCCTAAGGAGCAAGACATGAACGACATGAAGGAAAAGGCGATGGGCGCGGTCAGGGCCTTCCTCGAGCGCAAGGGCTACGAAATCGTCGACGAGGCCTGGCAGGGACCCGAGGGCATCGGCGGGATCGACCTCGTGGCGGTGGACGAGGACGGGACCCTGGTCTTCGTCGACGCCACGGTCCGGATCGGGACGGACGGCTTCCCCGAGGCCCACAGGGCGCGCGGGCTGCGCGAGGCGCTGGCGGCGAGGTGGCTCGCCGGCAACGGCGACGACTACGCCGACACCCCGGTCCGCTTCGACGAGGTGGCGATGATGGTCGTCAAGGAGAACCGCGCGCTCCTTCGCCACCACATCAACTGCTTCGGCGAGATGGAGCCGCTCTCCTAGGCGGCGCGCCCGGCCCCGGGCTCCCGGGGCCGGGCTTTCCCCCGAAACCGTGCCCGTGTACCACGAAAGCGTACATATCCGTACGTTTTCGTGGTACACTCCGCTTGTCGGACAAATCCGTACGGTTTTGTCCCGACGCTCCGAGACTCGGGGCGCGCCGGACCGGATGCGGCGAGGCGCGCCCCACGCTAGAGAGGACGCGACCCATGCGCACGATAGCCATTTCCAACTACAAGGGCGGCGTCGGCAAGACGACGACCGCCGTGAACCTGGCGGCGATCTTCGCCGCCCAGGGCCTTCGGACCCTGCTCGTCGACCTCGACCCGCAGGCGCCGGCCACCGACTTCTTTGGCCTCTACGACCGCGCCGCCTCCGAGCGGCGCACATCGGTCGAGCTGCTCTACGGCGGCGCGCCCGTGGAGGAGGTCGCCTACGCCGCCGGGGAGAACCTCGACGTGGTGGCCTCGACCATCGACCTCGTCGACCAGAACGAGATGCTCCTGCGCGAGCAGCGCCTCAAGTTCGCCCTCGACGACGCCTCGGGCTCCTACGACGTCTGCCTCATCGACTGCAGCCCCGTGATGCGCAGGCTCGCCTTCAACGCCTACCTCGCCGCAGCGGAGGGCGGCATGGTCGTCATCCCCGTGAAGCTCGACTCCACCGTGATGCGCGGCACGGCGCTCACCGTGGAGGCGACGCGGTCAATCGCGGACGCCCTGCGCATGCCCACGCCCCGCTGGAAGATTCTCCGCACCTGCGTGCCCGGCCGCATGACCAACGCCGAGGCCACGGGCGCGGCCGTGCTCGACGGGTTCTTCCCAGAAGAGCAGTTCGAGACGGTCATCCACGCGAGCAGCAAGGTCTGCGAGGGCAGCTGGCAGTGGAAGCCGGTGGCGGCATTCGAGCCGGGGAGCCGCCCCGCGCGCGACTACGAGGCGCTCGCCGACGAGGTGTCCCGTGAGCTCGCCTAGTCAGGTGGCCGCGGGCTTCACCATCACGGGGCTTCTCGACGGCGCGTCGCGCACCCGCGGGCGCTACCCGGTGTCCGAGATCGCGGTGGCAGACATCGCCGACCACCCGGCGAACGCCGCGTACTCCATGGACCCGGCCGGCATAGCGGAGCTCGCCGAGTCCATACGCCAGGACGGCCTCACCGACCTGCCGCTCGTGCGAAAGGTCGGCGACGGCTCGTGGCAGATGGTCTCCGGGCACCGCCGCAAGGCAGCTTACGCGCTGCTCGCGAAGGACGACCCCGCCTACGAGAGGATGCCCTGCCGCGTGATAGAGGGCATCGACGACGAGCGGGCGGTGACGCTGCTCCACGCCGCGAACTACTTCACCCGCGCGCTCACCGTGACCGAGCGCGCCGCCGCGACCGAGGCGCTCAGGGGCGACGCCGTGCGCCTGCGCTCCGAGGACCCGTCGCTTTCCGGCATGCGCGTCGACGACGTGAAGGCCGCCATCATCGAGCGGCAGACGGGCCGCAAGGTCTCCGGCAAGACCATCGCGCGCGAGGAGAGGCTGGCCCGCCGCATCGCCGAGGACCTCTCGCCCGAGTGGGCCGCAGAGGCCGACCGCGGCAACCTCAGCGCCGAGGCGGTGCGTTCGCTCGCGGGCATGCCGAAGGAGCGCCAGGCGGAGATGCACGCCGCGATGGAGCCCTGGCGGCGCACCAAGCGCGAGCTCTCCGACTACGTGAGGAGCGAGGGGAAGGCGCAGGCTGGCCCCGACGGGCGCATCGCGAAGGCCGCGAGGCTCGTCGCCGACTTCCTCGAGAGCCCGCCCGAGAGCCCGAGTGCGGCCGACCTCTCGCTGCTGCGGGAGATGGCGCTCATGACCGCGCCCTACGCGGAGGCGGGCGCAGGAGCCCAGAAGGTTCGAAGAAGGGCCTCACACTCGAAATCCAGCAAGTAGCCTATGGCGTCCGACACTTCGGTCGGGCGTCCATAGCACTTGGGGACCGGGCGGCCTCGGATCCGTCATGCCGCGGGCCGTTCGGGAGCCCGCTTTCGCGAGGCCCGGTCCCAGAGGCGGTGCCCGAGCCGGGCCGCCGCCTGCGGGGGATCCCCCGCGCCCCTAGAGAGACGCGCCCGCCGCACGGCGGGCGCGAGGAAAGGAATCCGCCATGGAAGAGGAAGCCGGCACCGCCAAAGGCAAGGAGCGCCGCGTCACGTTCCGCATGGAGGGAGGCGACTACGACGCGCTCTGCGAGCGGTGCGAGCGCGCCGGCCTCAGCAAGTCGGAGTACCTGCGCTACCTCGTGCGCATACCGCTGTCGACGGAGGCCAACGCGGGAGACGAGCACCGCATACTCGTGGACCGCAGGGCCCTGTGGGCGATGTCGCGGGAGCTCACGAAGTGGGGCTACCACTACAACCAGGCCGTGCACGCGATGAACCTCATCAACTTCCACGCCCGCCACGGGCACGTCGACCGGGACCTCGTCGCGGAGAGCATCCCGACGATCGAGCGCGAGCTCGCCGACGTGAACGCCGCGGCCCGCGAGATGACGGCGGAGCTCGGGCGCATCGGCGCCGACTCGCTCGTGGAGGGCTCGCCATGCCGATCCTGAAGCCGATAAGCGGCCACGGCTCAACGGGCGGCATCCGCCGCTACCTCGAGAAGGGAGGCCGCGCCCTGGCGCGCGACCTGTTCAACCTGAGCTACGACGAGCGCGACGCCGGCGCGCTGGGGGAAGACGCCAAGGAGGCCTGCGCCTGGGACGCCGAGATGGACGCCACGCGCGCCGCGTTCGGCACGGACGCCCCCTGGAGGGGAAAGCCCGCGCGGATGTTCAAGCACTTCGTGCTCTCGCCGGACCCCGGCGACGACATCGACCTGGCGGCGCTGCGCGAGCTCGCGTGCTCGTGGGCTCTCAAGCACTTCGGCGACCACGAGATCGCCATCGTGTACCACGACGACAACGCCCGCAGCATACCGCACGCGCACATCGTCGTGAACAACGCGAACCTCCGCACCGGTTACCGCATGCAGACCCAGCACCCCGAGGACCTCAACCGCGACCTTCAGGACATGGCGCGCGAGCGCGGGCTGTCGGGGCTCTCCAACGACCGGGCGGCCGTATCCCCCTCGAAGGCGCGCGGGCATGCCGGCGCGGGCGGGCCCAGGAGCCGCAGGAGCGTCTACCTGGGCCGTGTCGAGAAGGAGATCATGCGCTCGGGCGGCTACTCGTGGGTCGGCGACATCCGCGCCCGTGTCGCGCTCGCCAAGACCACGGCGCACGACGAGGCGGAGTTCCTCGGCGTCCTCGACGCCCTGGGCGTGCACGTCGCCGACAACTCGGCCAAGGCGAGGCGGGACGACTGGGTGTTCAGCCTGGCCGAGGAGCCGTCCAAGAAGGTCAGCGGCGAGCGGCTGGGGTTCGTCTACGGCAAGGAGATGCTGCGCCGTCGCTTCGAGCGCGAGGGAGCTTACCGCCCCACGGACTCGAGCGCCGCGCGCATCCGTGGGGCCGCCGAGCGAGCCCTCGAGCTCAACGACCTCTCGGAGCTGAGCAGGCTCTCCTCGGCGCTCGAGACCTGCGCGAAGTTCGACGTCGAGTCCATCGAGGAGTTCGGTCTCAGGATGTCGACGCTCGAGCGGCGCGGCCAGGCGGGCGGCGAGGGCTATCGCCGCCTCGAGGCTGCGCGCGCCTACATGGCAGAGAACGGGCTCATGCCCCTCAAGACCCGATACGGGAACGATGGCGGGCGCGGTGCGGCCGAGGGAAACTTGCGCGACGGGCGCCGCGGGGACGAGCAGCAGCGCATACTCGCCGCCGAACGCCAGCGGACCCAGCAGGACCAGCGCAGGGAGAGGGGCCGGAGATGATGGCGAGGATAGAGTACGAGGACGGCAGGACGACGCTGTTCGACACGCTCTCGTTCACGGAGGGGTCGCCGTTCACCGGCGCGAACATGCTCACGGAGTTCGAGCTCGAGATGAGGGATGAGCCCGAGAAGGGGCTCTGGCTCACGGCGAACTGGCACCAGGTGCGCGACGACTGGCGTGTCGACGCGCCCGCGGACGGCATACCGGCCGCGCGCAGGTCCCGCGGCTGGCGCTTCATGCTGGCATCGGAGGCCGAGCTCGGGCGCGCCCGGCGCGTCCTGCTCGACGGCGAGGAGGCGTTCGCCCGTGTGCGGGGATATCTATGTGATGCCGCTGCGATTTCCGCTTGCTACCGCGAGCACGTGGGCCCTCCCTCAAAACCGCTGAAGTCGCAGATAAGGGACCTGCAGCGCGCTCTGGGGAGGGCGGAGGTCCCGGGCGTGCCCGACGAGCTGGCGAGGCTGCTCGCGGAAGAGAAGGAAGAGGGCGCCGACGAGGGCGCCCGCAAGGTTAAGGAAGATTGGGGTGACGTCGATGAAGAGGCTTGGTAGGTTCCTCATGGCGGCGCTTAAGGTCACGCTGGGCTTTTTCGTCTGGCTGTTCCGCGCCGTGTTCAAGTGGGTGATGTGAGAAGAGGCGGGCAATTGCCCGCCTCTTTCCGTTGTGCGATTTCGATTTCCCACGGCTAGTCCCGGTCGTCGTCGCCGGCTGCGCAGCAGGCGTAGGCCGTGAGCGTGAGGAGCCCCATGAGGAGCCCTATTCCGAAGGGCGCGAATCCCATCCTTCCACCTCCTTCGCGTAGACGACGGTGCGCGAGTTGCTCGTCTGGTAGCTGCACGTCACGAAGGCCCAGGCCTGCGCGACGTCCGAAGGCTCTTCCAGGACGACCTCGCAGCGGGACAATTTGTCCCCGAGGTAGGCGTCGAGAGCCGCCGCGTCGGCGAAGTCGGTCCGCTTGCCCTCCGAGCTCGCGTCTACCACGTCGGCCGCGAAGACCTCGAGCTCGATCTCCTTCTCGCGGGTGAAGACCCGGATGGTGCGGTGCCCCTCGGCGAAGCCGCGCGACGAGTACTGCGCGAGCGGCGCGAACATGGTGCCGTCGGACATGTGGTGCCCGTAGACGATGACGAGCGGGCTCTCGGCGCCCTGTGCGCACCCGGCGTCTATGTAGGGAGCGCCCCAGACTGAGCGCTCGCCGCCGGCTTCGTGCGTGAGGTAGAAGTCGGGCGATTCAGGCCGGCCCTGTACGATCGGGTAGTCGACGGTCGTGCCCGGCACGCGCACCCATGCGACGACGGAGGCGGGAAGGGCGTCCCAGTCGATGCCGTCGCCCGCCTCTTGCGCCCCCATCGCCGCGCCCTCTTCCGTTGCGGGCACCTCGTGCACCCCGTACGGGTTCCTCTCGGGCTGCGGCAGGACGGCGAGTGTCCCCATCGCCAGCAACGCCACGGCGACGGCGAGCGCCGTGGCGGCTTTCCCTTTGTTCATGTCCTCCCCCGTTCGCAGGGGAGGCCCCGGGCGAGCGCCCAGGGCCTCCGGTTCGGTGTCGATGCAGAGCCGCTACTCTTCCGGCTCTTCGGCAGGCTCTTCGGCTGCCGCGTCCTTGCTTGCGCCGGCCGTCTTGCGCTTGCGGTACGCGAGCGCTCCGCCCGCGCCCGCCGCAGCTGCCAGAGCGATGCCTGCGGCCACGGCGTAGCCGGTGCCGTCGGGGGCGTCGGCCCCGGTCTTGGCGTAGGGCTCCTCGGGCACCTCGGGCGTGTCGGGGTTGTCCACGACGACGCTCTGCTCGGCGGAGTCGATGTCCTCGTGGGTCGCAACGACGTTGCCGGCAGAGTCCAGGACCTTCTCGAAGACGACGAGCTCGTCTCCCTCGGCCAGGCCCTCGGTGTCGAACTCGAAGGTCACCTCGACGGTGCCGGAGGGCGCCTCGGGCTCGAAGGGCGTGCGCGCGGTCACCCCGTTGCCGTCCTTGTCGAGGAACGGATCTCCGGTGCCCTTGTTCATGAGCGTGCCCACGGCGATGTAGGTCTCGCCGGGGACGAGGCCCTTGTAGGCCACCGTGTCGACGACCTTTGCCTTGCCGGCCTCGATGACCTGGTCGCCGTCGGCGGCGTCAGCCGCCTGCGTGCCCACCTCGACGGCGACGTGGACGGTCTGGCCCTCGTCGGAGAGGTCCGCGTGCGACGCCACCTCGGCTCCGTCCTTGCGAAGGCTCTCGAACACGACCAGGTCGCGGCCGCCGAGCAGGCTCGCGTCGAAGGAGATCTCGACGTCCTGGCTGCCCGTCGAGAGCGCGGGCGCGAACTCTGCCTTGGCCTCCACGGGCATGCCCGAGGCGTCGGCCACGGGCTCGCCGGTCGCCTTGTCGACGAGGGTCGCCGAGAGCTCGTACTCCTCGCCGGCCTTCAGGCCCTCGTAGGCGACCGCGTCGACGACCTTGGCCACGGCGTCGGCCGAGACGTCCTTGTCGCCGTCCGCCCCGTCCTTTGCCGTGGTGGAGATGCGCGGGCCCTCCTGGTCGTCGAGGCCCATCCACACGGCCTTTGCGACCGTCGAGTCGCGATCGATCCAGAAGCTCCTCGTGATGAGCTCGAGGCCCTCGTTGGCATCGCAGCGCAGCTCGGTCATGGTGTAGGCGCCGTACGGCAGTGCCGCCAGCGAGTCGTCGACCGGCGCCGAGGAGCCGTCCTCGCCGAGCGAGAACCAGATGCCGGCCTTCGGGTCCATGTCGGCGGCAGCAATCGGGCCCTCATGGCCGAGCAGGGCGTCGTTGGCGTTGGTGTCCCTCGAGTGCCTGTTCCAGCTGCTCGCGGTGGACGCGTCGCCGTTGCGGTCCGTCACCAGCACGTGCGTCTCGCCGGTGGCCGCGTTCTCGATGGCGAACGGGACCATGAGGCCGGCGTTGTCGGACTCGCTCTTCTTGGAGAGCTCGAGGTCGTTGCGCACCACCTGGTCGCGGAACTCGAGCGCGGCGCCGTCCGCGGAGGCGCTCACGATCTCGCCGCCGGTGCGGACCTCGAAGGTGCGGGGCTCGCCGTCGGTTAGCAGGTAGCTCCCGTTCGTCGCCGTCTCCCGCACGTCGTAGGTTCCGTACGGCAGTGCGTTGGCCGCGGTCTGCGCGGTGTAGGCGCCGGCCTCGTCGTTCCATGCGGTGGTCAGCGTGGCCACGGCTTCGCCCGGCTCGCGCCATTCGCCGTCGACGAGGACCTTGTGCGCCGAGCGGTTCGTGACGGTGAACTCGATTCCGTCGAGGCCGGGGTGCTCGCCAGGCGCCTCCTTGTGGCCGCTGCCCGCGAGCGCCTCGGACGCCTGCAGCTCCTTGTCGGACTTGGTCACCTGCACGCCGCCGCGGAAGACCTCGTCGGTCACGGGGTCGCCCGTGAGGTCGCGCACCTCGTCGGCCTTCACGGTGAACGTGACGGAGGCGTCGCTGGCGTCGTAGCCCTCGGGCGCGCCGGACTCGACGATGCGGTAATTGCCTGCGGGAAGTGCGTCGGCGCCGGTCGCGGCGACGTGCGACCCGTCCTCGGGCGCGGTCTTGATCGTGGCGCACGCCTCGCCGTCGGCGTAGTACTTGCCGCCGACCAGCACGTAGCGGCCGGTCTCGTTAACGACGGAGAAGCTCGCGCCGTCGAGCGAGGCGTCGCCCTGGGGCTCCGCGCCCGCCTCGGAGTCCTCTTTGGCGACCTTGACGCCGCCTGCGGACCAGCTGAAGCTCACGAGCGTCTGGGAGCCGCCGCCGGTCCTGACGCAGAACGCCTCGAACCCGGCGGAGACCTTGCCGGCGCCCGCCTTCATCTTGGCGAAGGTCCCGCCGATCAGCTCGGATTTCGCCCAGGAGGCGAACTCGGCGCTCGTGCCGTGCGTGGCAGCTGACTCGGACCCAGAGTAGGCGTAGGCGATGAGCACATGGCTCGCCGCGGCGTACTTCGCGTCGTCCCAGCCGCCGCCGTCGTACCAGCTGCCCGGGAACATCGACGCGTCGAAGCCGGGAGAGCCGAACGAGTACCAGATCGCCGCTGTCACGTCGGCGTTCGGCACGGGGCTCGTCGAGTAGGAGCCCGGCGCGGGCGTCGGGGACGAGGGCTCGGCGCAGTAGGCGATGTTCCCGTCGGCGCTCATCCACGTGGTGGCGAAGCCGCCGTAGGGGATCTTGCCGCCGATGGACACGTCTACCGTGCTCGGCGCGGCGTAGGCGGGCGAGGCCGCCACGGAGGCGAGCAGCGCCCCCGCCGCCAGGATGAGCGCCATGGCGCATCGGAGGAGCTTTTCCTGCAGGGTGCAGTCTTTCGCTGCGTTCATCTTTCCGCCTCCCTATCTCTCGACGCTTCGCTCTGCGCGGGGCGCCTCGTGCTCGGCGGCGCGGCTCGCCTGGCGGGCGTGCTCGGCGCGCTCCGCGAGGTAGCGCGAGCGCCCTGCGTCAACGGCCTCCTTGAGCTGCGCCGGCATGACCTTCACGGTGTCCTTGACCGCGCGGCCGTCCTCGTCGAGCTCGGGCTGGCCGTCCGGGCCCATCACCGTCTTCCTCAGCCACACCTCGCGGTTCGCGAGCAGCGGTATGTCTCGGAAGTCGGCCCCCTTGAAGCGGCTCTCGTTCACGAACATGGGGCTGAACTCGTAGCCTCCCACGTCCACGCCGTCGACGACGGTGCCCTTGGGAAGGGTCGCCGAGTTGAAGGTCCTGGCCTCGCCGGTCGCGCGGTCGGTGTACTCGATTCCCTCGCGCACGAAGCTCTTGTGCAGCGAGAGGTACACGTTCTTCCTCTCTTCCATGTCTTTCCTCCTTTTCGTCGTTCGTCTGTGCTTGTCTTCTTCCGCCGGGACGCGTGCCCCGGCGCGGCGCCCCTATCTCATGGCGACCGCCTCCTTCCTCGCTTTTCCGTTAGAAGCCGCTCACGATGTCGCGCGCCCAGGAGCCGCTCTTCACGAGGGCCAGGATGAGCAGCACGCACATGGCCAGGTACTGCAGCGCGTAGGTGAGCCCGTTTGCGACCGCGTCGGCCGGGGTGCCCGTCCCGGGGTTCGCCCCGGTGAGCCCGCCGAGCACGAGCGGGAACGATATGAGCAGAACGAGGATGATGACGCCGGCGATGCAGACCGCCCCGAAGCTCTTCAGGTAGCCGAGGCCTATCTGGCGCGTGGCGTCCATGCCGAGGAACGCCAGCGGGATCGGGGCGAACGCGGCCATGATGTAGAGCTGGAGCGCGCGGGCCCAGCAGACCACGAGGGCGATGACGTAGGCTGCCAGCACCACGACCCAGCTGATGAGGCTCACGACGAGCATGGCGATGAGCGACGGGATGTCGTCGTCGGTGGTGACGACTGACACCTCGGGCAGGTCGAGCGCGCCACCGGCGCCGAAGAGCGCCTCGACTCGGTCGATGGCGAGCCCGCAGACCTCGTAGATCGACGCCATCAGGTCGAAGCTGTTCTGTATGAGGAACAGGAACACGGCGAAGAACACGAGGAGGAAGACGACCTCCTTGACGCCGGGGAGGCTCTGGCTGCCGTCCATGCGCTGGGAGATCTCGATGAGCTTCAGGGTGAAGACCAGGCCGAGCACCCCGCACCCGATCGGCAGGATGGCCACCTGCCACACGCCGCGGGCGACGTCGTGCATGGTCAGGTCGCTCGAGCTCGTGAGCATGTGCGCGAAGTCGGCCGAGAGGATCCCGTTCGCGCCGATCGACCCGAGCACGCCCGTCTGCGCCTTGAACATCCAGTTGCAGCAGTCGCGCAGAAGGCCGCACAGCCACTCGTTGACGTCCCCGGCGATGTCGGCGTATGCCGGCTGCGCTGGGACGAGCAGGAGCGCGCAGAGGGCGAAGGCGGTCGCGGCGGAGATGGCGAAGACCCTTCGGCGTCGCGATTCAAGCGCCCGCACGGCTACATCGCCTCCAGCGAGCCGCCGCGCGAGACCACGGTGACCACCGTCGAGGCGGGGTCGTCGAGCGTGAAGGTCGTCGACGCGACGTTCCCGGCGTAGTCGAGCCACACCTCCTTGTCCCAGGTGGCTCCCGTCGCCTGCGGGGACACCTTCGCCGCCTTCCCGGCGACGGCCTCCTCGATGGAGGCGGCGTCTGCGCCCAGCGCCTCGGAGAGGCGGTCGTCGGTGCCGGTCACGGAGAACGCTCCGTCTTGCGCCTTCTGGGGCGCGTAGGCCTGCGCCAGGAGGTCGCAGGCCAGGGTGCGGTTGTCCCCGTCGCCCGAGACCTGGATGAGCGACAGGCCTCCCGCCTTGTCGCCGGTTCCCTTGACGTCGATGGGCACGCTGAGCACGCCGCCGGCCTCGGAGGGCTCCTCGGCGGAGAAGAACCAGGCGCGCTCGGTGCCGCCTGAGCTCTCCACCATGGCGCCCTCGACGATCCGCAGCGTGGCGGTCGGGTCGTCGGCGCCCGTCCACGCGGTGTTCCAGAGCGCCTCGGCGCCCGAGGCGGCCTTCCCGGTTGCCGCGTCGGCGCCTGCAGCCGCGGGCTGCTCTTGCTCCTGGGGACTATCCTGCGCGCCTTCCTGCGGGGCGATGGCGCAGCGCGCCGCGCCCGCGCCGAGCGCCACGACGAGCGCGCCTGCCGCGACGGCGGCCATGACCCTTGACTTTCCCTGCATTGGTTTCTCCTATCTCGCGGTGAGCGCGCAGCTGAAGCTGCCGATGCCGCTCGCTATGCGGCACACGTCGCCCGTTCGCGGCTCGTGTATGTACCTGTCGTCGCCGATGTAGATGGCCACGTGGCCCGAGCGGTAGAGGATGTCGCCGGGCTTCGCCTCCGAGAGCGGTATGCGCCTGAGCTCCTCGTACTGGGAACCCGTGTAGTGGCTTATGCGGATGCCCGCCTGCGCGTAGCAGTACTGCGTGAGCCCGCTGCAGTCGAGCGCCTTGCCGGGGGTCGAGCCTCCCCACACGTAGGGCACGCCGAGCTGGCTGTACGCCGCCTCGACGATCGCGTTCCCGTTCGCGGCCGGGTCCTTCAGGTCCTCGACCGTCATGGAGTCGAGCCGGTAGAGGCCCCATTGCGCCATGATCGACTTCAGGGACTCGACGTAGGACGAGTCGGTCGCCCAGCCGGCGTCCTTGAGCCCCTCGGCCATCCTGTCCGAGTCGTGCCTCTCGATCGCCTCGCGGATGAGGGCGTTGCCCGAGTAGCGCTCCGCCTGCAGGAAGACCCTGCTGCGGAAGCGGATGCACTCGGCGTCGCCGGTGAAGCGGATGAAGCTCGCCGTGATCTGGGTGTGCTCGCCGGGCACGTACTCCTCGCTGGTGGCCCAGTTCGCCTTGCCGGCCACCTCGGGGCAGCCCGCGTAGCCCGACCACCACTTCATGCCGAAGAGGTTGTGGTCGCGCTCTGCGAGCCGGCTCATGCGGTCGCCCTGGCCGGACTCCTGGATGATCTGCGCGATGGTGCAGCCCGCCGGGTGCCCGTACTCCTCCTGGCACTCGAGCGCCGCCTCGACCATCTCGTAGGTGATGTAGGGCGGCAGCCCCTCGAGGCCCTGCTTGGAGGCTGCGTCGTCCCAGAAGCCGAACAGCGCGCTCAGCAGCTGCGCGACGGCGAGCGCGCACGCGACGAAGGCCACGATGCCGGCCACCGCCCCGAGCAGGGCGGGCGCCGCGCCCGAGACCGCGCCCGCGATCGCGGAGGCGGCGCCCTTCGACCCCGCGGCGCGGGCCGCCTCGCCCGACGCCTGCGCCGCCGCCTGGGCCGCCTGGTGCTTGGCCGGGGCGGTCGCGCCGGCTGCCTCGGGGCCGCGCGCGCCTCCCTTTGGGGCGCCGAGGGCGGTCGCCGCCTTGCGGCTGCCCCGGGCGGCTTTCTTCGCCTTCCTCTGCCGCAGCCTTCCCGCGGCCTTCTTGGACGCGCGCCCCGCGTCGTACATGCCCGAGGCGCCCTCGAGCTCCTCCGAGTCGTCGAGCTGGGAGACGGCCTCCCGGGCGATCGCCAGCTTCGCCGCATCGACGCGCGAGCGCATCGCGGCCGCCGCGCGCCGGTCGCCGGCTGGTTGGGACAATTTGTCCCCGAGCCCGCCTTCCGGCGCGTCGGGCCTGGAAGGGCGCCCCTTCGCCGTTGCGGCGGGGCCTCCCGCCTCGTCGAGCGGGCCGGCACCCTCCGAGACGTTTCCCAGGGCGTCGCGCTCGGTCTCCGCGACGTCGCCCGCGGTGAGCACGTCGCGGCGCTGCGCCCCGACCACCTCGAGCATCCCGCCGCCCTCGCTCGGGCCGGCCATTCCTATTCCTCCGCCTCTCGCGCCGCCCGGCGCATCTCGCGCTCGGCGACCTCGGAGGGCTTGGTGTTCCACAGGTCGTAGAGCGGGCCTTTAGGGAAGTCGTCGGTGATGGGCACGCGGATCCCGGCGCTGATGAGCAGGCCCTCGCCGGGCTTGACGGCGTCGCCGATGTAGCCGCGCTCCGTGGCGGAGAGCTGGAGCATCTCCGCCCATGCGTCGAGGTCGGCGGTGGACTGCTTGTGCAGCAGGAAGAACTCGGAGTTGAGCACCATGTCGCGGGCCTCGGCGTTGGCCAGCATGTGGCTCGTGTTCTGGCTGATGCCGGTGCAGATGAGGCCGAACTTGCGCCCCTCGCGCCACAGGCGGGCGAAGTACTCGACCACCGTCGGGTGCGCGAAGAGGCTCTGCACCTCGTCGATGTAGAGCCAGGTGTAGTTGGGGCGCGGCGGCGTGACCATCACGCGGTTGCGCACCATCTCGAGCGCCGTGATCATGCCGAACACGCGCATGTTCTGGCCGAGGCCGTGCATGTCGATGTTGGTGATGCGGTTGTCGAGCGCCACGTTGCTCTGGCCGTTGAAGAAGGAGAACGCGCCCTTCACGTAGCGCTCGTAGCGCAGCGCGATGTCGGCGGCCTCGGGCTCGGGCTGCGCGAGCAGCGCCGCGTGGAAGTCGCCGAGCGTGGGCAGGCGGCCGTGCTTCGCGCATTCCCGGTACGCCTCGCCGACGCAGCGGGCGATGATCGAGCGGTCGCGCTCCGGCAGGCCCTCGCGGCCCTCGGCCATGAGCGCGCTCGAGAGCGCGAGCACCGCGTCGGTCTTGTACGCGAGCTTGGCGGCGTCGGCGCGGTCCGCGACGTCGGCGGTGTCGAGGGGGTTGAGCACCGCCGAGCATCCCGGGGCGAGCTCGACGTTCGCGCCGCCGAGCGCGCCGACGAGGTTGCCGTACTCGCCGGCCGGGTCGAAGATCACGACCTCGTCCTCGGGGTGCGCGAGCACGGTGTTGGTTATCTCGCGCTTCACCGAGAAGCTCTTGCCCGAGCCGGGCTTGCCGCACACGAAGCCCATGGGGCTCGCCAGGCGCTTGCGGTCGCACAGCACCAGGTTCCCGCTCTCCTTTGACTGCCCGTAGTAGCCTCCGCCCGCCTCGTCGAGGCTCTGGCTCGCGAAGGGCATCTGCATGGCCACCTGCCCCGTGGTGAGGTAGCGGCTCACGGTGACGTGGTTGTCCCCGAGCGGGAGCACCGAGTTGAGAGCCTGGCGCTGCCGGAAGTGGAGCGGCTCGAGGCCGATCGTGCAGCCCTGCGCGACGCTCGTCACCTGCTGGACGCGGCGGTCGAGCTCCTCGAGGCTTTCGGCCCAGGTGTAGACGAGGCCCGTGTAGACGAACAGGCGCTCGGACTTGTTGCGCAGGAAGTCGAGCAGCTCCTCGGCCTCCTCCTTCGAGAAGCGCAGCTCGGGCGGCAGGATCTGGTAGTCGTAGCCCTTCTTCACGGCGCTCATCTGCTCGTCGATGATCTCCTTGTCCATCCAGTCGATCTGGCGCTTCACGAGCGCGAGCGCCTCGCTCTGCGCGATGGGCTGCACGTGCAGCGTCACGCTGAGCGGCAGCGGCAGGTCGATGATGGAGGCGAGGTAGGTCTCCTCGATGACCGACCCGAAGCTGCGCACCGCGAGCACCGCGCCGTAGCGCCCGTCGCTGCGGAAGCAGTCGGACCTGCCCTCGGGCTTGAAGTCGAGCGTGGAGGGCATGACGAAGTCCTTCGTGCGCGCGCCCGACGTCGGGGACAATTTGTCCCAGGAGAACTCGAAGCGCGACCCCGGGCGCAGCTGCCCCTGCAAGAGCTCGAGCCTCTCGGCGCCGTCGAGGGCGCGCGACGAGCAGCGTATGCGCGCGAGCGTCTGCTCCACGTCGCCCCGGATGCGCGCGAGCTTGGGCACCGCGGCGTCGACGTCGTCGGCGCCCACGGCGTAGGTCAGGTAGCGGTGGCGCACGAGGTTCGAGACGCCCTCGCGCATCTTGTCGTTGAGGATGCGGTTGTACTCTTCGGCGAGCCCGGCGGTGGCGCGCTCCCCGGGCTCGAAGAAGACCTTGCGGCCTACCTCGTCTGCGGGGATGGGCGCGTTCACGACCTGGAGCTGCACGTGGGAGTCCGCCGGGAAGTAGTTGAACAGCGAGCTCATCACGGTGAAGGCCGTCTCGCGCGCCTCCTTGCGCGCGGACTGGTAGCTGATGTCGGAGAACTCGAGCGTCTGGCTGAACACCCCTGGCATCACCTGGGCGATGCCGTCCCTGTACATGGCGTCGTAGCCGACGTAGGCGGCCATCTCGCGCGAGCGGTCGCGCTCTCGGCGGCGCCTCTGGCGCTCGGCCTCCGCGCCCTTCGAGGCGTCCTTGCGCCCGCCCGTGCCGCCGAGGAGCAGCCCGAGGGTGCTCGGGCGCTTCGGCCTATTCTCCTTGTTGGTTCTTGCTCGGCTCATAGAGCTCGGCTCCTTTCTTCCTGGCCCTGCGCCTCGCGCGCCGCCCCGGGCGGCCCGGGCGCGGCGAGCCCTCGGGGAGGCTCCCGGCGAGGCAGGGCTCGTACGCGAGCAGCTGCGGGGAGAGCTCGTGGGCCGCCAGGAGCGGCAGCAGCTCCTCGGCGCGCATGCCGAAGGGCCGCCAGAACCCGGCGAGCCAGAACGGCATGCTGCAGAGCATGATCGGGAAGGCCGCGTCCGCGACGTCGGCGTGCAGGCCAAGGTGGACGAAGGCCGCCGCCCCGACGGCGCTGCCGAAGCCGAGCGACACGCAGACGAGCGTGCGCAGGCTCATCTTCCCGACGATCTTCTCCTCGTACTCGCCGATGTCCTTCTGCACCGGTATCCGTAGCGCCATCCTCGACGCCCCCTATGCCGGCAGCCAGGACGTGTCCAGCTGCCCGAAGTAGACCGACGCGGCGATGATGATCGCGCCGCCGGCGATGGTGGAAATGGCGGTCGCGATCTGCGGGCCGCCCTGCTGCTCCCTGATGGCCAGGCCGAGCGAGACCGCTCCCCACACGACCAGGAAGCCGCCGAGGAAGGTCACGCAGCCCGACACGAGCTTGATGACGTTTGCGAGCATGCTGCTCTCCTTTGCTTTCGGTTGACGATGTTCCTTGCTGTTCCTCCCCCGCGGCGGGGGAGGCCCGCGCCGTCGCGGCCCCGTCACGAGGCGCCGTCCTTCCGCCTGCGGTACTCCGCGAAGTCGAACGGGCCGCGGCGCGCGGCCTCCTCGAGCAGGCTCGAGCGCGGGTGGCGCTCGAGCCGGTACTTCCGGTCCATGAGCGGCATGCACCCGTTCACGAGCACGAGCGCGTCCTCGCGCGGCATGCGCGCCACCTCGGCGGGCTGTATGAGGTCGCGCTCGGAGATGCCGCGGTTCACGGTCCGGGTCCAGCCGGCGCCCCGCGAGTCGCTCTGCGTCTCGCTCGCCACCGTCTGCTTGCCGGCCATCTTGCTGATCTCCTCGTTGGTCTCGTTCGCCTTGCCGCCCAGGTAGAGCAGCGTGTCGCAGGCGTTCACGATGGTCTCGGCGTTGTTGTCGCCGTAGGTCTCCTTCAGCTGCGAGAGCGACTGGGCGATCATCGAGACGGCGATGTTCCTGCTGCGGGTGACGGCGATGGTCCGCTCGAAGTCTGGTATGCGCCCGATGTTGGCGAACTCGTCGAAGACGAAGTGCACCGTCGTGGGCAGCGAGCCGCCGTGCGCCTCGAGCGCCTCGGCGCAAAGCGCGCTCACGGCTGTGTCCATGAGCAGGGCGAACAGGAAGTCGAAGGTCGAGTCGGTGTCGCTCATAGACGCGAAGAGCGCGACCTTCGCGCCCTCGTCGCCCATGTGGGCGAGGTCGAGCTCGTCTTTGGAGGTGAGGTCGCGCACGGCGCGGATGGAAAGCGGCTTCAGGCGGACGTTGCAGCTCGAGAGCATCGACTTCATGGTGTCGCCGGCGGCCACGCGGAACTCGCGGTAGCTCGCGAGCGCGAAGTCGTCGGGGGGCGCGGGCTCGCGGACCTTGACCCACTCCCAGGCGCCGTCCTCCTCGGAAAAGCCGCGCAGCGACCCGCCGCCCTCTGCCGCCGCGCCGCCGCGCCTGACGTAGCGCTCGCCGGTCTCCAGCTCGCGGAACACCATGTCGAGCGGGCTCATGTAGCCCGGGTCGTCGCGGGCGTCGGCGAGCGAGAGCAGCGTGAGCAGCCCGTCGAGGTTCCGGTCGGCGGGCTCGCAGTGCATGACGAGGTAGGCCGTGAGCGCGGTGTAGACCAGGCGCTCGGCCTTCTCCCAGTAGGGGTCGCCCTTGTGGTCGGCCTCGCCCTCGGTGTTGGCGACGATGCCGCGGGCGAAGCGGATGACTCCCGCCTCGTCGCTTATGTAGGCTATGGGGTTGAAGCGCATGGAGCGCGTGAAGTCGATGGTGTCGAACGCGCGGATCTCGTAGCCGAGCTCCGCCAGCGCGCCGCCCATCTCGCGGATGAGCGTGCCCTTCGGGTCGGTCACGAAGAAGCTGGCGTTGGCCTGCAGGAGGTTCGGCTTGACGTAGTAGCGCGTCTTGCCGGTGCCCGGGCCGCCCACCACGAGCACGTTGTCGTTGGTGTCGGTGGAGAGGTCGAACCTGCGGCTCACGAGGCGGATGCGCGCGTTGTCGGTGAGGATGATGTTGTTGTCGGGATCCTTGGCATCGCCGAAGGGCGCGATGTCCTTGCGCGTGGCCCACCTGGAGCTACCGTGCTCCTCGCCGTCGCGCCGGGCGCCCTTGGATCCCATGGAGCGCGCCCAGGCGACGAGCGCCGCGCACGCGCAGGCGGTCCCCGCGCACAGGGGAAGCGCCTCCGTTGAGAAGACGTGTCCCGCGCGGAGCGCTGCCGGGATCGCCGCCATGGCGGCCTCCGGGTCGAGGATCGGGTTCGCGCCCGACGCCGCTATTGCCGCGGCCGCTGCGTCTCCCATGGCGAACGCGGCTGCGGCCAGCGCGGCCGCCGCCTGCCACCTCATCTCTCGGGCCCCTCGATCTGGCGCGGGCCGCGGTCCCGGCCGATGTCCTGGCTGTGGGCCCTCGACGCCTCGCGCGCACGCTCCGCGCGCTCCGCCAGCCGCTCGGGCTCCTGGCGCCTCTCGGCGATCTCGGCTAGCCGCTCCCTCGCGCGGTCGGCGGCCTTGCCCGTCTCTTGCTCCAGCTGGCGGAAGGCCTCGTCGACCTCGGGGGCGTCCTCCATCTTGAAGAGCAGCCAGTCGCGGCCCTCGCCGGGGATGATGTGGTGCTCGACCGACGCGGCGCGCAGCTTGTCGGAGACGACCTCCTTGATCGTCGCGTACTCGGGAAGCCCAGAGAGCTCCTCGAGGCTGAGCTTCGCGTAGGTCGGCACGCCGTCGGCCGCGATGGCCTCGGCGCGCCCGCCGGCGATGGTCCCGCGGATTCCCGCGAGGCGCTCGGAGAGCTCCCTCGCGCTGCGCGCCATTGCCTCGGCGCCGGCCTCCTGGCCGATCCTCAGCATCCAGTCGAGCAGCTTGCCGCCCGCCTCGTCCCCGTAGTCGCTCGCCATCCCGCGCCTCCCTTCCAGTCGAGATGAAAAAGGGGCGCCTTCGCGCCCCGGTCGTCCCTATTCGGCCCCGACGGCCCTCTCGCGCGCCATTGGGGCGCGGGCTTCCTGCCCGGCGTGCGCGCGGCTCGCCTCGCGGGCGGACGCGGCGCGCTGCGCCAGCGGCTCGGGAGACTTCTCGTGCAGATGGGCCCACTCGCCGCTGCGGCACTGCTCCGGCGTCGCCTCGCACATGTCGCGCATGGCGCGCTCGAACCGCTCGGGCTCCTGGGCGATGGCGCCGAAGCTCCAGCTCTCGAAGCCGGTCCACGCGTCGCCGTCGCGCTTGAGCGTCCACCACTCGTCGCCGCCGTTCACCTGCTGGATGAACGCGAGGTCGCGGTAGCAGAACCCCTGGCGTATGGCCCAGTTGCCCGAGCCCAGCGCCTCGCGGAGCCTGTCGACGCTGTCCGTGCGGGAGAACTCGTAGGGGTACTCCTCGAGGAACGGGTCGTCCTGCCAGTCGAAGCCGCCGACCTTGAGCCAGCCGTTCTCCTGGCACTTCTCCACGAGCCCGTCGTGCTCGCGGCCGGTTATCCTCTCGAAGCCGTCCATGGGCCCTCCGCCTTTCGTTTGTTGCTTGGCGGGCGGCGTCCTCGCGATGGGGGCACGGTGCGAGTCGGAGCAGACGTGCGTGCTGGCGCGTCGGCGCCGCCCAAGACGTGTATAGCGATTTCAATTGCGTCGGAGGGCGGGGCCGCCCGCGATGGGTCGAGCTGGGTCGAGCCGTCCGCGCCTCCACGGGAAGCGCACAAGCTAGCCGAGCCGGCGCCTGTCCCTTCCGCCCAGGTAGACGGGCCTGCAGGTCTGGGAGATCCTGCTCGCGATCGCCTCTGCCGTTACGCGCTCGCCGCGCCTTGCGAGCCTGTCCGCCAGCGCGCCGGGCGCGTAGTTCGACGTGACGATGGTCGGGCGCATGTCCTCGTAGCGCGCGTCGAGCACGCTGAACACGGTGCCGACGGACCATTCCGTCGCGTCCTCCTTGCCGAGGTCGTCGAGCACGAGGACGTCGCACTTGGCGTACCGCGCGACGGCGGCCTCGGTGCCGCCCTCGTCGAACGTCGCCTTCACGCGCTCGAGCATCCCCTTGGCGGTCGTGAAGGCGACCTCGTAGCCCGCCTCGGCGAACAGCCTGGCCACGGCGGAGGCGGCGTGCGTCTTGCCGGCGCCGACGCCCCCGTGTATGTAGAGCCCGGCGCCCCCGTTGCCTGCGAACGAGGCGATGTACTCGGCGAGCTCCGGGCGGTCGGCCTCGGCGGCCCAGTAGCGCCTGGGGATGCCCGCGCGCGAGAGCGCCTTCTCCCGACGGACCGCCTCCTCCTTGGCGGCGAGGGCCGCGCGCCTTCGCGCCTCGGCCTCCCGCTCGCTGGCTGCGCCCTCGCACGGACAGGGGGCGGCGGAGACCCAGGCGACCTTTCCCGCCAGCGCCGCGCCGAGCGGATCGAGGGCGGCGCCGCAGTGCGGGCACGCCCTCGGCTCCGGCTCGTCGAAGGAGAGCCCGGCGGCCCGGGCCTGCTCCAGGGTGATGAGTCCCGCTCGGTCCATCGGGCGCCCCTTCCTTATCTTCTGAAGTCCTTGTTGTCCCTTTTGCTTATTGGGTGGCATATCGTCAGGGGTTTCCCTGTCATCTCGTCAGGGGTTCTGGCTGCGAACCCCGACGGTTCGTCACCCTTGTTCGCGGCGAACCCTGTCATTTCGTCACCCCTTCGCGCCGGGAACCCTGACGAACCGTCAGGGGTTGCCAGCGCTCCGGGCGGCAGCCTCTCGCGCACGATGCGGTACCGCTTGGTGGCGTGCCCGCGCGCCGGGGCGTGCATGCCGCACTCCTCGATGAGGCCCCGGTCGAGCAGGTCGCGGATGGCGCGGTGGACGCTGCGCTCCTGCACGTTGAGGAAGCGGGCCAGGCCGCCCTTGCTCTCGAAGTAGCCGCACCCGGCGTCGCAGAAGCCGAAGATGCGCGCGTAGACGAGCAGGGGAAGGCCGGAGAGGCCCAGGTCCGCCATCATGAAGTGCCGTACCGCCGTGAACTCGCGCGGGGAGGGGCCGTCGCGCCCCTTCGGGCCTGCGGCCGCCATCGGCGCTAGCCCCTTCTGGGCGAGCCGACGACGCTGTTCCGCTCGACCCACGCGACGAGCTCGTCGTGCAGCACGATGCCGTCGCGCGTCTTGCCGCCGATGTAGCGGATCGGGAACGGGTCGTCGGGGTCCTTGGCGAGCCGGTACATGGCGTCGCGGCTGATGCGCAGCATCGCGCACGCCTCGTCTGCGCCGAATATCGCGTTGGTCGATGTTATGAGCCTCACCTGGCTCCTGCTAATGCTCTTGGTCATGGTCGTCCTCGAGCTCCTTTCGTCTCGAGGCTCCCTCGCGTGCCCGGCCGCGGGCGGCTCCCGGGGCGGTCGCCGCCGTCATTTCCTGCCGCTCCTCGACTCGATGTAGGCGTCCACGGACGCCCTCGAAACCAGGAGCTTCCTTCCGAGCCTGTACGAGTCGACCTCGCCCGACCAGATGAGGTCGTATGCCTTGTTTCGGCTCGCCCTCATGTACTCCTGCATCTCGATCACCGTCATCCACTCGTCGCGGGCCCGGTCGCCCTCGGGCGCGGCGCATTCGGCTGTGCGTGCCATGGTTCCTCCAATCTTCCCGTGCGGCACCGTGCGGGCACGCCGCGCGGCACAGCGTCCCTTTTCGTCTGCGCGACGATTGAACCGCCTGATGGCGATTGGCGCGCCCGACGGGAGCGGAGACGGGTCGAGGTGGGTCGAGCTGGTCGGGCCTTCACGAAACGGCCATGAGCCGCGGGGCTTAGCTCTCAGCTAAGGTCCTGAAAAGTAAAAGGCGCCCATGCGGGCGCCTGCCTAGGAGCGAGGTTTGTTCGGTTGTGGTCGGAGTGCTCGTCTTCCGCGGTGCTGTCGTCCGGGGTCCGGCATCTGTCGTTCGCCTCTTCTGTCGTGTTTGCTGTTGCGTGTTCTGCGAGCGACCTTGCGCGGGCCTGCCGGCCCGTTGCCCCAGGTGCACCCGGATAAATGGTACCCATCCGTTGGGACATGGACATTGCGGGAGGGTTGTCTGGGCAAGCTGGGATGGACGAGCGGCGTGGCTCTAAATGCAATAATTCGAGCTAAGGGGCCTTGTGCTCGATTTTGTAAAACGCGAGTGCGCAATCGACTCGACGATTTCCCCGAACCTTTTCCGAACCAATGGGGAGCGAATGCGGAAGCCATTGAGGCATGCAAAAAATAGGGGCAAAAAATAGGGCAGAATCGCTTTCACGATCCCGCCCCGCAAACCCGAGGGTTTCTAACTGGAACCTATTATGCAGCTAAATGGCGTCTTATCAACCCCTGCGTAACAGACTCCATTGTCGGTAAACGCTCCGCCAAGGGCTGATCGCCTCTCTAGACGAGCTTTTTGCGCGTCTCCTTCAGTATGCCCTTCTTGAAATCGGACCACTTGCCGAAGAACTTCTCGTCCGTCGCGGTGGCGGTGTGCTCCGCGTATTTGATTGCCGTGAGTTCCATGGTGCAGATGTAGTCCGCCGCCTGCGAAAGCCGGTACTCGGAGGGCTGCGCCGATCGGTAGACGACGGCGTCCTTCGACAGCGCGTACTCGATTGCGCGGTGCAGCGACTCGGCGATGGAGCGCTGGCCGTTGTCGTAGTAGACCTTGACCATATCGTAGGATTGCAGCTCCGCGAGGTTGTCGAACAGGAAGTTCACGATATCCCTTCGCATCGCCCCCGCGAGCTTGTCGAGCGAGGCGAACTGCTTGGTCGCGTATGCGAAGGTGTGGTACTTCACGGGCATGTGGCGGAAGAAGACGCGGAACGAGCCGAGCATCATCTTGCGCGTCCTCAGGTCGAGCCCCGAGTACTGGTCCTTGCCGTTCATGAGCGGCGACGCATGAAAGGGTATGTCCGGGAGCCCCTTGGCGCGAAGGGCGCCCTCATATGCCGCGATCGAATTCGCGATGTTTTCGGATTGGTCGTGCATGACGACGGTGAGCAGGTAGTGGCGGTCGGAGAGGCCGTCGCTTCCCGACTCGTCGACGAAGATGCTGAGTTCTCGCATTGTTCTCCTGGATAAGAAAAAAGCCGGGGAAAACGTCCCCGGCACTTGGAAGCCTTCCTAACGGAAAACCAATTACCTTATATCATGTACTGTCCGGAAATTCAAGGGAGCTCGAAGCGTTTCCAGACGTCGGCGGAATCTCAAAGCCCGCTCGCCAGCTCATGGGCAAGCCACCTGAGACTACTCACTTTACCCGCGGACGACGAAGAGCTGCGACCTGCGGTTTTTCAACCAGCATGAAAGCCGCCCGCGTTAATTCACTTGCGATTGCAGCTGGCGGCTTGCACGCTAAAGATCGGTTGAGTTTCAAAACGGGCGTTTTCGGCGATATCGAGCGTCCAAAGGCGACTCGCCGTGCCCTTTGGGACAAAAACAAAAACTCAAAGCCCTGAGTTTGAAAAAAGTTTTTAGAATTGTCCCAGCTTTTGTCCCCGAAGCCGACGAAACGCGACATGGTGTCACCTGGCGGTACTCGGCTCGAGGCGGCACCGAAAACTGGGTGCAACTGGAGTGACGGGACGCTAGAACCGAAGCCATCGAGTGGGAGTAAGCCGATAGGGCTTTGACCTGCACTTTTGAGTTCTGCACTGTGCCGCTGAGTTTCGTTTCGTACGAGAGTCACGGCAAAGCCACCAGCGACATTGGTGAGTAAATCCGATTCTCGAGCCTCCGTCCCCATGTTGGAACGGAGGCTTTTTCTTTGCCGTTTTACTCCCTTTCACCTGCGATTTCGCCATTTACTCCCCGTGTTTCAAGATGGAAGCGTTTGGTTGCGAGCCACGCCGCTGTGAGGGCCTGAGTCGTCAGGCCCCGCACAGGGGGACCGCGATGGTGGCCACCGCGCCGCCCGAGGGGCTGTTGGCGAGCGAGACGGAGCCCCCGTGGGCGCTCGCGGCCTCGGAGGCGGCGTGGAGGCCGAGCCCGTAGTGGCGGCCTCCGTCGCGCGAGGAGCGGGAGGAGTCGTCTGTGAAGAGGCGCTCGCAGCCGCGTTCGAGGGCGGCGGGAGAGAAGCCCGGTCCGTCGTCGGCCACCTCGATGACGAGGTGGCCGCCCTCGACGTCGCAGGAGACCGCCACGCGCGAGCGCGCGTGCTCGGCGGCGTTGGCCACGAGGTTCGCGGCGGCTCGCGCCAGGGCGGTTCGGTCGAGCGGGGCCTCGGGCGCGCCCGCGACAGCAGGGCCCGTGGTCGCGTCGAGCGTCACGCCTCGCGCCCGGGTGATCTGGGCGGCCTCGGCGAGGACCTGCTCGCAGAGCTCGGCCGGCCGCATGGGGGCCCTCTCCGCCCCGCCGGACCCGCGCGAGGCCTCGATGAGCAGGCGCACGTAGCCGTCGAGCCTTTCGACACTGCCGGCTATGTCGCGCGCGGCGGCCGCGAGGTCGGCGTCTTTCTCGTCTTCCAGCTCCTCTGCCACGAAGTCGGCGTTGGCGCGCAGCACGGTGAGCGGCGTCTTGAGGTCGTGGGCGAGCGACGCCACCTGCTCGCGCTGCCCCCGCTCCGCGGCCCAGCGGGCCTCGAGCGACTCGGCGAGGGAGGCCCGCATGGCGTCCATCGCGGCGAGGACGTCGTTCACCTCGCGCACGTTGGTGCTGCCGACCGCGAAGTCGAGATCCCCCGCGCCGACGCGCCCCGCTGCCTCCGCGAGCGGCGCCATCTTGCGCGAGATCACGCGGCTCGCGCGGCGCGCCACGAGCGCGAGCGCGAGCGCGCTTCCCGCAGCGGCGCCGACGAGCATGAGGTTCTGCGGGTTGGGAAGCAGGCCGGCGAGGTCGCGCGAGACCCACTGCGGCAGGTACTCGCTGACGAGTGCGCAGGCCCCGCCGCCCTTGAGCGGGAACGCGGCGTAGGTGAGGCCCGAGCCCCCGCCCTCGATCTCCACTGTGCCCGGATCCGCGGCGAGTGCCGCACGGGCCATTTCCGTCGCGTCCTCGAGCCGCGTGCCCTCGAGGTCTGTCATCAGCACGTATCCGTCCTTATTCAGGATGAGGTAGCGGTACGCCGTCGGCACGTCCTGCTGCCCGCAGACGCCGTCGCGTGCCAGGCCCTCCGCGACCTCGCGCGCATTGGCCGGCCCCCAGCTTGCCTCGTAGACGAAGCCCGCGTCGATCGCCGCGGAGAGCGCCATGAACGCGGCGAGCCACGCCGTGGCGACCGCCGCGAACGCGTAGGCGAAGTAGCGCGCGATGACGAAGGAGAGCGGCATGCCCCCGCGACCTCGCGCCCCGGTCCTCAGAGCTGCCACTTGTACCCCATCCCCCAGACGGTCGCGATCGGATCGGCGCCGGCCTCGGAGAGTTTCCTCCGGGCGCGGCTGACCTGCATGGATATGGCCGCGTCGTCGGCGTCGCTCTCCCAGCCGAGCACCGCCTCGCGTATCTGTGCGCGGCTCATGACCTGCCCGGGGTGGCGGGCGAGGTACTCGCAGATGGCGTACTCGGTGGGCGTGAGCGGCACGGCCTCGTCGCCCACGGCGAGGCCGCGCGCCCCGAGGTCGATCCGCACCTCCCCGAAGGAGAGGGCGTGCGAGCGCGGCCGGCGCTCACGGCGTAGATGGGCCGCGACCTTGGCGCGCAGCTCCGCGGCCCCGAAGGGCTTGCGGACGTAGTCGTCGGCGCCCAGGCCGTAGCCGGCCACGGCGTCCTCCTCGGCCACGCGCGCGGTCAGGAAGATGATGGGCCCGTCGAAGTCCGGGCGGATCTGCCGCACGAGCTCGAAGCCGTCGAGCCCCGGCATCATGACGTCGCAGAGCACGAGGTCGAAGCGCGAGAGGTCCGTCCCCGGGACCGCCGTCGGGTCCGCTGCCTTGACGACCTCGTGGCCGTCGCGGCCGAGGACGCGCGCGAGCGCGTCGAGGATCGCCCGCTCATCATCCACTGCCAGTATCCTCGCCATGTTCGACCTCCTGAAACTCCCGTCGGCATTGTACTTGCGCCGCGCTCAGCGGTCCAGAGCCCCGCGCGCAGCCGCGGGCGCGGGCGCCCACATGGCGATCTCAGGGTTGGGCAGCACGCGGTCGGCGATCGAGCGCGGCGCCGACCCCCAGCCGGCGTCGAGCAGGGCATTCCCGCCCAGGACGAGCGCTGCGGAGAGGAGGGCGAGCACGGCGGCGAGCGGCTTCCTACGCATCTGCCCTCCCGTCCTCGAAGCGGCAGAACCAGGCGAGAAGGACGGCGGCGGCTGCCAGGGTGAGCACGAGGCCAGCGAGCGCAGTCGTGAGGAGAGGGCCCGCCGCGCGTGCGGCGTCGATGAAGGCCTCTACCCCGAGCGACCCCAGGCGCGCGGGCCAGGCGAGCGGCACCCAGCTCAGGGGCGTCGCCAGGGCACCGGTGAGCTCGCCGGTCATGAGGCCGTGCGCAAGTCCGCCCACTGAGAAGAACGCGAGGAGCATCCCCGCCGCGCCGGCGCCGATAGCGGCGTTGCGGCCGAGGCGCAGGGCCACGCCGAGCCCCAGCGCGTAGAGGGGCAGGCTGCCCAGCACGATGCCCGCCCAGGCGGCCGCAAGCGGAGCGGGCCCGAGCGGCAGGCGCCCGGCGACGGCGAGCACGGCCCCGAACACGCCGAGCGCCACGGCCAGCGCGCCCGCGCCGAGCACCGCAAGGGCGAGCAGCTTCGCCGCGACGGCGCGCCCGCGCGAGGGGACCGCCGTGAGGTTGGCGAGGCGCCCGGCAGCGCGCTCCTCGTCCACGGCGAGCCCGCAGACGATGGCGGACATGAGCGGCATGAGGGCGCCGAGGAACTGGGCGTAGGCGTCCGCGCCCAGCGCCGGGTCCCATCGGGTTACGGAGAAGTACTCGCCGCAGGCAAGACCGGCTGCCAGGCCGCAGACGAGGTGCACAGCTGCGAGCGGGGAGCGCGCCAGGCGCAGGGCCTCGGAGAGCAGGGCCCGCGGGAGAGTCATGCGCGGCGTCGGGTCGGGGAGTCGTGTCATGGCCATCACCTCTCCTCGGAGCGCGCGAACCAGGCCGCGCCCGCCGCCGTGAGCGCGGCGAACGCGAGCACACAGACCGCAAGGCCCGCCAGTGTGAGCATGCCGTCCGCCGCGAGCGCCCCGCCGAGCGCCATGTCCGCCGCGAGTGGCTCGCCGCTCGGCAGCACGGGGATGAAGCTCGTGGGGATGACCATGCTCGCCGACGGCGGAAAGAGCTGCGGCAGCGGCACCAGCGACCAGGCGAACCCACCCACGAGCTGCGCGGCGAGCGGGCAGAAGATGCCCGCGAGCATGCCGAGCCGCGCCGTGAGGAAGAGCCCTGCGGGGATCATCCACGCCGCGGTCACCGTGTTGGCGAGCGCGCAGAGGAGCATCGTGAGCGTGCCCGCGGCCGTGAGGCCCTGCGAGGAGAACGCCGAGCCCGCGAGGTAGATGCCGAAGACCACGAGGTTCGAGAGCGTGCAAAGCGCGAGGCACCAGAGCGCCTTGGCCCACCAGGCGCGCCCGAGCGGGAAGCCCAGGCCCAGAAGCCCCCGCATCCGCGTCCGCGCGTCCGCCCGCGCGACGCACGCCACCACGAGCGAGAGAGCCACGGGCAGGAAGAGCGCGTACCAGTAGTTCCACGCGCTGAAGATCTGCACGCCCCGGTAGGGCATCGCGCCGAGCAGCGGCATCGGCAGCGCCATGAGCACGGCCAGGCGAACCGGTGCCGCGTGGCGCGACTTCAGGGCCTCGGCGCGCAGGCCCGCGAGCAGGCCGCCTTTCTCGCCCGTCATGCCGCCACCTCCCCGCGCGCTCGACGCCCCTCCCGGCAGACGCTCATGAAGAGTTCCTCGAGGTCCTGCCCGGGCCGAAGCGCATCCTCGTAGGCGAGGCGCCCCCCGTAGATGATGCCGATGGTGTCCGCCATCTGCTGCACCTCGGAGAGGATGTGGCTCGAGACGATCACCGTCGTGCCCGCCGCCGCGAAGCCGCGGATCTGGTCGCGCAGCTCCTCGATGCCGATGGGGTCGAGGCCGTTGGTAGACTCGTCGAGCACGAGCAGACGTGGCCGGGCGATCAGCGCCAGCGCGAGCCCCAGGCGCTGCCGCATGCCCATCGAGAAGCGCCCGGCGCGCTTCTTCCCGGTGTCCGCGAGGTCCACGGCGGCGAGCACCTCATCTACGCGGCTCTCGGGAAGGCCCAGCAGCGTGGTGCGCACGCGCAGGTTCTCGCGCGCGGTGAGGTTGGGGTAGAGCGGCGCCTCCTCGATGAGGCTGCCGATTGCGTAGAGGTCCTCGCGGCGCCAGGCGTGCCCGGCAAAGAGGATCTCCCCGACCGTCGGCCGCAGCATCCCGCAGATCATCTTGAGCGTTGTCGACTTGCCGGCGCCGTTGGGGCCGAGCAGCCCGTACACCTCGCCCTCGCGGATATGAAGGCTCACGTCGGCTACGGCGTCCTGCGCCTGGTCGCCACTGCCGAAGCGCTTGGTGAGCCCGCGCGTCTCGAGCATGTAACCCATGGGTTCGTCCTTTCTCTTCCGGGTGCGCGGGCCGAGTCGCCGTGCCCGTGCGCCTTACCTTTCGGGTTCACCATCCATGGTGGGGCGCGTTTCTAACGAAGCTGTAACGGCCGTTGGGCTCTTTTGGCGCCAGCCCTTTTCGACCCGTACGCCACTCATGGTATGTTTATCGCGATAACAAGGACGGAGGTGCCCGTGGCACGCAATAAGTACCCGGAGGAGACGGTCGAGAAGATTCTCGACGTTGCCGAGCGGCTCCTCGTGGAGCGCGGCTACGAGCACACCACGATGATCTGAAGAGCAATACGCTAAATCGAAAAAGGCAAACCCTGGAGACGCGATTTTCGCCATAACGAGCAAGAATATCGAAGATGTCTGCACACCATTGGCGTGGGAAGGGGAACAACCGGCTGCAATCAGCGGACACTCTTGCGCGTATGCGACCGAAAGCATTATCCCGAGATACCTAGCATATTTAATCAGGGCTGCCAGTGGCAGCGTGAGGGTAATTTAGCGGTGGCGGTTCTGCCCGCTGTCGTCCCGTGCTGATTCTGGCTTGCGAGGCGATTCTGCTATCCTGCGAGTTGAAAAGGTTCCATCCCGGCGACAAGAGCTCCCCTGCTCTTCCGCGAACAGCGGATAGCCGGGGTGGTCGTTTGTTGGTAGTACTTTTTTGAACGGTAAAGTTACCGTGATTATCAAGCGGTTGACTGCCGTTGCCTAAGCAGTCTTGTTATATCGTTGCCGCAGTCCCCGGCGCAGTGCGCAGCTCCTGCCGAATCTTCCGAAAGCGTTCCGGGACTTCGGCAAGCTCCATCTTCTGCGGGGCATCGACCGTACCCGCTTCCTTCGCCGTTTCGTAATACCAGCACTTATAATCCACCATCTCCATGGTGTGCTGCAATTCCGCCATCTGCTGTTTCAGAACTTCTTGTTGGCGCCGGAACATGGCAAGGCGCAAATCGATGGTGTCGTCTCCTTGCAGCGCCATCTCGATGTACTGCCGGATGTCCTTGATGGACATCCCAGCTTTCTTCATGCAGCCGATCACCTGCAGCCATTCGATATCCGATTCCCGGAACATGCGAATGCCACCGGAGGAGCGCTCCACGAAGGGCAGCAGCCCCTCCTTGTCGTAGTAGCGCAAGGTGGACGCCGCAACCCCCAGCAGCTTCGCCATCTCTCCCACCGTATAGACCATCTGAAAACCCCTCCGAATTATTCCAGAATCCCCTTGACTTAAAGTTAACTTCAAGTTCTAGGATGCACATGAAGTTCAAAGGAAGCATGCTTCCAAACAGAATGTTTGTCAATCATAAGGAGGGGAATCGAACGTGAACAGGCCGTATGTTTTCTGCCACATGATGTGCGCTTTGGACGGAAAGATCATGGGCGGTTACATGGGAACGCCGCAGGGCAGAGCGGCGGGCGATGCGTTCTACGACATCGCCTTCGGGAAAGAGCCCTTTTACCATCACCAGGGCTGGCTGTCCGGCAGGGTGACGACGGACGATAACTTCACCTTCTACAGGAAGCCGGACCTGGACGAAGATGCGCCGGCCGTTCCGGCAGGTGATTTCATCGCGCAACCGGACTTCGGAATGTTCTATGTCTCCGTGGACCCCCACGGCAAGCTGGGGTGGGAAAGCAGCACCCTGCGCTATGTGGACACCACCGCCCATGTCGTCGAGGTGCTGACCGAACAGGTCGGCAACGCCTACAGGGCATTTTTGAGAAAGCTGGGAATCTCGTACATCATCGCGGGAGAAACGGAGCTTGATCACGGCCTGGCCCTTTCCAAGCTGAAAGAAGAATTCAATATCGAGACCCTGATGCTAGGCGGTGGCGGCGTGCTGAACTGGTCGTTCCTGCAAGCGGGGATGTGCGATGAGATCAGCATCGTGTTGGCGGCGGCGGCAGACGGGAGCCCGGATACGCCTCCGGTTTTCCGAGCCGCAGAAGGCATTTCGGAGAGCAAGGCCCTTGGCTTTACGCTGAAAGAGGCGAAGGCCATGGACGGCGGGGCGGTCTGGCTGCGCTATGGCGTGAATCGATGATCCTTAGCAGGAGGTTTCAATTATGAGGTATGAACGAAAAGAGCAGTTCGAGAAGGTCAACGCATTCGGCACGGGAACGGCGAACACCGCCTACGCCCAGTACTTCACCGGCGATTCGTTCCTGAATCCGCTGACCGATCCGGAAGGCGGCTTGTTCGCCGCCAACGTGACCTTCGAGCCGGGATGCCGGAACAACTGGCATATCCACCACGCGGACAAAGGGGGCGGTCAGCTCCTGCTCTGCACGGCTGGCGAGGGCTGGTACCAGGAAGAAGGCAAGGCCGCCGTCAGCCTGCACGAGGGCAGCGTCGTGATGATCCCCGCCAACGTCAAGCACTGGCACGGAGCGAAGAAGGACAGCTGGTTCAGCCATATCGCCGTGGAGGTTCCCGGCGAGAATTGCGAGAACGAGTGGTGCGGGCCGGTATCCCATGAAGAGTACGCAAGGCTGTAGGGAGGAACGAAACATGGCAGTCAAGCAGACGGCAGGCAGAGATGCCCTGGGCGAATTCGCCCCGAAATTCGCGGAACTGAACGATGACGTGCTCTTCGGAGAGGTCTGGAGCCGAGAGGGGCAGCTCAGCCTCCGTGACCGCTCCCTCGTGACCGTCGTCGCGCTGATGGCTCAGGGGCTTACCGATGAGAGCTTCCGCTATCACCTGACGACGGCAAAGAAGAACGGTATTACAAAAGAAGAAATCGCGGAGGTCGTGACCCATGCAGCCTTCTACTGCGGCTGGCCCAAGGCGTGGGCGGTTTTCCGCATGGCAAAGGATATCTGGGGCGAGGAGTAGAACGATGATCTTGAATGAAGCCTACCCGTTGGCAAACGGAGTTCAGGTTCCCAAGCTGGGACTGGGCACCTGATTCATCGACGATGCCGAGGCGGCGGAAGCCGTTCGCGAGGCGGTAAAGCTGGGCTATCGCCTGATCGACACCGCGCAGGCCTACGGAAACGAACGCGGCGTCGGCGAGGGCGTGCACACCTGCGGCGTTCGCCGGGAAGAGCTTTTCGTCGCCAGCAAGATCGCGGCAGAGCTGAAGACCTACGAGGATGCGGCGAAGTCCATCGATGAGACGCTGGAGAGGATGGGGCTCGGCTACCTCGACCAGATGATCATCCACTCTCCCCAGCCGTGGGGCGAGTTCCGTGTGGAGAAGCGCTATTTCGAGGAGAACAAGGAGGTCTGGCGTGCGCTGGAGGACGCGCGGGCGGCGGGCAAGGTCAAGGTAATCGGCGTGTCCAACTTCCTGCAAGATGACCTTGAGAACCTCCTGGGTTCTTGCCGCGTGATGCCCATGGTCAATCAGATCCTCCTGCACATCACCAACACCGATTCGGCATTGGTGGACTTCTGCAAGGCGCAGGGCATTCAGGTGGAGGCATACTCTCCCATCGCCCACGGCGAGGCGCTGAAGAATCCGGCGATTGTTAAGATGGCAGAGAAGTACGGCGTATCTGCCGCCCAGCTCTGCATCCGCTACGTCCTTCAGCTTGGAGCCGTCGCGCTTCCCAAGACGGCAGATCCCGCCCACATGGAAAGCAACGCGGGCGTGGATTTCGCAATCTCCGAGGAAGACATGGAAACTCTCAAGAACATGGAGCGCATCGCCAACTATGGTGAATTCAGCGCATTTCCCGTGTTCAGCGGAAAGCCTCTTGCATGAGGAGAAAGCGTGAAATGAAAACCTTGATTCTGTACTACTCCTACGGAGGCAACACGAAGCGCATCGCCGAGATGATCCAGAGGGAAATCGGCGGGGATATTGCTCGTATGGATACGGTTGTTCCCTACGATGGCGATTATGATGAAGTCGTCAATCAGGGGCAGCGTGAGATTGCCGAGGGTTATTGCCCGGAACTGAAGCCGCTGCACATTGGCTGGAGAGATTACGACACCATCATCCTGGGTTCTCCTGTCTGGTGGTACACCTTTGCGCCCGCCATGCGCAGTTTCCTGGAGCGGGCTGACCTGACCGGGAAGATCGTGTATCCGTTTGCCACCAATGGCGGCTGGCTGGGACACGCGCTGAAGGACTTTGAGGAAGCCTGCAAGGGCGCAATCGTGAAGCCGGGCCTCGATGTGCAGTTCGATGAATCCATGCTCCGTACTTCTGAGAAAGATATTCAGGCATGGATTAATACAATCCGCACTGATATTTTCTGTATTGAAGACGTCGATGATGCACCCGTATACCATTGACGTCGACACCATCAGATGCGGACCGCGCGGTGACCCCACATTCCGCTGGCGCCCACAGGGCTGCCCTCGTTTCCTGACATGTCCCGCGCGGGCCGCGGCGAGCCGAGACCGCCGCATGACCTAATAGGAGCATGGAGCGATACCGCGGACCCGAACAACCGCATTCTATCGCGCCCCGTCAGTGTGCCGTCTGCCCGGTCCAGGCGAGCACGGAAAGAACGGAGCGAGACATGCAAAACGAATCGGCACCCGGCGCCCGCGGGCCGGTCTTCTGCGGGGTCGACACCCACGCCGACTCGCACTGGCTGTACGTCCTGGACTGGAGGGGCCGCAAGGTCCTGTCCCGCCAGTTCCCCGCCGACGCGGCGGGCTACGAGGCGCTCGCCGGGGCGATCGCCGCGGCCGGGGAGCCGGCCTGCGTCGCGATGGAGGGGACGTCGTCCTACGGGGCGGGCCTCACCAGGCACCTCGCGTCGCTGGGGATGCCCGTGCGCGAGGCGCTCTCCCCGGCGAGGATGCAGAGGAGGCGCCCGGGGCAGGGAAAGTGCGACGAGGCGGACGCGGAGAGGGCCGCCCGCGCGGCGATGTCCGGCTCAAGGCTCGGGACCCCCAAGAGCCAGGACGGGTGGGTCGACGGGGTGCGCTGCATGCTCGCGGCGCGCTCCGGGGCGGTGAAGGCGCGGACCTCGGCGATCAACACCGCGAGGTCGCTGCTCACCACCGCGCCGGAGGGGCTCAGGTCGAGGTTCCGCGGCATGGGAGGGCCGAGGCTGATGGAGGAGCTCCCCTCCGTGCGCGCCGAGGGCGCGCTGGGCGCCGCGCTCGGCGCGCTGGCGGACCTGTGGGCGGCGGCGCGCGACGCGGCGCTCGACATGGAGCTCGCGATCGAGGCGTCCCTGGAGGAGAACTGCCCCGCGCTGCTGGCGATGTACGGGTGCGGGCCCGTGAGCGCGGCCAAGCTCGCGGTCGCGGCCGGGGACAACCCGGGCAGGCTGCGCTCCGAGGCGTCGTTCGCGGCGATATGCGGGGCCTGCCCCATCCCCGCCTCGAGCGGCAAGACCGTGAGGCACAGGCTCAACAGGGGCGGCGACCGGCAGGCGAACAGCGCGCTGCACGAGATCGCGAGGCAGAGGGTCATGCGCGACCCCGAGACCGCCGAGTACGCCGAGAGGGCCAGGGGGCGGGGAAAGAGCGACAGGGAGGTCATGAGGTGCCTCAAGCGCTACGTGGCCAGGGAGGCGTACCGGGCGCTGATGCGCCCGCACGAGATCAGGAGGCCCGAGGACGCCTCGGAGCTCGTGGCGGCCAGGCGCGCGGCGAAGGTCAGCCAGGTGAGGGCGGCGTCCATACTGGGCACCAGCGAGAAGTACATCTCGATGCTGGAGAGGGGCCAAAGGGAGCTCAAGCCCATAAGGAGGGCCTACGAGGCATGGGTCGAGGCCGGACTTCCGCTCGATTGGGACAGGCAAGCCTTGAACTGCATCCCATTTCTTGGACTTTGAAATTAAGGTTCGAGAAAAGGGAGGCATCGGAAATGCCCCGCAGGAAGAAGGCAAGATACGGTCGCGAGATGAGGACACGCGCCGCCGACCTGTTCGAGGCCGGCCTCGGCTTCGAACTCGCGGCCAAGAAGCTCGACGTTCCCGCCCCGGCGGTGAGAAAATGGCTCTACGCGTACCGGGCAACCGGGAGGAAGGGGCTGATCGGGATGGGCGAGAGCCGCAGGACCTACGACATGGAGACCAAGCTCGCCGTCGCGAGGGCCGTCGTGGACGAGGGGATGCCGCGGTCGGAGGCGATGGCCCGCTTCGGCATCGCCGCCGCCACATCGCTCGACCGCTGGTGCAGGCTGTACCGCGAGGGCGGGCCGGAGGCGCTCGAGCCGGGACGCCGCGGCAGGCCGGAGGGCCCCGGGGGGCGGACGCGCGAGCGGGAGCTCGAGGAGCGCGTGCGCAAACTCGAGGCCCAGGTGGCGTATCTAAAAAAATCGATAGCCCTGAAAGCGGAGAAGAGCTCTCAAACTGGGAGAAAGCCCAGGTCGTAGCCTCCCTTTCAGGGCACCACCGCCTATGCGACCTGCTCGCGGCCGCGCGGCTCGCGCCGTCGAGCTACCACTATGCCGTAGCGCACCCGCCGAGAGCGACCCGGCCAGAGCTCCGGGAGGCCGTGCGCGAGATCTTCTCGAGGACGGCGAACGGGTGCGGCCACCGCCAGATAGCGATGTGCCTGAGGGCCGAGCTGGGCGCGAGGATAGCGGACAAGACGGTCCTCAAGATGATGCGGGAGCTCGGCATCCGCCGGGAGACCGACTACCATCGCTACAACTCCTACCGCGGCCCGGTCGGCGAGAGATTCGACAACCTGATAGCGCGTGACTTTCGCGCGGGCGCCCCGTGGGAGAAGCTCGGGACCGACGTCACGGAATTCAGGCAGCCCTGGGGCAAGGCGTACTTCGCCCCGGTCTACGACTTCTGCACGAAGGAGATCGTCTCCTGGTCGGTGTCGACGAGCCCGGACATGGCCCAGCAGGAGGAGGTGCTCAGGCGCCTGTTCGCGAGAATGCCGGCCGGGGCCTCGCCGATCGTCCACAGCGACATGGGCTGGCAGTACCAGCACCCTAGGTGGACCGGCGAGCTCAGGAGGCACGGCGCCAGGCAGAGCATGTCGAGAAAGGGCAACTGCCTAGACAACGGGGCGACGGAGCAGGTGTTCGGGCATCTCAAGGACGAGTTCTTCAGGGGCGTCGAGTGGGCCGACTTCGAGTCCTTCAAGAGGGACCTCGACGCCTACGTCGTGCATTGGAACACGAGGCGTCGCCAGGTGGCGCTCGGCGGCCTCACCCCGGTGGAGTTTCGGAAACGGCTATTGAAAGCGTCCTAGTGTTCGCTTCTAATAAAAGAAGGCCAAGATTCGGGACGCAGTTCACCTTCGAGGCCGAGCGCAAAATGGATTCTAAAAAACACCTTGCCAAATAGGAGCGTCAGATAATCGATCTGCAGCTTTCGGTATCCGCCACAGAGCTGGCAAGGATTTGGGACAAAACGAAAGCTCAACGTCCTGAGTCTGAAGTGATTATATTGTAACTGTCTTGGCTTTTATTTCCGGAACCGACAAAGCGTGCCTCCGCCTCTTTTGCGTGAAGCCGGCCGGGATGTGGGGTAGTTTTGCGTCAGCAGATTTGCGCAAGGGGCCAACGGACGGGGCTTCATTGGCCCCTTGCGCATCGATTGCGAATTAGAACATGATAGCGTCGTCGGCCGTGAAGGCATTAAGGGACCCCTGCTTGACCTGAATGCAGACGTATGTGATGCCCGAGTCGGATGCGGCGCGGAACTGGCGGTGTGCGGCGGGGGAAATGCGCAGCCAGTCGCCGGCTCCAAGCTCTATATCCTCACCGTCGATCGTGACCGAGCCGGTGCCTTCGAGCACGCCATAAATCTCCTCGTTTTCCTTGTGCACATGGACGAACGGAACGCCAGCGCCGGCGGGAAGATTGTTGACACTCACCTCTGCCCCGGTAAGCCCGAGCACTTCGTGTAGCTCGACACGGCTCTCATTACCGATGTGGGTCTTTGCAAAATTAGCCATAATGGTTCCTCTCTTTGGGTTGATTTACCTTGCAGGCATCTCCTGCGTGAGTTATATTCAACGCGAAGGCGCATGCAAATACGAGTACGCACATATTTGTAACTGCGTACTTTTTTGTGAAACCGGTATGGTCAAGGAGGTTGGGTCTCCCGTGATGGCGAAAGAGGAGCTTCCGGAGTGTCCGGTCGCAACGGCGGTAGCGCTCATTGGCGGCAAGTGGAAGCTGCTCATTATCCGTAACTTGCGCGTACGCCCCTGGCGTTTCAACGAGTTGCGCCGCAGCCTTGAGGGAATCTCTCAGAAGGTGCTTACCGACAGCCTGCGGCAGATGGAGGATGACGGGCTGGTCTTTCGCCATGACTATGGCGAGAATCCTCCCCGCGTCGAGTATGGTCTCACAGAACTCGGCCGCCAGATGATACCCGTCATGGACTCGCTCGCAGACTTCGGCGCCTATTACAAGACGGTCGTTTCGTAGCGGACACGCTGCTTAGGGGGCGGAGAACCGCTACGAGTACGATAGCGATTCTCCTGCGGCTGCCGTTGATTCCGTAGTTATAGAGCGGAAGGAGACTGCAATGGGGTCGTCCGCCCCACAAGAAGGCCCTCCCTTCCCGGTATGGCGCCGACATGCGCACGCCGGCTCAAACTGCTCGATGCGCGAAGTGTTGTTATGGCTTCACTCGGCCTGTGGACGCCCAATCATCCGTGCACCACATTCTGCCCATGTGCATGGGCGGCTGCCCCCACCGCCATATGGTCTCCGGCGTGCGCCGTTGCCCCTGGTTCAAAGACGACCCCGATGCCTACGTCCTCGCCAAAACTCGCGCCGCCCGTAAGAGCCGCCAATAAAACCTCCGGCCCTGCTTGGCCCCGGGAATAAACGTCAGACTTGCCGATTCACGCCTCGCGCAAGGGCCGTTCTACTTCCCAAACCTGATCTGCCTGTCGCACAGCTCGAGGGCGACAAGGGAAGCCTGGGTCACCTCCTTGATATCCTCTGCGAACTACTGGAGTGCGGCACAGTCGGATGACTGGACCGTTTTCGTTGGAGCTTGGTTGTTTGCCTGTGTGAATGGCGTATTTGTTTTAGCTAGCGGTTGCGACGCCTTGTTGCGGAAATGCTAACTGATGCAACTACGCCACCGGCAACACTCAGGGCGACTGCTATCGCGCCGTTGTCGCCCGTAGCGGGTAGGGTGGTCCTGGCTGGTTTAACCGCCGCTACTGCCTTAGTGGAAACGGGATTTGCCGCGGGCTTTTCTGCCTTGGGCTGCGGTGTGGGCTCGGGCTTGGTTTCCGGTTCGGGTTTGACCTCTGGGCTCGGTTTAACACTTGGATCGGGTTTGGAACCGCTCGTATCGGTTGCAATCAAGTGCACGTCGCTGTCGAAGACGTAGCGGATGTAGTAATCGTGCCGCGTCTCGTGCGTAATCCCCTGCCCGCTGTCGAAGTCGCGGTCAACGTGTGTGCCGAGGCGGGTTGAGCTGGTGAGGTTCAGTCTGTAAGGGATTTGGTCGTCGGCGTAGCCGCCTGTAAAGACAGCGGTTGCTCTAACGTGATTGTCGATCATGGTCAGGGCAATAGAGACGCTGGCCTCTTTGGGGTTCTCGGTTTTTATAAGGCCTTCGGTATCGGTGTCGATCTTGAAGAGATGGACGGTGTCGTTAAGCCCGTAGATGAAGTCCTCGGGTTTGTCGGGGAAATCGTATACAAACGCCTCATTCTGGACCAACATGAAGGCAGGAGGGAGCTCCAGGTCATAGTTATGGTCGACAACGGTGGTAGCTGTGAGGCTGCCTTCTGCGTTGGCTTCGTTGCAGGTAATGGGTGCTGCGACATCGGTTTCGGGCATTTCTGTCGCCAGTGCTGCGCAGGGTAGCAAAAGCAGTCCTGCCACAAGAATGCTTACTCCGAAGGCGGCGATTCTGGCGTCTGCATGACGCTTGACGTCGCGGATAGACAGGCCAGTCCGTTTGTTATGGGTCTGCGGTGCAACATGCTGTTCATACATAAGACGCTCCTTGTTCGTAGGCCGGTTTCGCGGATCTATATTGCGCCTGGCCGATGCGGCTAGGCTCTTTCACGCGAACGCTTACGCGAGCAGGGAGAAAGCTCAAGCTAATTTTCCCACAGTCGATACTTTGTGAGCAACGATTTGCTGTTCAATTTTCGGAGAGAGAATCAAGACGGTCGAGGAGTTATCAGGCAATGAGATTGTGTCTAGAGAGCGCGAACGAGAGATGCGATCTACAGACGACTGAATAGCTCCATCTGTTTTGGTTACAACGAAATGTGTGCCGCGCGCCTGCGGCATGAAGAAGGGAGATTCTTATGAATATCGTTGTATTGAGCGGTAGCCCGCGCAAGGGCGCCAATACCGACACTATGGTCGAGGCCTTTGCCGAGACCGCGCGCGAGGCCGGCAATACGGTCGAGGTCATTCGCGTTGCCAGCAAGAAGATCGCTGGTTGTCTGGGGTGCCAGTATTGCTTCGCCCACGAGGGCACTTGCGTGCAGAAGGATGACATGGCCAACGTGATCGAGTCGCTGAAAGACGCCGACATGGTTGTCTTCGCTTCGCCTATCTACTGGTTTGATATCACTGCGCAGGAGAAGGCCGCCATCGATCGCCTATACGCCTTCGGTGCTACGGGCTTCCCGTTCACCAAGACGGCCCTTTTACTCAATAGCCACAGCGAGGGCGTCTATGATGCGGCGATCGCTATGTACAAGTCGACCTGTGCGTACTGCAAGTGGGAGGACCAGGGCATTGTCGCCATCAGCGGTATGACCGAGCGCGACAGCATGGCATCGTCGCCCAAGTTGAAAGAGGTGCGAGAGCTCGCTCGCAAGCTCGCCTAAGGACAAGAAGAACGCATGGCAATAAGCGTTGGCGGAAATGCTTGCTGTCCTTACCAAGAGGATTACTGATTGCCATGCGTTGATGTCCTTATGGACAATCTCCGCGTGCTAGGAGACTTTCTCGCTCAGGAACTCCCTGAATGCGGGGATGTCAAAGCCAACGAGATCACGCCCACGTTCCCCGATGACGCCGTCCTCGAGAAGGCGGCGTTTGTATTGGCTTGCGTAGTTGCTGGCGACGCCCATGCGTTTGGCTATCTCCGAGACCCTGCTGGGGCCAGAATCGGGCAGCATCGCGAGTAAAAACTCAATGTCTTTATCGGAAAGCTCTCGATAGGTCGTTTCGAGAATGCGATCACGCAGCTCCATGCGTGCGAGTAGGGAACCCTGCTGGACATCGGATGCACTGATTTGGGGCGAGTTCTCCGAAACATCCCAAGTGCGATATCCGACGAGCTGCATCATGTAGGGGAATCCGTCGACGGCCTTCACAGCATTCTCGAGCGCTTCTGGTGTGATTGAACGTCCTCCGGCCTCAACGGTTTTGCGAAACGCGTTTGCAATTTCAACGTCAGTGATTCGTCCTAACTGATGATATTGGGAACGCCTGAGGAACGAGACGGAATCGTTACGCAGCAACGCCGATACTTTGTAGGGCAGTCCTGCCATGAGTAGGGCAACTTTTTTACCTTCGCGTACAAAGTGCTGGTAAACAGAGGCAAATTGAAGCATTTCTTCGAGATCGACGGTGACTTCATCGATGGTAATGAGAAGTCCGATGTCATGTTTTTCGAGTTGCTTAAAGATGCCATTCATGCGTGTGCGCCAGTTGCCCTGGACCTCTTGAGCATATGTCCAATCGATGCCCACTGGACCAATTTGAACGCCGTTTATGCGCGCATGAGGCTGTGAGAGGTAGCTATCTGCGGCTTCTTTGGTTCGCTCGATAATATCTTCGAGCATGCCTGGCATGGCGGAGACGTTTGCTGCGATCCAACCGTGTTCAAGCGCCGTTTCTGAAAGGAGCGAGAGAAGCGCCGTCTTGCCCGTTCCCCTTGCGCCCGTAAAAATGGTCGACAGGTTGGGATCTCCCGGGCCGTTGATAAAGCCACGGTTGATGTCACGCAGAATATGCTCGCGACCCGCTAGAAAGGGAGGGACGCTTCCGAACGTCGGGGTAAAGGGGTTCTTGCTGTACTCCATGGTGGCTCCTTTGCAAGTTTTGCTAATTTTTGCAAGTTTTGCTAACTTTTGCAAGTTTTGCTAACGACTGACCAAAGGGCATCGAAGCAGTGGCGCTGACATTTTTTACGCAGAAAAATAAGCAGAAATCAATTTATCTGCGTTAAAAAATAGTTGAGAAGAAAAACGACGAGTCCCGGGCGCAATGACGTTGCGTTCCGGGCCTCGTCGCTTTGCGAAGTATCTAACGATCTCGTATGCCGTCGTCCTAGTCAAACAGGCTCGGCATGTCGTTTTCTTTCATAAGGGCACCGGCGGAGGGGAGGCTCTGTGCGGTGAACTTTTCGGCCGAGACACCGGCGCCAAGGATCTCCTCGGTCGTGCCGACGGTGGTGACCGAGCGGCCCTTCTTGGCCGTAAAGGCCTGGACGCCCTGCGTGTTGGTGGTCGTCTTGGTCTTGAGCAACGACGTGTTGAAGTTCATCAAACGATAGTCGCTCGAGACCAGTGCGATGTCGCGGTCTTCCTTGAGCACCTGGGCATACAGCAGCTTGCTGCCGCCGTAGATAGCGTTCTTGAGGCGCTTGCGGTTGGTCTTGGTGACGTATCCAGAAAGTGCGACACGCACCACGCGGCCGTTCTCAAAGACAAACAGCACGTCGGCCTTATAGTCCTCGGGGTCGATGACCCAGATGACGCTCTCGTCGGGTTCCATCTCAAGATCGGTCGGCAGGTACGAGCCCAGCTGGGCCGACTTGGTGTCCTCAAACGCCGCAACCTTGCATTTGTACACCTGGCTCTTGTTGGTAAAGACCAGCAGCTCGTGGGTGTTGGAGGACGGGAACTCGATAAAGGGTTTGTCGCCGTCCTTGTACTTGAGCGTGGTCGCCTTCTTGAGCACGCGGTCCGTCATCTTCTTAAGGTAGCCATCGCGCGAGAGCATGATGGTCACCGGGTACTCCTCGACCTCGGGCTCCAAGCTTACCTCGATAACCTCATGGGGCTCGATCCTGCCCGTGCGACGCGGCATCACATATTTCTTGTTGACCGCGGCCAGCTCGTCGCTGATGACCTTCTTGATGTTCTCCTCGCTGGAGAGGATCTCCTCAAGCTCGGCAATCTCGCTCTCAAGCTTGGCGATGTCCTTGGTGCGGTTGAGGATGTACTCTTCGTTAATGTTGCGGAGCTTGAGCTCGGCAACAAACTCGGCCTGGGTCTCGTCGATGTCGAAACCCTTCATAAGGTTGGGCACGACCTCGGCTTCAAGCTTGGTGCCACGGATGATGGCGATGGCCTTGTCGATGTCGAGCAAGATTGCCTCGAGGCCGTGCAGCAGGTGCAGGCGCTCGGACTTTTTGCCCAGGTCAAAGTTAATGCGGCGACGCGTGGACTCAATACGCCATTTGACCCACTCGTGCAGAATCTGGCGCACGCCCATAACACGGGGATAGCCGTCGACGAGCACGTTGAAGTTGCACGAGAACGAATCCTGCAGCGTGGTCGAGCGATAGAGCTTGGCCATGAGCTTGTCGGGGTCGACGCCGCGCTTAAGGTCGATGGCGATGCGCAGGCCCGAAAGATCGGTCTCGTCGCGGATGTCGGCAATCTCCTTGACCTTGCCCTCCTTGGAGAGCTTGACGATGCGCTCGATGATGACATCGGTCTTGGTGGTGTAGGGGATCTCGTAGACCTCGATGATGCGCTCTTCGGGAATCCAGCGCCAGCGGGAACGGATCTGGAAGCTGCCAAGACCGGTCTCGATGATCTTCTCCATCTCCTCGCGGCGGTAGATGATCTCGCCGCCGGTCGAGAAGTCGGGCATGGGCATATACTCGAGCAGGTCGCAGTCGGGATCCTGCAGGTAATGCATGGTGGCGGTGCAGACCTCGTTGAGGTTGAAACCGCAGATGTCGGACGCCATGGCGACGCCGATGCCTTTGTTGGCCGAAACCAGAATATTGGGGAACGTGGTGGGCAGCAGGCGCGGCTCCTTCATGGCGCCGTCGTAGCTGTCAACGAAGTCGACCGGGTCCTTGTCGATGTCCTTAAAGATCTCGGCGCTGATGGGGGAGAGCTTGGCCTCGGTATAACGCGAGGCGGCGTAGCTCAGGTCGCCCGAATAGTACTTGCCAAAGTTGCCCTTCGACTCCACGAAGGGGGCGAGCAGTGCCTCGTTGCCGGTGGCCAGACGCACCATCGTCTCGTAGATCGCGGCGTCGCCGTGCGGATTGAGCTTCATGGTCTGGCCCACGATGTTGGCGCTCTTCTGGCGCTCGCCCTTGAGCAGACCCATCTTGTACATGGTGTAGAGCAGCTTGCGGTGCGAGGGCTTAAAGCCGTCGATCTCGGGGAATGCACGCGAGACGTTGACGCTCATGGCGTAGGGCATGTAGTTGACCTCGAGCGTCTGCGTGATCGGCTGGTCGGTGACCTCGGAGTGCAGGCCGATGACGTTCTCGGCGTTGACCTGCTTTTTCTTTGGCTGGTTCTTCGTCTTCTTCTTTGCCACGATTTCCTCTTGAACTTCTTATGGGCCGTCGTTATCGATTTGCTGCTATTGCAGGTCCAGCTGGTCCAGATATTCCTTGCCGTGCTCGGAGATATGGCGCTTGCGGCCCGCTTCGTCGTTGCCCAGCAACAGGTTAAACATGGTCTCCATCTTGGTGACGTCCTCGGGCTCCACCTTGATCAGGCGACGCGTCTCGGGGTTCATGGTGGTGAGCCACATCATGTCCGGGTCGTTCTCGCCAAGACCCTTGGAGCGGTTGATGGAGCACTTTTGGTCGCCAATCTCCTTGAGGATGCCGTTCTTCTCGAGCTCGGTGTAGGCAAAGTAGGTCTTCTCTTTGCAGTTGATCTCGTAGAGCGGCGACTCGGCGATATACACGTAACCCTCGTCGATAAGTGTGGGCACCAGGCGGTAAAGCATGGTGAGCACGAGCGTGCGGATGTGGTAACCGTCGACGTCGGCGTCCGTACAGATGATGACCTTGTTCCAGTTGAGGTTGTCCAGGTCAAAGGCACCAAGGTTCTTGATGCGCTTGTCTTTGATCTCCACGCCGCAGCCCAGCACGCGCATGAGGTCCATGATGATGTCGGACTTAAAGATGCGCGGGTAGTCCTCTTTCAGGCAGTTGAGGATCTTACCGCGGACGGGCATAACGCCTTGGAACTCGGCATCGCGCGAGGTGCGAATGGCGCCTGCTGCCGAGTCGCCCTCTACGATGTAGATCTCGCGACGGTTCTTGTCCTTGGAGCGGCAGTCGATGAACTTCTGCACGCGGTTGGCCATGTCGGTCTTCTGCTGCAGGTTGGTCTTGATGCTTTGACGCGTCTTCTCGGCGTTCTCGCGCGAACGCTTGTTGATGAGCACCTGCTCCATGATCTTGTTGGCGGCGTCTTTGTTCTCGATCAGGTAGGTCGAGAGGCGTTCCTTAAAGAAGGCCGTCATGGCCTGCTGGATAAAGCGGTTGTTGATGGCCTTCTTAGTCTGGTTTTCATAGGACGTTTGGGTGGAGAAACAGTTGGTCACCAGCACCAGGCAGTCCTGGACGTCCTGCCATTTGATGCCGCTCTCGTTTTTGTTGTACTTGCCCTGTTGCTTAATGTAAGCATCGATGGCACTGGTCAGAGCGCTGCGGGCGGCCTTCTCGGGCGAGCCGCCATTCTCGAGCCACGATGAGTTGTGGTAGTACTCCTGCATCATGAAGGTGCGCGAGAAGCACATGCACGCGGTAATCTTGACGTTGTAGTCGGGCAGGTCCTCGCGATCTCGACCGCGACGGTCGGCCTCGATAAAGAAGGGCTCGGTGAGGTAGTCGGTACCGACCTTCTCGAGCACGTAGTCCTCGATGCCCTTGGGGTAGCAGAAGTCCTCTTCGGAAAACTCGCCATCGTCACCTTCGATGCGCAGGCGGAAGGTCACGTTGGCGTTGACCACGGCCTGGCGGCGCATGGTTTCGCGATACCAATCGTGGGGGATGCTGATGGAGGTAAAGACCTCAAGATCGGGGCGCCACTTGATGGTGGTGCCGGTGCGGTTCTCGTCGCTGGGCTCAATCTCGAGTGCCTTCTTCTTGGCGCCGACAACCTTGCCCTTCTTAAAGTGCAGGGAGTACTTGTTGCCATCGCGCCAAACCGTGACGTCCATGTACTCGGAGGCGTACTGGGTCGCGCACGAGCCCAGGCCGTTGGTACCGAGCGAGAAGTCGTAGTCGCCGCCCTGGTTGTTATTGTATTTGCCGCCGGCGTAGAGCTCGCAAAAGACGAGTTCCCAGTTAAAGCGCTTCTCGGAGGGGTTCCAGTCGAGCGGGCAGCCACGGCCGTTGTCCTCTACCTGAATGGAGCCATCGCGAAAGGCGGTAAGGGTGATGAGCTTGCCGTAGCCCTGGCGCGCCTCGTCAACGGCGTTGGACAGAATCTCGAAGGCGGCATGCGCGCAGCCATCGAGTCCGTCCGAGCCGAAGATGACGGCAGGGCGCAGGCGTACGCGCTCCTCGTCCTTGAGCTGGCGGATACTGTCGTTACCATAGTTTGCGGTGTTTTTTGCCATACTCGCTCTCTCGGTGCTCCTTTGCTGCGTTTAAGTCATATAGATAGTCAAGGTAGCATAGCCCAGCCCACAGACGATTCCAACCAACACGAAATCCATCGAACAACCGTTCGATTAGATAATGAATGCTTGGAATGCGGGAGGGACCTGTCCTGTCCTATCCAAACATCTGCGGCAGGTCGATGAAGACGGTTCGATCGCTTTCGCCAGCTTCGAAGCCCGAACGGGAGAAGAATCCATAGCGATGGCACTTGAGTCCCGTTGCCTCGACTTGGGCGATTTCCTCGTCGACCATTTTTTGCGTGATGGGGGATTTGCGGAACTTTGCTTCGTAGAATGCGTAGCCCTCGGGGTCTTGCGTTACCACATCGAATTCGCCGCTCGTTTTGTTTGCGGGGTCGTCGTACCAGTACTTGCCTATGGCGTCGAAAGCCGGTTCGATCTTGCCGGTCCTGTTCTGCCGCACGAGGTATTGACGGCAGATCTCCTCGAACATATGAGGAACGTAGTTTTCCTCGAAGTCTTGGAAGACGTGACGATCATAGAAGACTTCCGGGTCGAGCAGCTGACGCGCTGAGGCATTGCGGAAAACATAGCGATAGTAAAAGAGCGAAAGCGGATCCACTACAAAGTAGCCAGACTTGCGCTTGTTCGTAGGGTCGTTGATGGGTGCACGCTTTTGGACGATTTCGAGTGACATGAGCTTGTCGAGCACGTCTGCCATGGCCGGACCGCTCGAGACGTGCGACTGTGCCAGCACGTCCCCCCAACGGGAGTAGCCTTGTGCGAGAGCCCCGAAAACTTCGTTGGCGTTGGTCATCTTCGAGATCTCGGCGTTGAGATAGGACGGCACCTCGCTTTCTAAGCGGGCGCCAGGTTCCGTGACGAGCTCGATGATGTTGTCGCGTACGCTTTGGGATTGATCGATGAGGCGATTGTAAAAGGGGATACCGCCAAAAACGCTATAGAGCCGCACCTTGTCCTCGGGCGAGAACGCGGGATAGAACTTCGCAGCGTCAAAGTAATCCATGGGCTTAAGCTCAAGCGCGAGATCAATTCGCCCGTAGAGGGGGCTTTCATGCTCGATGAGGGATTTCATAATCTCAACGTAGGAGCCGCACAGGACAATGTTTAAACGTGAGTCTTCCCTGTGGGCGTCGATTGAGGTCTGAAGAATGCTGTCTAAGCCTTTAACCGCATCTCTCAAGTAGGGGTATTCGTCGAGAACGAGGGTAATGTTCTTGTCTTTAGCTTGGGCAAACAGAAATTCGATGAGCTCGCGGATGCCTGTGAAGGCGAGCGGAGGAAAGCTCAGCGCTTCAGCAACAAGGACGGACAGACTCTCGAGGTTGTCTGCCTCGGAGGTTTGGCGGCACTCGTAATAGACCGTTGCGACGTCCGACAAATCGGTTAGCGCCTGCTTGATGAGCTCACTTTTTCCGACGCGACGCCTGCCGTAAATGAGAACATTGCGCTGCTCGGGTGCTTTGAGCGTTTTCTTAATACGGGCGAGCTCACGCTCCCTGCCAATAAATTCCACTTACTCGGTTCCTTCCGACTCGGTTTTGTCCGAGTTAATTGTATCGCATGGATCAGTTTATGCTCGAGTTTACTCGGACAAAACCGAGTCGGTTCTGCCCGAGTAAATTTGAAGGCGGCCGAATGCGTCTTGCTGCGTTTGCGGTTGGATACGTTGTCGAAAACGTGTCGTGCGGATTGTTGGATCGAATCGAACATTGGGACAGACGTCTCGTTTTATGGGCCGGGGGCGTGCATGTGCGAGTTCTTTTGGCCCATAAGGAACGCTGGTGGGTCGTTATTTGGGCCACGGGTCACTTCGCCGGCGCCGTGTTTCGTCATACGCTCATAGTGGAAGCCGATGCCACGGGGTCGACTTGGGACTCGGGCAATGGATGAGCTGCAAGCCGAAAGGAGCGGTGAGAATGATGAGGCCCATGACAAAGAAACTGCTGTTAGGAATTCCCACCGTGACGCTTTCGGCCGTGCTGGCGTGTACAGTGGCCGGCTGTGGCGGTAGTGCTCCGAGCGGCTCGCCTGGCGGTTCGGGCGGCAGCGCGCCTGTGCAGGAAAAGCCCAGGGCCTATGATTCGCAGACGGTCGAGGTGGCAGGCATTACCTATGAGTCGGTGGCTCACGGTACGTTCTATCGCGGCGATGCCAAGCTGCAGGACGGCTTTTACCTGCACATCAAGATCACCAACAACAACACAAAGAACAGGACGTTCAGTTCCTTTAACGTGCATGCTGCCCAGGGCGATCTTGAGGCAGGCGACCCGTTGTTCACTTCCGGCAAGGCGGCCGTGCTCGACTACGTTGCAAGCGAGGCTCCCGATGAGCTGCACGAGGGCATCGACCTTTCCGAGAGGCCAGATATCGGCCCGGGCGAGACCGTTGAGTACGTGTATTTCTGGGCGCCCAAGACGGCGTACTACGGGCCCATCACTGTCGAGTTCGTAGACGCTTATGCCCCCGCCAAGAATCATGAGGCCATGCACTTTGACACCACGGGATGCGAGACCAAGGAGTTCAAGGCGGCCGGCGGCGTGGCCGATTCTGGCGAGAAGGCAGATTTAACGGGCATCGACTGCGCATCGTACAGCATCGAGGCCGCCGATGGGTACACGCTGGATTCGTCCGACGAAGAGCGCGAAAAGGCAAACTTCTTCCACGACGAGACTGGAGGACGCCTGAACATCAGCATCTTCCCGCGCTCGCCGGAGGAAGAGGTTGCAAGCCTAGAGCAGGTCTACGAAGGCAAGGAGACAACAACCGACCAGGTCGAGTACAACGGCATAACGTGGCTGCGCTTTACCGGTCCCGACAACGGCCATACGCTGTTTGCGACGGCTCCCGCGACGGGCGAGACCGTCCGCGTGTCGATTGGCTGGAAGATCGATTGGGACGCCGCCGCGCCCATGATGGAGGCATTGAAGCTCAAGTAGCGGGTTGCGATTCCCATGTCAGGCGACTCAGGGCTGGCTCCGAGTTATCGGGGCCAGCCCCTTTTGATGTTCGATGAGCCGAGTCGGCGTCTCTCGCAAAGGTAACTGAGAGCTAGCGAGGCTTATCCGAATTGACCTCATCGGCGGTGTCGTTTTCGAGCGCCGTGCGGCGGGCGCTGTAGGCGACAAGGCCGGCGCCGGCTGCGGCGAGTGCTGCTGCGGCTGCTGTCAGGGGGACGTTGCTGTCGCCCGTGCCCGCAAGCGCGCCCGCTTTTCCGGGGCGCTTGTTATTGCCGTGATCCTTGCCGCTGCTGGAGCTGCTTCCGCCGGAGTCGCCGCCCTTGTCAGTACCGCCGCCACTCGTGCCGCCATCGCCGTCGACCGTCATCGGGGCGTCGTGAAGTCCTGTCGTATCCGCGTTGTCGCATACGCCGACCTGAACTTCTGAGCGTTCGCACGCCGCGTCGGGCACATGAAGCTCGTGCAGTACGGCACCCAGCGCCGAGTTTGCGCCCGGTCGAATTTCCTCGAGCGTTACGGGATCGAGCGCCACCAGATTACGCGCCTTCGCATATAGCGTTACGCGTTTGCCCACCTCGTCGCTCCAACTCTCGGGGATGGCGAAGCTCATGCGGAACTGTGCCGTGCAACCCGGTGCCAGCACGGCGTTGCCGCTGTCGGCTACCAGCGGGTGCGTTGCAAAACGTGCGCCCAGCGTCTCGAGCGCGTACTTCACGTGTGCCATGTCGTTGGCCGAAGCATCCTCGGCAAGCTCCGGATCGTAGATCGAAGCCATGCGTGCGTTTGCTCCGAACCCGATGGATGCGCTGGAGAACGGCTGGCTGGAGCCCTCTCGGTACAGATCGATCGTGCCGGCGGTCAGCAAGGTGTTACCGTCGTTTCGCACCGTGACCATGAAGGATTCGCCTGCTGCTCCGGGCACCACCGCGCCCGAGGTAGCGACCGCGCCCGTCGGAGTGGCACACGCCACCAAGGGCACTTCGATGCCGTGTAGTTCTGCCTCGCTCTTCTCCGCGCTCACAATGTGCGTGGCGAGCGCGGAGAGCATGCTCCCCGACGTCAAAAATGTCGTTATCTGATCGACGGGATGGTCTAGCTCGCACATCACGAACGGCTCCGTAAACAGATCGCCTGCCAAGGTGCTGGCGAAGATGCGGAAGTGCTTGCCCATCACTGCTACCGGGTTGCCTTCTTCGTCGTAGGTCTGTCCCACCTTGCCATCGGTGTTCTCTACATAGAGCACGCACCTGCCGTTGTTGCTTACGCTAAACGATGCTGGGCCACAGCCTGCGGCACCCACGGGCTGCGTTGCAAAGGCCGATGCGCCTCGCGTCCAAGTAATATGCTGCAGTTGCTCGTTGACGGTTGCCAAAAAGCCCGAATGTTGTGGCCACGGCACCGCGTGGGGCACTGTGACATCTGGCGACATAACGCCCCAGCCCGCAATGGACTGGCCGATCACGGCGTACGATGCGCAGCCACAACCGCCTGCAGTCTCGTATGCAACGGGCACCACCATTTTGCCATTGATATTCTCGGACGCGCCCAGCTCGATGCTCGACGGTGCTTGCGGAAAGCGGAGAACTTGGCGGAACGTCAGGCTGTCGCCCAAATCATCCGACCACAGGGTAAAGCATTCCAGTGCAACCTGAGCCTCGCTGCCGAGCGCCTTTTCTGCGGTGGCTCCGTGGCGGTGGAGGTAGGCGCCCGACAGACGTCCGTCGACCAGTGTCTTGCCCACCGTGATGCGTGGGCACTGCAGGCAATGGTAGCCATCCTCCTGAAGGCGGCCGCGCGAGATGCTGCGCCACGACGTGTGCGATATCACGCGAACTTCGTCGTTGCTTATGCGCAGGCGCACAACGGACAGTATGCCGGATGTGCTCGCCGTATCGAAAAGGGTGTTGTCGCCGGCGGGGCGCTCACCCGAGACCAGCAGCACGTAGGCGTCCTGGTTTCCTCTTCCGTCTGTATATTCCACCACGTCGAAGTCGTAATCGAATATGCCGTTGCGCTCCACATCGCCCTCGCCAAACCCAAGGGGAAAGTCCACGGGCGTGGGAGCGGACCACGTGCCGTTTGCCTTTGTGTGCACCACCAGGCGCGAGCGACCATTGTCGCCGTAGCGCACCGAGGCGATACGGAACAGGCATTCTACGCCGGCAATCCTTGCCAGCTTCATGTGAGCTTCGCTGAGCACGCCAGCAAACAGCACGTTGTCGCTCGAGGGTTTGATGCCGCCACGCTCGTCCTCCGACACGCCGGCAGAATTGGCGTTCGGGTCAGCAACGGCGTTCGTCGTCTGGCCGATATAGGCGTACTCGTACATCGGCGCGGCGTTTTCGTCGTTTTCCATCAGTGCATGGACGAAATGTTCGACCTGTCCCGTGTCGTCGCTCTCTGCATCCGCCTCGAGCTCAATGCGCGTGACCGCTTGATTCCAATCGCGTACGACAGAAGCGACGTTTACGGCAGTGGCCTTAACCTCGGCGCGTGCGAGCAGCTCGGCGTTGGTGACGATGGTGGCCGATGCGATAAATTGCGGCACGCCGCCCGCCTCGGCGTTGCCGGCTGAGCCGAAGCAGGCATCTAGTGTATAGGGCGTATCTCCACCCAATGCGAGCTCAGAGCGCTGGAGTACATACTGGTCGCCGTTGTTCACCGACATATTCCACGAATCGAGGAGTGTGGGCCACGACCCCGACCAAGCCTTGGTGGTCCACTTGAACATCACGAACTGGAGTATCACATCGACATCGACGTCTGCACCTACGCGCAGTCGCGGAAGCTGGTGTCCATCTGCCTTCTCGTACCCAATGAACAGCGTGAGGGATGCGGCGCCGCGCACGGCGGACGAAGCGACGCCTGCAACGCCGGCGCCAAAGGTGACGGCAAGCCCGATCTGGATGGTGAACGAGCCCGACGTGTTTGAATAGTCGAGCGAAATGTTTTTGAAAAACGCCGCGCCGCTGCCGTGCGTGTGGGCACCCACGGCGAGCGCCAGCTTCGCCAGCACCCAGGGGTTGACGTTTAGGAAAAACGGCACCGGTCCTAGGGTAAACTGCTCGGTCCAATTGAGGTCGGTTCTTACCTGGAAGAGGGCCTTAATATTGCCGTATGCGGGGTCGTTGTTGTTACCCCAGGTTTTGCCCACCCAATCGTAGGCGAGCGAGCCGTACAGCTGTGTGGCGATATCCATCGTGAACAGCGGCGTGCAATGGTGGCGAAGGAGCTTGGTGTTTCTTGGATCGGTGCCCGAACCGGCACTCATACTTTTGTACTGATTCCACTTCCCCTCCATCTCGTCGAGGTAGCGGTTTGCCTGCTTGGCGCCCGACTCACGCGGCGATTTCTTCCAGTATTCCGGATCAGGGTTGCCCGAATCGTTCATATAGCTGGCTGGTTTGTATCCTCCGCCAAACAGCACGTACCCGGCAAACGAGAAATCGAAGAGGATCGGAAATGTGGGCATCCAACACGTGAACTTATTACCACCGATGCCGGGAAACGCCGCGGGGAAATCAAACGGAGTGATCTCTTGGTCCATGGTGGTGGGGACGATAGTGGTCGAGCCCGATTCTGCCTTTGCGGCCGGCGCAGTGACAACGGCCATGGGGGAGGAGAGCGTGTAGGTTTTGCCCCGATAGTCGAGGACAAAGCACAGCTTGCAGCCTTCTTCCAGAAGGTCCGATGCCGCATCGAGGAACTTGTCTTCGAGTGTGAACGTCGCCAGATTATCCGCACCCGATGCGCTGGCCTTGACTTGGCCAATCTGCGTGACGGTTTCGGGTGAGCTGCCCGCGGCAGGCGTCACTTTGTTGATGCGCAGCGTTGCCTGTCCACCCTGTGGCAGATGTGCCTGCACGGTAAAGGCGTGCGTATCGGGCTGCTCGTTTGCCGTGTCGTCCTTCGGCAATGTCATGAACGTGGCTTCAGCGTACTGGATGTCCCATTCGTCGAATGTGAGCTGGCGGAAGTACGGCTCGCCGTCGGAAAGCGGACGCGTGGGCGCGGTTATGGCGGTGCCGCCCTGGATACGCGCAAGGGGAATCTCGACATCACGGTAGCCCGCCATGCTAATGGAGATGCCGCCGTTAAAGTCGTACGCGTCGAGAAGCGTTGCCTCGTCCACGTAGCCTTCCGAAAGAGGCGCGACCTCAAAGATGGCCGTGCCCTCGTCGTCGGTAGTGGCGGAGAGCTGCTTGCCCGCGGCATAACGCGACGCGAGCGTGACCTGGGCTCCCTTGATGGGCATATTCTTGTTGGCGACGTCGATCACAACCACACCAAACATGGTGCGCGAGAGCACCAGGACCTTGAAGGGGTCTTCTTCGTCGGCATAGGCCGCGGTGGGCGCGAACGGCAGCAGGAAGGCATTTTCGCTTCCCGGCACGCGAGGCAACATAATGCTCGCTAGCGAGGATGTTCCGGCGATAAGTAGCGAACGGCGATCAAGCATTTTGGGCTCCCATCCCGCAAATTTCGGTGGAAATAATCCAATTTTGCGAGAAGGTGCCCCGTGGCGGTAGTGCCGTTCGAGGGTCAAAATGTCCAATTTGAGCGCGCGAAAGCGCTAGGCCCCCGGAGTGCTTTCGATACGCCGGGCAGTCTGGCCGCTAGCGCAACATGTGGGCAACCAGCTCGGCGCGAGTTCCGATACCAAGCTTGGCATACACTCCTGATAGGCGGTTTTTGACGGTGCCCGGCGATACTCCCATATGGCGTGCGATTTCGGCGTTGGTCCACCCGCGACAGGCGAGCATGGCCATGGTGAATTCCGTGGTCGTTAGATCGTCGGCCACGTCCTCGCCCGAATCGGGGTTGTGGATGCGCCGCCAGCCGTAGCTGAATCGATACGTAATCTCGATGATGCGTGCGAAGTCGTCAGGGTATTGCGTTTTTAGACACGCCTCGATAAGCCCCAGCAAAAGGCCGTGGTGCTCGCCGATAAGTTCGACAAGGCCGTCGGGGCGCGCAACGTTCCAAGCAGCTCCGAAGTGCGTTTTTGCGGCGTCGATGTCCTTGAGGCTCATGCATGCCATGGAAGCTGCCAGGTGCAGGAACAGCTCCGAGATGGGATAGCTTCCCTGTTTCATAATCAGGGCGTTTTCCGCCATGCCCAGGCTGCGGCCGTAATCGCCGCGCAGGTACAAGGCGTGCGCCATCACGTAGCTGGCGAATAGGCGCAGGCCTTCGGGCAGATGCGCCGCAAGTGGATAAAACTCTTCAGCAGAATACGGGGAAGGCAAGTGCAGCAGGACACTCGCGGCCGAGGCGAACAGGATATGCGTGGCGTGGACGGCGGGCGATTCCTCGTCAGTTGGCGTATCGAGGATGCCAGCAAGGCACCGGCGGGCGTCGGCGATACGGTTGAGCGACAGACTGGCATATCCGCAGATAAGGCATGCGGAATAGCGCAGTGCGGGATCGGTGGCGTCAAGATAGGGGCGCGCCGTCTTGGCAGCGAGCGTGGCCTGTCCGCGAAAGTACAGCGCTTCTGCCGTGGCGATGGTGCGTGAATCGGGGTCGGAAATGCCTGCAACCGCAGCGTCAATCTGCCCCGGCACAAAGGCGGTGCACATCAACGGCATGGGAATGCGCGGGTAGCCATCGCAGTCCATCTTCCATCTCCCAACAGCTGGCAACAATTGCAGCAATTGTACTCCTGTTGCTCGGGACTGGAATTTGTGGGTATCGCCTACGATTATGCCGAACGTATAAAGGAAGAGTCTATTGGCGATGCTTCCAAGGTGGCTACCGAAGCCTATCTGACCTTGGGATATAGAAAAACTGCCACCCCTGCAAAAAGCTCTGCCGCAGCGATGGGAAACGCATCTTCTGGGCATTCCGGCGTCTCCAGCCAGCGCTGGACTGCTGCTGTCGCCTTCGCGTTGGCGAGCGGGGCGTGGGGACCGTCCGGCGACCAGCGGTGACGGGCGAGCCCCGCCGCGTACGTGGGACTCCATCGGCGTAGACCCATGACCCCCATGGCATCGGAGAAGTTCACCATGGCGTCCAGGACTTTACCGTCCGGCACGTCCAGCCTAGCGGCTCTCTTGAACCCAAGGTTGAAAGGGGGCGTTGTACAAGGCGAATGGGGCCGAGTGGAAGTGGATCAAAAGAGCGTTACTTGACGTTTCATGCATAATGCCAACCGCCCCGCGACATCACGTTCGCAGCGCGCAGGGGCCGGAGAATCTTCGCGATGAGAGTTGACGTCTAATACCTTGCATCGTATAGTGTGTATAGCATAGTATATGACGAGAGGAGGTGTGCGGATGGAGGCACAGATGAAGCGCGGCTTCCTGGAGGCCTGCGTGCTCGCGGCCGTCTCCGGCGAGGAGTCCTACGGCTACCAGATCGTGAAGGACGTACCGGCGAGCATGGGGCTCACGGAGTCGACGCTCTACCCGCTGCTCAAGCGCCTGGAGAAAGCCGGGTGCATCACGGCGCGCTCCGCCGAGCACAACGGGCGGCTGCGCCGGTACTACCGCATCACGGACGACGGGCGAGCACGCATCGAGGAGTTCCTGGCCGAGTGGCCGTCCGTACGGGAGATTTACGCATACGTTGAGGGGGCGCACCATGACGCGCGATGAGTTTCTGGGCCGGTTGGGCGAGCTGCTCGCCTGCCTGCCGGCCGAGCAGGTGGAGGAGACCAAGGCGTTCTATGCGGAGGCCATCGCTGACCGCATGGAGGACGGTATGAGCGAGGAGGAGGCCGTGGCCGCCATGGGCACGCCCGGCGAGGTGGCGGATGCCACGCTCGACGACCTGCCCGCCGTGCCGCGCGCGATCGCGAGGACGCGCCGGCGCAGCACCGCGCTGCTGTGGGTGCTGACCATCGTGGGCTCCCCGGTGTGGGTGCCGCTGCTCGCCGCCTTCGCCGCCGTGGCCGTCACGGTCTATATCTGCATCTGGGTGCTGGCGCTCTGCGTGTGGATCGTCGCGGCGGCACTCGGGGGCGTGGGCGTAGTTGAGCTCCTGCTTGCCGTAAGCGGCGTCACCATTGGCCACTTCCCGTACGCCCTCGCCTCGGCGGGCGTGGGGCTCGGCCTCGTCGGCGTGGCGCTCTTCGTTGGTGCTGGCGCTTGGGCCGCCTCAAAACAAATTGCGCGCCTCTCGGCGCTCTGGGCGAGGAAGGCCGCCTCGCCCTTCTGGAAGGGTAAGGGCGAGAAGGGCGGCGCTGCCGCGCGTCTCGCGGCGTAGAAAGGAGTGAGTACCATGACCAGCGCGAAGAAGATCTACCTCGCCGTGGCGGGCGGGCTCGTTGCCGCGGGCGTTGTCCTCGCGGGCATTGGCTTTATCGCCTCGGGCTTCGACCCGGCCGTGTTCACGACCCAAATCGACATGCGCGACAGCACCATCGTGCTCGGCGGCGTCGAGGTGGACGACCCGACGGGCCTCCCCCTCATCGAGCAGCTCGCCAATCTGGGCGAGATCGACACCTCCGGCGTCGCGGATCCCGCCGCGCCCTAGGCGCAGCGAGCCCGGGCGCTCTGCCCGCCAAGCTGCGTAAGCCGGCGAAACCCGAACCTCAACCTCTACGCAACTGGCCCCAAGCCTGCGCCGATTCGCTCTCGGCGCCGCGCGGGGGCCCGTGACGCATGCCCAAAAGGTATGAGGAGAAAGGAACGCGATGACGACAACCACGCCCTTCCGCCTTCATGGGGCCACGCAGGACCGGAAGCGACTGGGCCGTGCGGTGGGGCTGTGCTTGGATTGGCTACACTGATATGGACAGTTCCGTGAGGGGCGCGAGAGACGGGACTCTGGGGAGATCTTCGAGGAGGAGTGTCTCGACTGGAAGCGCGGGTTCAGTGGAGCAGGAACCTAATCTCTGTCTCTCCTGCTTTTTTGATTTGTTGAGAAGCCGGCATTTGGGGGCATTTTGGATAGCGAACAGTTCAAACAAGAAGCTGAGAAAATAGAACAAAGCCTGAGTGCCTTGAGAGTCGCCGAGCGCAATGCAGTGATTCCCTTCATGAACGGCGACTTTACCCAATGGGATCTATATCTGGCATCCTCCTCTGAGTATGCGATGAGACTGATAGACGGATTCATCTCCATGCTCGAGTCGAGGAATCTTGTTTGCGTCGCCCAGCTTCTCCGCGCACAGGTTGGAGTCTGCCTGCGGACATTCGCATTATTCGCCGCCGAAGACCAGGATGACTTTCTCCCAAAAGGTTGCCAAGTACCATGGCGTGAGCGTTGGGGTAGCCATCATTCAGCGTGGATACATCCGGATGCGCATAGATCCAGACGATTCCAACGTTCTCGTATTTCCCGTGCAGGTAATCGAAGAGGGCAAGCGACGCCATACAGTTGCCGCCGACGGTCACGACTCTGTCGGGGTTTTCTGCCGTAAGCTTCCTCTGCGCATCCTGAATTCCCGCCAGGACTTCGTCCTCGGCACAGATGCGAACTGCCTCCCATTTCTCATGTCCAAGTTTTGGGACGCGTTTCGCAATGCCGAGTGGGACCCCTGGACAGTCGGATCACGTGGTGGCCCCCTTTGAGAGGGTCACGAGCATGGTGGTCCCGTTCTCGGAACTTGCTTCGACCTCTACCGTGCCGCCGTGTAGGGCTGCAATCTCCCAAACAAGCGCTAGCCCGAGTCCTGCGCCGCCGTATGCCCTGCTGCGGGATTTATCTAGACGAAAGAACGGCTGGAAGATGCTCTCTCGGTACTGTTTGGGTATTCCCGGGCCCTCATCTTTGACTCGCAGGAGCACGTGGCTGTCGCTGTCGCTGATGGAGACGTTGACAGTCGAGCCGGGGCGGCTGTAACGGATGGCGTTTTCGACCAGATTGAACACCAGCCGATAGAGGAGCGTATCACTTCCGATTGTCAAAGCGTCTCCAGCACAATTGAGGGCTATGCCCTTATTCTCGGCAAGTGGCGCAAGGTCGGTGAGGACCTCTTCGGACAAGGGACCGAGTTCAACATCGTCCTCGCAAGGAACGCTGCGGAGCTCACTCATCTCGAGTAATACCTTGGTCATTCGAGACATGCGCTCGGTTTGTTCTTGTAGCAGGCCGAGCAGCTCGGCTGTTTCGGGTTGCAAACCGGAGTGCTCGGAGATGAATAGTTCAATCTGTGCTTGCATAAGGGCGAGCGGGGTGCGCAGCTCGTGTGCGGCGTTGCCGGTAAACTGACGCTGTGCAGAGAACCCTTCGCCAAGACGGGCGATCATGTCGTTGAAAGAGGCGCTACATCGTTGTAGCTCGGTGGGCACATCTTCACTGAGTCTGATTTCGCTTAGGTTGTCAGGCTGCACACGCTCAACCTGGGCGGCAAAAGCTCGTAGCGGTTTGAGCGCACGGCCGCTCACAAAGTATGCCAGCACGCCGCCAAGGAGTGTGACTCCAGCCGTGATGCACCAGGCTGTCGTGCCAAAAGACTCTTGTGCGTCGTTTACGACGATCGTGACCTCGTCATCGAGGGTCGCTTTCGTTGGGTCGAACGCCTGGGGCGAATCTTCGCCGGCTGCGCTAAGGGCCGAGACGTCGCTGCCGATAGCATCCATGTAGCGCATGCCCGTATAGCCGACCAGGCAGTTCGTCAGCACGCACGCAGCGCACGTGAGCAGTGCCGTCATAATCGTTATGCGCCATTGCAACGAAAGCCTTTTCATTCGCTATCCTCCATAACGTAGCCCTCTCCAATCCGATTGCGAATCGGGTCGTATCCCAAAGCGATGCGTAGCTTTTTGCGGAGTGACGAGATATGAACGCGGGTCGCGTTGCTAAAGCTGTTCACGCTGCTATCCCAAACGTGCTCGATAAGCTCCTCTTGGCTTACCGGACGTCCCTGATTAAGCATCAGGTATTCCAAGATTCCCGTTTCCTTGCGCGTAAGAGATAAAGTCTCGCTGTCCACGGAAGCGATGCGCGCCTTGGTGTCAAAGCGGAGCTTTCTGCAGGTTAAAACTACGTCGCTTTGTGTAAAGCGTCTGAGGGTAAGGCTGCGGATCCTTGCCGCAAGCTCGTCCAGATGAAACGGCTTGGTAAGGTAATCGTTGGCGCCGGCATCGAGTCCGGCGACTTTATCGGACACTTCGCCACGCGCGGACAGAATCAGTACCTTGGTCTCGCAATCGGTTTTCCTAAGTTCCCCGAGCACGGTCATGCCGTCGACATGGGGAAGATTGAGGTCGAGTACCACGAGGTCAAAGACTTCGACGCCCAGCAGGTCGAGCGCCTCCCGTCCATCGTGGCAGCAGTCGACGCTGTACGCCAAGTTTCGCAAACTGCGTGCGATCGTGGCGCATAGTGCTCGCTCGTCCTCGACGATCAAAATACGCATAACAGTCTCCTTGCACATTCCAAATCGCGCTTAACACGGATTTTATAGTCGATATGGTCCAATGGTCGCGTAACGAAAGGAGTGGTTGGGTTGTTCAAAGCGGTAAAACCCGTGGTACAGGTCGCTTTGTTGATCGTCGGAATTGCCATGGTGTGCTTTGGCGTTATGCGTGGCGAGGCGGATGCCGTGCTGGCCAAAGCGATTAGGCTGTGCTTGGAGTGTATCGGAATTGGATAAAAGAGAAAACACTGCGTCGCATGTTTTGGCCCAATTTCGCGGATTCATTCAGGCGGCGGCAACACTTATTACCAACATTCACCTGCCAAACTTTGCCAAAGGAAGCATCTATCAGGGCGCGGGAAAAACAGTCTGCGTACCTGGACTTAATTGCTATTCGTGTCCCGCGGCATCGGGTGCGTGCCCCATCGGGTCGTTCCAGTCGGTGGTAGGTTCATCCAAGTTCAACTTTTCTTACTATGTTACCGGTACGCTCATTTTGCTCGGCGTGCTGCTGGGACGTTTTGTATGCGGCTTTCTGTGCCCGTTTGGCTGGCTGCAGGAGCTGCTTCATAAGATTCCCGGCAAAAAGCTTTCGACAAAAAAGCTCAAGCCGCTCACGTACATCAAGTACGTCGTGTTGCTGTTTGCCGTGGTGCTGCTACCCGTCTTGGTGGTTAACGACGTGGGCATGGGCGACCCGTTCTTTTGTAAGTACATCTGTCCGCAGGGTGTGCTCGAGGGCGCCATTCCGCTGGCCATTGCCAATGCCGGCATTCGATCTGCGTTGGGACAGCTCTTTACTTGGAAACTTGTCGTTCTCATTGCCGTGGTAGTGCTGAGCGTTTTGCTCTATCGCCCCTTCTGCAAATGGATTTGCCCGCTCGGCGCATTCTATGCGCTCATGAATAAGGTGTCCTTGTTGGGGATTCAGGTCGACGCGTGCAAATGCGTCTCGTGCGGCAAGTGTTCAAGGGTTTGTCAGATGGACGTTGATGTGGTCCGCGCGCCCAATCATGCCGAATGTATCCGGTGCGGAAAGTGCATCGGGGCCTGCCCCGTCGATGCCATCAGCTATCGCTATGGCCTGGATGTGTCGGCGGAAAAGCTTCCCTTGACCGCCGATAAAAAGTAAACAAGCTTCGACAAAACGGAGGAATGACTATGAAGCTTTCTAAGATTGCGGCCCTGTTTATGGTGCCGGTATTGGCCTTGTGCCTTGTGGCATGTTCGGCGCCCGGTGGCAATGCGAGCGAATCTGCGAGCTCCGATCCTAAGATCGCAGAACTCACTGCGCAGAAGCCGGCCAATGCCGACGAGGCCGCCGAGCTGTATGCGAAGCTCATGCAGAAGGAGAACGAGATCTTTTCGAGTGATAACGCGCTGTGGGAAAAGGTATTCAATGCAGCAAATAAAGACTCGGCAATGATTGAGGATGGCAGCAATTACGGCGATTTCCTGCTCAAGACCATCGACGGCGCTAAGGATGAGTTTACGGCGGATGAGCTTAAGACGCTCAAGGCTGGTGCGCAGCAGATCAAGGAGATCGAGGACAAGCTCGAGAGCTTGGAGAAGGAGTTCCCCGGCTGTGGAAGCACGCCGAGCGCAGGCGAGAGCGTCGACGCTTCGACCGCTGGCATGACGGCTGGTGCCAATGCTTCGAGCGAGGCGACGAAGTTCCCCAGCTTTACGGGCAAAGACCTGGATGGCAACGACGTGAACAGCGACGAGCTGTTCTCTAAGAACAAGGTCACCGTCATGAACTTCTGGTTCACTACTTGCAAGCCGTGCGTGGGCGAGCTGGGCGATCTTGAGAAGCTGAATCAGGAGCTTGCCGAGAAGGGCGGCCAGGTCGTGGGCGTCAATTCCTTTACGCTCGATGGCAACAAGGGCGAGATCGCAGATGCCAAGGACGTGCTGAGCAAGAAGGGCGTGACATATAAGAACATCTGGTTCAAGTCGGATAGCGAGGCCGGTAAGTTCACGTCAAATTTGTTCTCGTTCCCGACAACGTATGTCATCGATCAGAACGGCAACATCGTAGGGGATCCAATCGTGGGAGCCATCAGCTCCGCCGAGCAGCGCGCAGCACTCGACAAGCTTATCGACCAGGCGATTGCGAATAGCGAGCAGTAAAAAACGCGTAAAGCATGGCGAGGATCGTGCGCCGCTGTGCGGAGTAGTCCGCTGCCTTTCAAGATAATCTCCACCATATAGAGGTCCCGCTCGGGGCCTCTTCTTTTAGGCGCCGTCCCGTTCGTTTTTTGATGCGGTTCCCTACATTCCTCACTGGTGTCGGTGAAAAATGGGGATAGAGTAGGACAAACGCGTCGAATACGAACGGCGGGGGAGAGCGGGCAGGGTGCCTGCGCAGGAGAGGTTGCCGTCCATGTTGGAGCTCAAAGGTATTTGCAAAAGGTACGTTACGCAGTCGTTTACGCAGGTGGCGCTCGACAGCGTGAGCCTGTCTTTTCGGGATAACGAGTTCGTGGCCATTCTGGGACCTTCGGGGTCGGGCAAAACTACGATGCTCAACGTTATCGGTGGGCTCGATCATTTCGATTCTGGCGACCTGCTGATCGACGGTATTTCGACCAAGGATTTTCACGATCGCGATTGGGATGCCTACCGCAACAACCGCATCGGCTTTGTGTTCCAAAGCTATAACCTCATTCCGCATCAGACCATCTTGGAAAACGTGGAGCTGGCGCTTACGCTCACAGGTGTGGGGCATGCCGAGCGCCGCCAGCGTGCGCGCGAGGCGTTGGAGAAAGTCGGCTTGGGCGAGCACGTTAACAAGCGCCCGAGCCAGCTATCGGGCGGGCAGATGCAGCGCGTGGCCATTGCCCGCGCCCTGATCAATGACCCTGAGATCGTCCTTGCCGACGAGCCGACTGGCGCTTTGGATTCAACGACATCCGTGCAGGTTATGGATTTGCTCAAAGAAGTTGCGCGCGACCGTCTGGTCATCATGGTCACGCACAATCCCGACCTGGCATACCAATACGCCACGCGCATCGTCAACCTGGCGGACGGCAAGATCACCGATGATTCCGATCCTTTCGATGTCGCTGACGCCACGCGCCGCGAGGCCAAGCCTACGCGCAAAACCTCGATGAGCTTTGTGACGGCGCTGGGGCTTTCTGCCCGAAACCTCATGACCAAGAAGGGCCGCACGGCCATGACGGCCTTTGCGGGCTCGATTGGCATTATCGGTATCGCGGCGATTCTGGCGCTGTCCAACGGCGTAAACGGCTACATCAAAAAGGTCGAGGAGGATACGCTCTCGAGCTACCCACTCACCATTTCCAAGCAGGATTACGACCTGTCGTCCATGATGGGCGGACAGGGGGCTGCGGATGATGACTCGCCTGAAAACGTGGATTCGTCCGACGACAGTGCCGAAACCGATAAGATTCCCGTGGTCACGGCCGTAAAGGATATGTTTGCGAGCGTTAAGTCCAACTACATGACGAGCTTTAAGGCATGGCTTGACGACGGCGGCGACGGTATCGACAAAGAGGTCAACGCCATTCAGTACGGCTACGGTGTATCGCCGGTTGTCTATCGTGCCGGCAAGGGCGATGAGAAGCCCGTTCGGCTTGTTCCCAACGCAATGACCGAGGCTATGAGCGGAGGCGCGAGTTCGGCGGCAACGGTGAGCATGGAATCCATGGGAACCTCGGTCTTTAACGAGATGATTGACGACCAGAGCCTGCTCGACAGCCAGTACGATGTCGTCGCCGGTCATTGGCCCACGTCTGCCAACGAAGCCGTGATGGTGCTTTCGAGCCGCGGTACGGTGGGCGACTATACGCTCTACAGCATCGGTGCGCTGGATATCGATGAGCTCAACGATCTGGTAAACAGTGCCATGACGGCCGACGGTGGGGTCAAAGCACCCGAGACCGGCACCGACTTTACCTACGACGATGCGCTGTCCACGACGTTTAAGGTGCTGTCGCCGGCCGATGCCTATCGCAAAAACGAAGAGACCGGCATGTGGACCGACATGTCTGGTGACGCCGACTTTATGGCCGCCAAGGTTGCCGATGGCATCGACGTACACATCGTGGGTGTGGTGCGCCCTAACGAGACGGCCAATGCGAGTGCGTTGTCTCCGGGCATTGCCTATACACATGCGCTGACTCGCCAGCTTATGGAGCGCGCCGCCGATTCGCAGATTGTGCGGGAGCAACTCGCCCACCCCGAGACGGATGTCTTTACGGGCAAAACCTTCGACGAACTGCAAGGCGAGGCCAAACAAGGCGTGGATCTGGGCAGCATGTTCAGTGTGGACGAGGCGGCGCTCAAGAGCGCGTTCTCGTTCGATACCTCCGTGCTCTCGGGTGTTGCCGGCGGTATGGACCCGTCGTGTCTTGACTTGTCCGAGCTGGACATTGACCTTTCGGGCGTAGGGAAGGATATCGACTTCAGCGACATCATGTCTAAGGCGCCAGCCCCCGATTTCTCGGGTGTCTTCGATGGGTTGGAGCTTACACCCGAGCAGATGCAGCAAGTGGGGGCGCTCGCCAACCAACTGTTCACGGGCTTTATGCAGTCGGAACAGTTTAAGGCGCTGACGCCCGAAGATCTTAAGGACGCGTCAAAGCTTGCCGCCGCGTTCTCGACGTATCTTGAGAGTGATACGGCAGCCCAGCAAATCCTGGCTCAGCTCAAGGCACTCGGCGGCGATGCCCTGGCCGAGCGCCTGCAGCAGGCGATGACCGACTATGTACAAAAGCAGCTGGCTCCGTATCTGCAGCAGGCTCTGGATCAGATGATGAAGTCGATCAGCGACCAGATTGCGACGACGGTGTCAACTCAGCTCAAGGCAGGCGCGGCAGGGCTCATGGGCCAGATGGCGACGCAGATGTCATCGAGTTTTGCCAACCTGGCGAGCACTATGCGTGTGGATGCGAGCGCCTTTGCCCGCGCCATCCACTTCAACATGGACGCCGAGGACCTGAGTTCGCTTATGATGAGTTATGCCAAGGCATCGCAGCTTACCTGTGACAACAACCTGACCACACTGGGTTATGCGGACGAGGCAGACCCCATCTCGGTCAAGATTTTCCCGCGCGACTTTGAGGCGAAGGAGCGCGTGCTCGACCATATCGATGCGTATAACAAGCAGGTCAAAGCTGCTGGCCACGATGAGCAGGCGATTTCGTACACCGACTATATGGGAATCATTATGGGCTCGGTGACCGACATTGTGAATACCATCAGCTTGGTGCTCATCGCATTCGTGAGCATCAGCCTAGTGGTGAGCTCCATTATGATCGGCATCATCACCTACATCAGCGTGCTGGAGCGCAAAAAGGAGATTGGCATCCTGCGCGCGATCGGCGCGTCGAAGCGCAACGTGGCCAACGTATTCAATGCCGAGACCTTTATCGAGGGCCTCATCGCCGGCGTCTTTGCCATTGTCGTCGTGGTGCTCGTGAGCTTTCCGGTTAATACCTGGGCGCTTGCGGCCAAACAGGTGCCCAATCTGATGAGCCTGCCCGTGCAGGATGCGCTGGTGCTCATCGCAATTTCAGTGCTGCTGACGGTCGTTGCCGGCCTGCTGCCGGCCCGCAGCGCATCCAAGAAGGACCCCGTCGAAGCCCTGCGCTCCGAATAATGCGACAAAGGGACAGTCCCTTTGTCACATTGAGACCCTTGCGAAAACGGGGTCTAATTACCGTTCGGCAGGTTAAGAACTCCCTCTCCCCGCTTAATGCTTGACGAAGAGTCCTCTGGTTTATATACCTATCGGTAGGCATATAGGATGTATTGCCGATAGAAATGGAGCAACCATGACTCTCACCACACCAGCCAAAAAAGATTGTCTCCGTGAAAGCGGCGCATTTGCTTGGGTCGTCGTTATTGCGCTCGGCTTAATGTCCGCCGGAACAACTGGCACATATAGCATTATTGCCGGCTCATTCGTTGCTCCAGTATGTGAAGATCTGGGCTTTGACTACACTTCTTTTTCTTTCTATTTAACCGCGATTCTTCTTGGCCTTGCGCTTGGGCTTCCGCTTTTGAGTCGCTTCATTCCAAAAGTAATCGGCAAACCATGGCATATTTGCATTGAACTCGTCCTTATTGCCGCCGGCGCCGCAATGGCGTTCTACACCGAGGTCTGGATGTTCACCGTCTCCGCCGCAGTGATCGGCATCTGCTTTTCGTTTACAACGGGCGTCTGCATGTCCGATGTCATTGACCAATGGTTCAGCAAATCGTCCGGTCTCGCCATCGGCCTCGCTTGGGGCGTTAATTCTCTCTGCACGCTGTTATTGAGTCCTGTCATTACGCTGGTCATCGAGCAGCAAGGCTGGCGTACGGGATACATCGTGCTTGCGGCCGTTTCTGCAGCTATGATTTTGCCTGCAAGCGCATTTATCATTCGCCTTAACCCCTCTGATCGCAATATGCTTCCGTACGGAGAGACCGTCTCCGAAACCCATGAGAGCTGCAGCGCCGATGAGCAGGAAGATGTCCTTTCGGGCATGGCACTCCGCGATGCCGCGAAAACGCCGTCTTTTATTCTCTGTGTCCTCTTGCTTTGCGTGGCGCAGCTCACCTGCTGCATGAACCAGCTGTTTCCAACCTATGCAAGCGAGGTCGGTTTCAATCCTATCGTAGGAAGCTTAATGGTCTCGGCAGCTTCACTCTCCGATATCTTCCTAAATTCCTTCGTGGGCAAAACATGCGACAAGCTTGGCGCTATTAAAGCAACGGTCGCATGGACAGGTGTCAGCATTCTTTCATTCCTGCTTCTTATCATTGGCGGAAGCAATGAGACCGTTTCCATCATTGCAGCTGGTGTAAACGATGTCATGTTCGCCATCGTTGGAACCGCAATGCCGATGCTTCTCCTCTCGCTCTTTGGATCACGCGATTTTGGAAGGATCTATTCGATCGTTTGCTCAGCGGGCTATGTCGTCGGTGCTTTTGGAATGCCGGTCATGAGGTGACGCATAATTTCTTTCGCAAATTGACAACCGCATAGCGGAACACGGCCCGCGCCCCGTCATATGATTTCTAGCGACTAAACAACAAATCACCGACGAAGGGGGCACGGGCCGTGTCTGCGAACATCGTATCAGTCGACGAGGAGTCGCTGCGCAACGACATAAAGAATCTGGTGAGGAAGACCGTCGAGGAGACGCTCAACGCACTGCTCGACGAGGAGGCGTCCGAGCTCGTCGGGGCCGAGCGCTACGAGAGGACGGCGGGCCGGGAGGCCTACCGCAGCGGCCACTACACGAGGAGGCTCGTCACGGGCGCCGGGGAAGTCGAGCTCAGCGTGCCGAAGCTCCGCGGGGCGACCTTCCAGACGGCCGTCATCGAGCGCTACCGCAGGCGCGAGACCTCGGTCGAGGAGGCCATCGTCGAGATGTACCTGGCGGGCGTCTCCACCAGGAGGATCGAGGACGTCTCCGAGCTCCTGTGGGGAGCGCCGGTGTCCTCCGGCACCGTCTCCAACCTCAACGAGAGGGCCTTCGCGTCCATCGAGACATGGCGGCAGAGGCCGCTCGAGGGCGGCTACCCCTACGTCTTCGTCGACGGTATCTACCTCAAGCGCAGCTGGGGAGGGTCCTACGAGAACGTGGCCGTGCTGGTCGCCATCGGCGTCAACTCCGCCGGCGACCGGGAGGTCATCGGCTGCTCCGAGGGGTACACCGAGTCCGCGGAGTCCTGGCGCGAATTCTTCTCCTGGCTCAAGGGACGCGGGCTCTCCGGCGTACGGCTCGTCACCGGCGACAAGTGCGCGGGGATGCTCGGTGCGCTCGAGGAGGTGTTCCCCGGGGCCCGCTACCAGCGCTGCACGGTGCATTTCTACCGCAACGTGCTGGGAAGGGTTCCCGTGACCAGGCGGAAGGCCGCGGCGCGCATGCTGAAGGCGATCCACGCGCAGGAATCGCGCGAGGCATGCGCCAGAAAAGCCGAGGAGGTGGCGGAGGAGCTGGAATCGATGAGGCTCGGGGCGGCCGCGAGGACGGTGCGCGACGGGTTCGCCGAGACGCTTGCCTACACGGAATTCCCACCGGAGCACTGGCGCCGGATCAGGACGAACAACGGGATCGAGCGCATCAACCGCGAGATCAGGAGGAGGACGAGGGTCGTCGGGACCTTCCCAGACGGCAATTCGGCTCTGATGTTGGTGACGGCGAGGCTGAAGTACATAGTGGAGCACGAGTGGGGCAAGAGGAGGTACTTGGACATGTCGAAGCTGGAGGAGATGGACGAGCTGAGGGGAAAGGCGGAGGGCTAGAAGAGGACGGGGCCGGAGACGGCTAAATCAATTTGCGAAAGAATCTTGACGGTACCGGTCATGATGAAGGTTTACGGCATGGCAGGGTCATTCCAGGGAGTATTTATCTTCTGCATTGCCTGCAACCTTATGATTGCTGCGTTTGCTATCGTTTCCGGCTTTCTCAATAAGGCTGCTGAAAAGTAATAAGCGCCGATTGCACCGGCATAGATTGCCACGCAACAGGGGTCGACTCCAAGCCAGATTGGAGTCGACCCCTGTTTTCGTTTTAAAGGTTGCCCGCAGGCACCATGGGCGCCAACATGCGCTTCAGCTTGGCTGGTCTATTTGAACATAAGCTCGACTATTCCCGCCCAAACCGCTTTCTCATCAATATCCTCACCTTGAGCGACCGTATTGCTTGCTCCCTCCAGAACGGTATAAAGAATTTGTACGTAGAGCATTACGTCGGCGCTATCGGAAAACGCGCCAATCTCTACACCATGAAGAAGGATGTCTTTAAGCGCATCCATGGTTCGTTTGGTCGCCGTCGCTTGACGTTCCTGAACTGCAGGAATTCGATTTGCTTGAACGCTAACCTCGGCCAGCACGCGCCGGCGCTTTTCATCGCTTCGATAGCCACCTATAACTGAATTGCCGAGCTCGATAAGCGCGGCCTTGAACCCGTCCCTATCGACTATTAGCGAGTAGTCGCGCTGATAGTCAATGGTCGGAAACATGCTGTCCAAGAGCGTAGTGAAAATCTCCTCTTTTGAGGGAAAGTAGTAGTACACCGACGGCTTGGATATACCGACAAAGTCGCAAATCTTTCCGATAGACGCTTTGTCATAACCGACTTCTGCCACAAGATCGTACATTGCGTCCAATATTTTTTTTCTTGTGCTCACGCTGCATTTCTCCATTGCAAATCACTTCCGCACTACCAACATTATTAAGGATGGCAACGGAACATCAATTCGTGTCCAAACATGACCACTATATACGGCGAACGGTATGTATCAGTAGGCGAGCGGCAATTATTCAAAATTATCTACCGAACGGTAGGTATAGTAGTACTATAGCAGGTGAAACCCCGCTATTGTCGCGGCCGGACAGCATCGCGGGAAACCCGACGGAAGGACCAACCATGTACGAGAACTATCGTATGCCGGGCGAGTTCGAGAAGCGCTCCAACGTCTATGTGACATGGCTTCCCGATTACATCCGTGCAGAGGGCTACGATAACCGCCAGCCCTGCGTTGACGTGATCAAGGCTCTGCTCGAGTATGGCGACGTTACGGTCAACCTCAATTGCGGCACCCCCGGCTCCTATGAGGAGGCTTGCTCGCGCCTGAAGGAGGAGGGGGTTGATCTCGATCGCATCGAGATCACGCAGTTCGAAGACTCCAACTTCTATGTCCGCGACAACGGTCCCAGCATCATGGTCGACGACAAGGGCCATTCTTATATGGTCAACCCCGCTTGGACCTATTACGGCGTGTGGGACAAGAACTCCCCGGAGTGCCAGTCCGCACGTAAGGCAGCCGTTCACATGGCGGTTGCGCTCGGTTGCTTCGATATCGTCAATTCCGAAATGGTTTCGGAGGGCGGCGACCGCGAGTTTGACGGTCACGGCACTCTGATCGCCATCGAGGACACGGAATGCCGCAAGCGTAATCCCGAGTTCACGAAAGAGGAAATAGAGGCCGAGTATAAGCGCATCTACAACCTCAACAAGGTTATCTGGCTTCCGCAGCCTATGCTCGAGGACGACGACTATCGACTGGGCATCCTCGACGAGAAGGAAGACGGAACTCCCGTCTTTGGCATGAGCTTTGCAGCTCACATTGATGAGATGTGTCGCTTTATCACTCCGAACAAGATTCTTCTTGCCGAGGTGTCCGATGAAGAGGCAGCCTCGAGCAAGGCTGGAGCAGAGTCTCGTCGCCGCATTGAGGCAGCCTACGAGATCCTGAGCAACGAAACGGACTGGGAGGGCAAGCCCTTCGAGATCGTTCGTATGCCCACCGCCGAGCCTATTGAAGTCGTTATCGCCCCTGGCGATGAAGATTACGAGCTCTATAAGGGCTTCATCGACGAAATGGGCGGCAAGTTTATGGATGGCACCCCCTGGCCCGAGGGCCCCGTCCACTTCTACGCCGCAGCGAGCTACTGCAACTTCCTGATTTGCAACGGCGTCGTTCTTGGCCAGCGTTATTACCACGAGGGCGTGAGCGAGGTCGTGAAAGAGAAGGATGAGCAGGCCAAGGCAGTTCTTGAGAGCTGCTTCCCCGATCGCAAGGTCATCATGATTGATTCCCTCGCGCTTAACCTGTCCGGCGGCGGCGTGCACTGCTGGACTAAGGACGTGGCGGCCAGTCGTTAGTGAGCCTTAGAGCCTGCGCTCTTTGGCTTAGGCGCCACATGTACCGCTCCCCGAGGGATATCCGTGTTTTCCTCGGGGACACATTCAACAATAATTTTGATAATAATTCGAAAGGAAATAGGCATGAACAACAGCCTCCGCGGTCGCGACTACATCAACATCCATGATCTCTCCTCCGAGGATTTCCGCTATCTCATCGATCTTGCCTGGAACCTTAAGGCTCAGAAGAAGTCTGGTGTCGACCAGCGCTACTTCCCCGGCAAAAACGTCCTCGCCAACTTTGAGTGGGGCTCGACCCGTACTCGTTGCGCATTCGAGACCTCCTGCAACGATTTGGGCATGGGCTTCACTTATCTGACCAACTCCCACATGGGTGACTGCGAGACCGTCAAGGACGCCATGCGCGTCTTTAACGGCATGTATGATCTCATCGTCTATCGCGCACAGAAGGACGAGCAGTTCCTCTATGACGTCGCCGACCTGGTTGACATCCCGGTCATCAATGCCCTTACTCTCGGCGATCACCCGACTCAGATGCTCGCTGACGCTCTTACGATGGAAGAGCAATGGGGCGGTTTGCGTACGAGCCGCGGCAAGAAGATGGCTTTCGTTGGCAACTGCGCCGGCGCCCCGGTGTGGTATGGCCGTCTGTGCGCTATGCTCGACATGGACTTCCTCGCCATCGGCCCCGACGACCTCCGTCATCAGATGTGCAAGGAAATGATCGAAGAGGTGGAGGCCTGCTACGCCAAGTACGCTCCCAATAGGACCTTTACCATCACCTCTGACCTCGATGCCCTGGATGGCGTTGACGTTATCGTTACCGAGGAGTGGCGCTACATCAACCCCGAGTGCGGCGAAGAGGTTCTGGATCCCGACGACTACAACTCCTGGCTGGGCGATGCCGAGTCTTTGTACCCCTATCGCGTCACCAGCGAGCTGTGCAAGCGCACCAACAATCCCGACATCTTCTGCATGCATGAGCTTCCCTCTGTCCATAACGCAGATCACCGTGTCGGCAAAATGCTCCTCGACCAGTGCAAGAACGACCTCCATCGCGAAATCATCACCGAGGGCTTTGAGATTGCCGACGAGTGCTTTGAGGCCAACGCTTCGGTCATCTTCCGTGAGGCAGAGAACCGTCAGCACACCATCAAGGCCGTTATGTGTGCCCTTCTGGGTCTCTAGGAGCTGTATCAATGGAAAATGCAAAGTTAAAGAGCAGCAAGGTTTACGCATGGGTTCTCGTAATCGCGCTCGGCCTTATGTCTGCCGGCACGACCGGATCCTATAGCGTCATCGCGGGCTCCTTCGTCGCACCCGTGTGCGAGGAGTTCGGGTTTGACTATTCCATCTTCTCGTATTACTTCACCGCAACGCTCATTGGTCTTGCGGCAGCTCTTCCGTTTGTCGGAAAACTCATTCCCAAGGTCGTTGGCAAGGTTTGGCTCCCCGTTGTCGAGCTTATTTTGCTTGCTGCCGGCGCAGGCATGGCCTTCTACACCGAAGTCTGGATGTTCATCGCCGCTGGCGCCCTGATTGGCGTTTGCTTCGCCTTCACCACCGGCGTCGCCATGTCCGACGTTATTGACCAGTGGTTCAAAAAATCTGGTGGCCTGGCAATCGGTCTCGCTTGGGCAGTGAACTCGATTTACATGCTCATCATGAGCCCCGTCATCACCTCTGTCATCGAGGCCGCTGGCTGGAGGACTGGCTATCTGGTGCTCGCTGGCGTCTCCGCCGTGCTCATTCTCCCCGCTTCCGTCCTGATTATTCGCTATAAGCCTCAGGACAAGGGCATGCTGCCCTATGGCTACGTCGAGGGCGAGACGGTCACCGAGACCGAGGAGACGACCGAGGATAGCACGCGTGGCGTTAGCTATGCGCGCGCCATTAAGTCGCCTGCCTTCTTCTTCTGCATCGGCTTCCTCTGTCTCGTTCAGCTCACTTGCTGCATGAACCAGCTCTTCCCGACGTATGCTTCCGAGGTTGGTTTTAGCCCCATGGTGGGCGGCTTCATGGTATCCGCTGCATCGCTCTTCGATCTGTTCCTCAATCCGATCGTCGGCACCACTTGCGATAGGTTCGGCAGCACGAAGGCCATTCTGGGCTGGCTCGCTGTCTCCATCCTCTCCTTTGTCATGCTCATGATGAGCAGCGGCAACTCGACGCTCAGCATCCTCGCAGCAGGCGTGAACGACGTAATGTACGTCATCGCTGGCACTGCCCTGACCGTTTTGGTTATGGATGTCTTTGGCTCCCGCGATTTCGGTCGCATCTTCGCGCTGATCTGCTCCGTGGGCTATATCGTCGGCGCCTTTGGCATGCCCGTTATGATGAAGGTCTATGAGCTTGTCGGCTCCTTCCAGGGCGTCTTCATCTTCTGCATCGCATGCAACGTTATTATCGGCCTGTTCTTGCTGCTGGCAAAAAAGACTGGTAAGAACCTCTCCTGGGACGAATAGTTCGATTCGTCTTAGACATACGCTGTAGGGCTTAACCTGCAGCCGCTTTGGGGCATCGACTAACATCGGTGCCCTTTTTCATCGAATGTGACAAAGGAGCAGCCACTTTGTCACATTGAGTGGCATGTAAATCGAGGTCTAATACTTTTCCGAGAAGTGAACGGCCATACTTGGACCTCCGAAGCATCGACATTTTTAGACGTCAAACCCGCAGGATTTGGCTGGCAAAACCGCAGGAAATTGCATCTCGAAAGTGCCGATGCTTCGGGGGCCCGTTTTCACTCGTTCACTTCTCGGGAAAAGTATTAAACCTCGTTGTATGGGGTGCGGCTGGAGGGTGGTCATCGTTCAGTAGCTACCTCTTCCTTGCGAATCGCCTGAAGCGCAAGGCATAATGCATGTGACAAAGGGACGGCCCCTTTGTTGTGTTGATATGAGAGAAGAGTAGATGATCCTTTCGCTGGCCCCTATGGAGGGGATTACCGGGCATGTGTTCCGTCGCGTGCATGCGGAGTGCTTCGGTGCGCTCGATTGCTATTACACGCCGTTTTTGCCGCCGCCGCGGGTGGGTAACCGCTTTGGCGGCAAGGCGTTTAAGGAGATCGATCCTGCCAATAACCAGGGGCTCAACGTGGTGCCTCAGCTGATGTCCAAGAACGCGGACGAGTTTGTGTGGGCGGTACAGGTGCTCGCCGACATGGGCTACCGCGAGGTCAATCTCAACCTGGGTTGCCCTTCGGGAACGGTTGTCGCCAAGGGCAAGGGCTCGGGTTTCTTGCGCAATCTCGACGAGCTCGAGGCGTTCTTAAGCGATGTGTGCGAGCGGTCGCCGTTGCCGGTGTCGGTAAAGACCAGGCTGGGGCTGGAGAATGACGACGAATACGAGCGCGTGCTCGATCTGTATTGCCGCATGCCGTTGGCAGAGCTGATCGTGCATCCGCGCGTACAGAAGGACCGCTATACGGGCTTGCCGCGCAAAGAGTTTTATGGCGAGACGCTGGAGCGTGCGCCGTTCCCCGTGGCCTATAACGGTGACATTTTTGATCTTGAGGATATGGACGCGCTGGTGGAGGCCTATCCCGGCACGCGCCATGTGATGTTGGGGCGTGGCCTGCTCGCGAACCCCGCTCTGGCTCGCATGGTCAAGGGCGGCCCTGCTGCCACGGCAGCCGAACTGCATCGTTTCCATGACACGCTGTTTGCGGCATATGCAGAAGAGATTGGCGGTAACGCGGTCTTTCGCATGAAGGAGTGGTGGTTCTACGCCAAATGCGCCTTCGCCGATCCCGCTACCGTCCACAAGATCGTACGCAAGACCAAAAAGGTCGACGAATACCGCGCTGCCGTCGAGCGCGTCTTTCGCGAACAGCCGCTTGCACCCACAGCTCGCTTCCACGGCTAACTAGTCATCGGGGGCGTTCTTTAACGACTGGTCATTTAAGGACGTCCCCAACGACTATGTAGCAAAAAGCTGTACACCAGCATCCAAAGATGTCGAAAAATGTCGACTTTGGATGCTGGCGTACATGTTTGGGTCCGACGGGGGAGCGGGCCTAGGCAATCAGTGCATCAAGTGTAATGAGCTCTCTGAGCCGCTCCGTGCGTGTTTGCCCATGGCGTTTGGCTTTTTCGTCAAACGCCTCAAGAATCGATTCGCCCACACGTGCTGTTATAACGACGCTTGGCTCATCGGAGATCGACGGCCTTCCCAGCTTGATGGTGCGACCCTTCGGCCATTCATCTTTTTCGTATGCCTTCGCGGCTTTCTCCAACTCTCCGGGAGCAAACCCCATCATCTTTTCGAGCTGCTTAGCGTCCATAGCGCCTCCTATCGATCGGCATAATGTCGAGCACAGGTCAACGGATAATCTTTTTGTATACAGTCTTGTAGAAAAAACAAACAGTTTATCAGGCTAATTAGCTTGTTTTGACCCGCGTGTTCGATAGAAAATGAGCATTGACGGCTTCGATACTCCTTTGCTTTTCAGCCTGGAATTTGGATGCTCATTGAACTTCCGGAGGGGAGCGCTTTATTAAGCTATCGAGATTCTGGGCAGGAGCTCTCACTGGTCTTCGATAATGGGACCAGCTTAATTCGCGACACAGTGTGTCGCGAATGGGAGTAGTCGTTAGGTGTCCTTCAATGGCTAATCATATAAGAACGTCCAAGTGCCGGATTTTGTCATTTAGTGTCGTCCTCAGCGGCTATTCTGGAGGGTCGTGGTCAAAAAAGGGCAAATATGAGTACTGTTGCCATTATAGTTGCATTTATTTTGCTATAAATAGTAGCTCCTGATGAGATTTGTTCCCATTAGGAGCTACTTTTATTGAACATATGAGGAGAAATAGCGTCGTCTACGGACGTATGGAACGTTGAATAGCTCCTGAAGTGATCAAAATCGCTACTACTAAACAGGTAGCAGTACTCATATTTGCCCTTTTTTGACCACAGCCCTCTCGGAAACCCTTTCCAGAGGCGTCAAACAGCCATAATCCAAAGGTCGCCTCAAACAATTAGCCGGTTAAGAGCGTCCATGACTACCCGCAAAAGCTGTACACCAGCATCCAAAGATGTCGAAAAATGTCGACTTTGGATGCTGGTGTACATGTTTGGGTCGTATGGGTTGGGGCCCTGGACGGACAGAGCGTGCGTACTAGAGCAGGTTTTCCTGTACCCATGCGATGATGTCGTTCGATTCGTAGAGCGGCTCTCCATCAATGAACAGGCAGGGAACCTGGCGTTTTCCGCCGACGGCGATAAGCGTCTGCTCGGCATCGGAATCGGTCGAGATATTGCGTTCAGGAATGGTCACGCCGTTATCGGCCAAAAAGTGCTTGACCTTTATGCAATACGGGCAGCCGGTCATAACGTAGAGTGTGAGCTCGTGATCAGTGGCCATGGGTCTCCAATCGGTTGAGGTTTCAATTGGAATACCCAAAGCCGCCGCGGTCTATGCGCAAATCAGCGACGACTCGATTGCCTGAACCAGAAACGCCGTGGCTCCGGTGCCGCAGGGCTTGTCGTAGTAGTCGATAAAGCGCTGATCGGCAAGATAGCCGTGGGTGAGGCCCAGGTATGCTTCGTCTTGGGGCTCGTGTCCCCAATTAAGGCCAATCCATCGGCGATGCATCGCGACGAGTTTGCGGGCCTCGTTGCTCTCCGGGTCGTCAATGCCCATGGCAATCGAAAGCTGGCCCAGAACAGCGCGTTCAAGTTCCTTCATGTCGTTCCATGTCTCGGGGTCCATGTCCAGCAGCGCTTCGTTTGCCGCATCGATAGCCTCATCGCCATAGCGCGCCCGCGCTTCGGCGCCGTAGCGCTCCTCGTTTTCTTGCACGGTGCGCCAGCGCTCCAGTTGCGGCAGGACGGCGCCCATGAGCGAGACGGCTTCGTCGAGCGACATGCCGGTGTTTTGTGCCAGCCGCGGGGCACAATCCTCGATCATTGCCTCCATGGTGGTGTCGTAGGTGTACTTGCCGTGGTCGTAGCACCACTTGCAGTAATGATCGGTCGCGGTGCCCGCAGCATCGGTGCCGCAGTCGTCGGGCGTGAGTATCATGCCGCAGCTCTGGCAATAATGCTCGGGCATTTCGAGCAGGTGGGGCAGCGGCTCTCCGGTTACGGCGGCAATGAGCTTCATCATGTCGATACCCGGGGTGACTTCGCCGCGCTCCCAACGGCTGACGGCTTGGCGTGTGACGAAGAGCTTGGTGGCGAGCTGCTCCTGGGTAAGGTGATGGGCGCGACGGACAGCGATGAGCTTTTCTGCAAAGGCCATAGCGGCTCCTTTCTGCTGGTCGATGGCTTAAGCATACGCGGCAGCAGGTGCCCTTCCAAGCAACCGTTGGTTGCACGACGGGGGACCGCGGCGAAGAATTGCGCGTAACGCCCCACACCTTCATGCCGTACAATGGCCGGCATGGAACCTATTGCACACATACATACCGATCTGCCGCAGAAGTTCGGCATTCCGCGCAACAGCTTTTTGGCGCCTCATCTACAGGGACGAATCGTCTTTGAGCCGGAATTTGCCTCCAACGCGGCGGTTGAGGGTCTGGACTCCTTCTCTCACCTATGGCTGCTGTGGCGCTTCGAAAACGGAACGCCCGGCGGCACGGCTAAGGACATAGCCGCCGATGCCAAGACGCGGGACAGGTCCGGAACCAACGCAAAATGGTCGAAGACCGTGCGTCCGCCGCGTCTGGGCGGAGCCGAGCGCGTGGGTGTCTTTGCCACGCGCAGTCCGTTTCGCCCTAATCCCATCGGGCTCACCTGCGTTAAGCTCGACCGCGTGGAGCTTACCGACGACGGCCCCATCATCCATGTGCTGGGGGCCGATCTGCGCGACGGCACGCCCATCTACGATATCAAGCCCTACATCCCGTTTGCGGACTGCCACCCGGATGCGACCGGCGGCTGGATTGAGGGTGCTCCGTGGCAAGAGCTCGATGTTGAGTTTCCACAAGCGCTGCAGGATATGGTCCCGCCCGCAAAGCTCCCCGGCTTGGTCGAGGTCCTTTGCCAAGATCCGCGCCGCGCGGGCAGCAAGCACGAGCCAAACCGCGTTTACCACTTAGCTTATGCTGGGCTCGACATATCTTTTACGGTCGATAAAACCCAGCTAACCGTAGTCGCCGTCAACGACGCGCAAGACTAACCAGTCATTCGTCTGAACCCGTCAAATTAAGCGCCAAACCCCATGTCAAAATCGCCCATGCTGGTGGACAATAACGCCTACCAAAATAGTCCGCTTTGCATGGGAGCTCAGCATGAAATACGACTTTAGCTCGCTTATCGACCGCCACGGCATGGACTCCATCGCCGTTGACTCTTGGGGCGAGATCCCCGGTATGGCTCCGAACGCACCCGACGAGGGCTTCGACCGCATTCCCATGTGGGTGGCCGATATGAACTTTGCCACGGTGCCCACGGTCCGGGAACACATCATTCAGCGCGCCCAGCACCCCATGTTTGGCTATTTCAATCCGCGCCCCGAGTACTTTGACCGCATCATCGAATGGCAGAGCCGCCGCAATGGCGTCGAGTGCCTGCGCCCTGAACATATCGGCTACGAAAACGGCGTGCTGGGCGGTGTCGTGTCGACACTGCGCGCGTATGTCCAGCCGGGCGATGCGGTGCTGGTCCACAGCCCCACCTACATCGGCTTTACCAAGTCCATCGAAGCCGCGGGCTATCGTATTGTCCACAGCCCGCTTAAGCTCGATGACCAGGGCGTGTGGCGCATGGACTTTGAGGACATGGAGCACAAGCTCACCCAAAATCACATCCATGCCGCGGTGTTCTGCTCGCCGCACAACCCCTGCGGCCGCGTATGGGAGCGCGATGAAATCGAACGCGCCATGGATATCTATCGCCAGCACGATTGCGTGGTGATCTCGGATGAGATTTGGTCCGATATCATCCTGCCAGGACACAAGCATATCCCGACGCAGTCGGTGAGCGAGGATGCCCGCATGCGCACGGTTGCCCTCTATGCGCCGAGCAAGACGTTCAACCTGGCGGGCTTGGTTGGCAGCTACCACATCATCTATAACGAGACGCTGCGCGACCGCGTGTGCGCAGTGTCCAACAAGACTCACTACAATGAAATGAATGTCCTCTCCATGCATGCGCTTATCGGTGCCTACCAGCCGCAAGGCTACGAGTGGGTGGACGAACTCAACCAGGTGCTTGCCGGCAATATCGAGTACTTCTGCACGTATGCAGAAAAACAATGGAAGGGCGTCGCATTTTCACGTCCGCAGGGCACGTACATGGTGTTTCTGGACTGCACGGAGTGGTGTCGCGAGCATGGCCGCGATATTCAGTGGCTGCTCGACGAGGGGGCGCGCGTGGGCGTGGGATATCAGGACGGCCGCCCGTTCCACGGGCCCTGCCACATTCGCGTGAATCTGGCGCTGCCGCTTTCGCGCGTAAAGGAAGCGTGCGACCGCCTGGACCGCTACGTTTTTAATGCACGGTAAGTGAGCACTGCATGCGGGGCCTTCTGCCAAGTCGGCTGGAAGGCCCCACATGGTAAAACGTCTGTAGCCATTGGGCACTCGTGTGGTTTTGTTTGCTATTATTTTTTACCATTTCAGTCTGTAAACAGGATCGTATGGAGCTCGATGAAAAGGTCCCGTCGCTCGGTTGCCATTTCGTTGTTTGCCGCGCTTGCGGTAGCGTGTGCCTTTGTCGTAGCGATAGCCGGCTGTTCCGGGTCGAATGACAGGGCCTCGACGTCTGCATTAGAAGGTCTGGACGCCTCGCAGGCCAAAGACGACAACCTTAAGACGCTCAACGTCGGCAGCGACCTCTATCCACCGTTTGTGTATACCGACGAGTACGGTGATATCGTTGGCCTGGATGTCGAGATACTAACCGAGGCTTTGGCCCGCATTGGTTACAAGCCAAAGTACCAGCTGATCGATTGGGAAAAGAAGAAAGAGCTGCTGGCGAGCGGCGAGCTCGATTGTGTCATGGGCAGCTTTAGCATGACGGGTCGCGAAAACGAGTATCGTTGGGCCGGCCCGTACCTTGCGAGCCGCCAGGTGGTCGCGGTCGATCCCCAGAGCGATATCTACACGCTTGCCGATCTTGAGGATAAGGTCGTGGCGGTCCAGTCCACCACAAAGCCCGAGGGCATTTTGCTCAATCGTACAAATGAAAACGTTCCGCAGATCAAGGAACTCTACAGCTTTTCGGACCGCTCAAACCTGAACCCGGCGCTCGTCGAGGGCCTGGTCGACGCCATCGCCGCGCATGAGTCCTCGCTGCTCACCTACGAAAAAGACTATGGTGTGACGTATCGCATTTTGGATGAGCCACTGCTAGAGGTCGGTTTGGGTACCGCTTTCGATCTAAGCGATACGCGCAGCATCGACGCTAAGCTCACCCATGCCTACCAGGAAATGCTAGCCGACGGCACCATGGAACGCCTGGTGTCAAAGTACTTTGATGACCCTTCGCCATTTTTGAATATGGAGGGCCTGTCATGATCGATGCGCCCGACCACGCCGCTCAGGAGCGGGGCAATCGTTCGGCAGGGGCATGGCTCTTTGTCGCTCTGCTGGGGATAGCGCTCTCGGTTGTTGCCGGCATGATGAGCTACGGTTACACGACAGCTCAGGCCGAGCAGCGCTTTGCCGACGTTGTCGATTACGTGGCGACGCAGAGCCTTTCCTACGATGCATTCAATAGCGCCTATACGACCAAAAACCTGATTCGCGTTATGGAGATCGCCGGAGAGACAGCGCGATATGGAGCGCGACGGTTCGGTGGATAACGCCATGCTGGAGCAATACGCCGACCAGTTCAACGTGAGCGCGCTGATTGTGACGGATGCATCGGGCAATTTGGTGTCCGAGTCCTCGACGGGCGATGTGGGCTACGGGTCGCTCGCTACGTATCTCAAGGAAGCGCCCGTGCTGGAGGTGGCAACTCATCCGCTTAAGTCCTATACCGCCCGCATCACGCTTGCGGATGATTCGGTCGCAGACATTGGCTGCGTGACTCGGCAGGATGGCGAGGGTATCGTTATCGCGGTAAGGCATCAGAGCGCGAAGGCGGTTGCAAGCAATACACTCAAACTGCAGAGCTTGCTTGATGGCTATGAAACCATCGATAGCGGCAATATCGTGATCGAAAGCGACGGCAAGGTCGTTGCGACCAATGCCGTTGAACCCACCGTATTGGGCGTATTCGATCTGCCTGCGACGGACGTCTTCATTGTCGACGGTATTAAGGATCGATGCCTGGCTGGTAAGGTCAGATTGGTTAACGCCGACGGCGAGTGGTATTTGGGCACATTTGGAAAAGCGCACAAATTCTATGTGTACACCTATGCCTCGGCGCGGCGTTACTTTGAGGTTGTAGCGGCTGTTGCTGCCGGCGTGCTGGCGCTCTACAGCGGTGTTATAGCCGTTGTTGTGACGGTGCGTCGCCGCGCTGATCGCCGACGTTTGACGGACTTGCTGCAGCAGGAGCGCGACTATGGCGACAAGCTGGCAAAGGCGGCGCGTGAGGCCTCGTCTGCCAACTCGGCAAAGACGGAGTTTCTGCGTCGCATGAGCCACGATCTGCGCACGCCCATCAACGGCATTCGCGGCATGGTCGAGGTTGGCGACGCCAATGCGGACGATCTGCAAAAGCAGACTGAGTGCCGCTCGAAAATCTGGACGGCATCGGGACTGCTGCTCGACCTTGCCAACGAGGCACTCGATATGAGTCGCCTGGAGAGCGGACAGGTCGACCTGAACCTCGTGCCCATAAATTTGGTGGCCCTCAACTGTGAAGTGCGCGATATTCTGGAGCGCCAGGCCGAGGAGCGTCTGGTGACAATTATCTGCGACCAGCAGACGCTTAATCATCCCTATGCGCGGGTGAGCGTGACGCACCTCAAGCGCTTGTTGCTCAATATTGCCGGCAATGCCGTCAAGTACAACCGCCAGGGCGGCTATGTTCGCCTGGCGTGCCGCGAGGTGGAGCCAGCGGATGGTGTTCCCGTCTATGAATACACGATCGCCGACAACGGTATTGGCATGAGCGAGGAGTTCCAACAGCACCTCTACGAGCCGTTTTGCCGCGAGGAGCAGCAGGTGGAAGGCGCTTCATCGGGAACTGGCCTGGGCGCGCCTATCGCAAAACAGTTGGTCGAGCTTATGGGCGGAACCATGAGCTTTACGAGCGTTTTGGGGCGGGGGACGACGTTTACCATCCGTCTGCCGTTCGAGAAATGCAAACGCTCCGAGATTCCTCAGACAGTTCGCGCGGATGGGGGCGATGGCGATGCGCTCCAGGGCTTGCGCGTTTTGCTCGTAGAGGATAACGATCTGAATGCCGAGATCGCGCAGTTTACGCTCAGCCGTGCCGGTGCCGTCGTGACGCATGCTAAGGATGGCGAGTCTGCCGTTGAGGCGTTTGCCGCGAGCGCACCGCACGAGTACGACGTGGTGTTGATGGACATCATGATGCCTGGCATCGATGGCCTTGAGGCCACGCGTCAGATTCGAGCGCTCGATCGCGAGGATGCCGCGACCACGCCGATTATCGCCGTGAGTGCCAACGCCTTTGCCGACGACCGCAAGCTTTCGCGCGAGGCGGGCATGAACGCGCACCTGAGCAAGCCTGTGAGCTCGCAAGAGCTCGTCGAGGCACTAGCGCACATTGCCGCCGACGCTTCATAAGCATATGGCCCGGTTCCAAGGTGGGTTGGAACCGGGCCATATTGCTATTTGCGAGACCTGCTGAGGGGCTTACTTTTCCTGAATCTGCTTACCGCAAAGATGCTCAATCGAAATCTCGTAAAGCTGGACGCCCTTAATGTCCTTGGCGATTTCCTCTTCGACTTCCTCGGCGGAAGGGTAGTACTTAAGGGCGAGCTGGCGGACTTTGTCCTCGATAAACGCGGGGGTGTCATTCGCCAGGCGACAACGGCCAAAGACGACGGTGCTCATAACGTAGGGAGCCCAGTCACCGTCCTTGTACCACTCGTTGCCGTAAACGGTAAAGCAGACCTTGTCATCGCGCTTGAGTGCGTCGACCTTGTGGCCAGCCTTGGCGCCATGGAAATAAATCTTGTCGTGCTCGGCGTCAAAGAAGTAGTTGACGGGAATGGCGTACGGGTAGCCATCGTCGCCGTTGACGGCAAAGACGCCGCGCTTGCAGGTGGCGAGCAGTTTGCGCGCTTCCTCGTCGGTGATGGCGCGTTTCTTTCGACGTAAGGGCCTAAACATCGTTGGCTTCCTTTCTGGTCGTGCGTGGTGGTTGAGCACAAACTATAGCGAAACGGATCCGTTTTTCTTGATGCGGGCGAGTATGTTTTTGAGCTTGTTAAAGTCGAGCGGTTTGGACAGATGGGCGTTCATGCCGGCATCGTGTGCCGCCTTGGCGTCCTCGGCAAAGGCATTGGCGGTGAGCGCGATGATGGGGATATCGGCTGCATCGACCTTCTCGCTCAGACGAATCGTGCGGGTTGCCTCATAGCCATCCATGCCCGGCATCATAATGTCCATCAGGATCGCATCGAAGCTGCCGGCGGGATGCGACAGGTACAGATCGACGACCTCGTTGCCGTTGGCGGCGCGGGTGACCACGACGCCCTCGGATTCTAGCAGCGTCTGGGCAATTTCGGCATTCAATTCGTTGTCTTCGGCGAGCAGCACGTTCATGTCGGCGAGCGAGCAGTCGGGCGCACTCTCAACCGTATTCGCCCGCGCCTGGGGATTCTCGTCGATATCGAGCGGAATCTCCACGTAGAACGAGGTGCCCACATGGAGCTCACTGGTGACTTCGATGGTGCCGCCCATCAGTTCAATAAGCGACTTGACGATTGGCATGCCCATGCCGGTTCCTTGGAACTTGCTGCGCGCATCGTCACCTTCTTGGGCAAACGGCTCATAGATATGCTTTAAAAACGTGGGAGTCATGCCAATGCCGGTATCCGAAACGCTAAAGCAAAAGAGAGCGCGCCCGTTATCGAGTGGCTTGGTCTTTGAACTAAAGGTGACGGAGCCGCCGTGCTTGTTGTACTTAATGCTGTTGTCTAACAGGTTGATCATGATCTGTCGGATATGGGTGGGACTGCCGATCATGTATGGCCCCGTGGCGTACGGCAGACTATTGTCCTGCATGGTGATGCCGTTACTGGACGCGCGGAGCTTGCACAGCACCAGTGTATCGTCACAGAGCTCTTTGAGGTTAAAAGGCGTATGCTCCAGTGTTAGCTTGCGGTCTTCGATTTTGCCCATCTCGAGGATGTCGTTGATCAGCGAGAGCAGGTGATTGGCGGCAACGCGCGCCTTGGCACGGCTCTCGCGGGCGACCTGGATATCGCCTTCCTTCAATTCCTCGATCTCGATAAGGCCCAGGATACCGTTGAGCGGCGTACGGATGTCGTGGCTCATACGCGTGAGGAATGCCGTCTTAGCGGCGTTGGCAGCATCGGCTTTTTTGCGCTCGGTTCGAGCGCGCACGAGTGCCCAGATGAGCAGGACGATGCCGACCGACAACATACCGATGAGGGTAGCGGCAATGGCGGTGCGGTTGCGAAAAAGGAATTGAAGCGTGTCTGATTCCTGGGTCGTGTACGACGTGGATGAGTAATTGCTTGCGGAGAGCGATTCTCCGGCATTGATGATGCCCTTGTTGATGATTCCCAGCAGCTCGGGCTTTCCGCGCGAAATCCAGCACGAGAGCTCACAGGTGTCAGGGAGCTCGACCGTCTCGTAGTCCTTGAGATCATGACGGTCGCCGATGGTTTTTATGCGTGAGCTGGGAGCGACGATGCAGTGCGCCGTTCCCTTTCTGAGGGCGTCGAACGCTTCATCGTCGGATTGGTATTCGGTCACGGTCGCTGTGGGGAACAGGCTTTCAAGTGCATTTTTGTTGACAAACGATGATTTGGTACAGGCGATGTTCTGAAGGTCTTTGTTCAGGTCGCTGCCGGTGTGGATGGCGGTGAGGGATATGGTCCCCAACGATACCGACTGCACAACGCCTGATTGCTCGGCAAACCAGTAATCTCGGTATACCGGCAGCACAACGTCTATGCTTCCCTTTGACAGGGCCTTTGACATCATCTTGTAGCTATCAAAGGCGACGGTTTTGACCGTAATGCCAAATTTATCGTGCAACGTCGTCGCAAGCGATGCGAGCGAGCCTTCCATTTCGCCGTTTTCGTCTTCGTTGCAGTAGGGGAGTCTGCCCGTAATGTAGCCGAGCGTGATGGTGTTGTCATTTGTTTTGAGCCAGGAACGTTCGGGGCCGTTGAGCGATGATGAACCGCTGTTTTGGGCCGAGTAGTTAGATTTGACTTCGTCGATATAGCGTGGGTTGACGCGGGCGATTGCCGACATGGCGGCATTGATGTCGTCCATCAGGTCGGGGCGGCTTTTGGGGACGGCAAAAAAGTAGTCGCTCGAACCAATGTAGAACATGGGGGAGGCGCTGGGCGACGAGGTCGTGTCGTTCATGATGATGGCATCGACCTCGTTGTTTGCGAGCGCGTCAAAGAGGGCACCGCCAGTGTCGATTTCTTTATAGGTGCAGGTAATGCCTTCGTTGGCGAGCCACTGCTGGCCAACGAAGGTTTGCATAACGTCGGGGTTGCAGCCGATGGTAAGGCCTTGGAGCGCTCGGGGGTCACCCTTGGCCAGATCGTCGCGATCGGGCTTGGCGTAGATGAAGTAGCGCTCGGTGCCCTCGGGGTTCGAGGAAAAGAGCAGCTTTTGGGCGCGTTCCTCGGAGTAGGAGATGTTTGGCATAAGGTCGATTTCGCCTGCCTCGAGCATGTCCATAAGCTCGGTGAAGGTGCCGGAGACGTATTCGTACCGCCAGCCGGGCGTGTAGTACGACAGGGTCTGGAGGTACTCGTAACCCCATCCCGAGAGACGCTCGCCGGGGGTGCCGTCCTGGAAGCCCTCGTTGTTGACGAGCCAGCCGACGCGGACCGTTTTGACCTGCTGATCGGAGTCGGCGGCAAAGGCAGGGGCGGGCGCGACGGCGCTCAGTACGGCGAGCGCGGTAAGCGCGGCGGCCAGGGTGCGACATATAACTGAACGAAGGACAGTGGCAGCTCTCACATGCAATCCTAACGAATCGAGACATTACCGCATAAGGATACCAGCTCAGCCTGCCCAGCCGGCAGCGGCACCGCTAAACGGTTCCGCCCGGCAGTTGGGGACAGTCCCTTTCTGCCGGCACAAAAGGAACGTCCCTAACTGACGGTTGTGGGACAATACCGAGCGAACGTGATTGGTTGTCCGTGGAAGGGGTCGCGATGAAAAAGCTCAGGACGCTTGCCGACGTGTTGCGCCAGGCGGGCTTTGTGCGCATTACGGAGCTGTTCCTCGTCTTCTATCTGCTGTGCTCGACGGCCGTCTGGCTGTCCGAGCCCACGACCCTCACGTTTGGCGATGGCCTGTGGTTTAGCTTTGAGACGGTCTCGACCATCGGCTTTGGTGACATTCCGGCCGAGACACCGGTTGCCCGCGCCATTACCGTCATTCTGAGCGTTATCAGCATCTTCTACATCGCCATGCTCACGGGTGTGGCGGTGAACTACTGCAATACGCTTATCAAGATGCGTCAAAAGGACACCATGGCGCGCTTTATGGATGATCTGGAGCATTTGGAAGAGCTCGATCGCGACGAGCTTGCCGATCTTTCGCGTCGCGTGCGCGAGTATCGTCGACGCCAGCGCTAAGACGAGCGTCGTGCGCCACAACAGGGAGACAAATATGAACATCACCGTGTACCTGGGTGCCAACACTGGCAATGACCCGGCGTTTCTGCCCGCGGTGCAGGAGCTGGGCAACTGGATTGGCGCCAATGGACACGCGCTGGTATACGGCGGGTCCAAGTCGGGCCTGATGGGCGCGCTCGCCGATAGCGTGCTCGAGGCAGATGGACACGTGACGGGTGTTGAGCCGAGCTTTTTTATCGAGGCCGAGTTTCAACATGACGGTATCGACGACCTTATCGTGACGAGCGATATGGCAGAGCGTAAGGCAAAGATGATCGAGCTTGGCGATGCGTTCATCGCCTTTCCCGGTGGGACGGGTACGCTCGAGGAGATTGCCGAGGTTATGTCCGCGGTATCGTTGGGGCACTTGAGTGCGCCGTGCATTCTGTACAACTTGGACGGTTACTACAATGACCTTAAGGCGCTGCTCGAGCACATGATTGACAAGGGCTTATCGAGCCCACGGCGCCAGCAAGGCATCTACTTTGCCGAGGATTTGCGCGAAATCGCATCAATTATCAACGGATAAGCCTTGAGCCTGTCCCGCCGTGATTTCCGGTGGCTCCGTTTGCAGCGCAGACGGTTGGCTTGTCTGGGTCGCGCTCGCTCTACAATAAAACGTATCTATGTCGACTTTGACCGCGGGAGGACCTGATGGATAAGCTCGCTAAACCCACGAACCGAGCGCTGTTTTTGGTCAGCGTTGCCGTGACCGGCGCACTCGCGGGTGCCGCAGTCTGGCTGTTCTTTTTTGCGATGGAGCACGGTATCGACTATCTATGGACCGAGATTCCGCACGCGCTGGGCGTCGCTTCGCCCGAGCTTGCCAGCGGCCCGTTTGGCTTTTTGCCGTACCCGTTTTTTGTCTGCCTGCTGGGCGGCCTGTTAATCGGTCTGTACGAAAAGATGACAGGCACCAAGACCGATGATCTCAACCAGGTGATGGCTAAGGTCAAGCAAGACGGGCGCTACCCGTACGACAACCTGGGCAAGCTTTCGCTCGCGGCATTGCTGCCGCTGCTGTTTGGCGGAAGTATTGGACCGGAGGCCGGCCTGACCGGCGTCATCGCGGGCCTGTGCAGCTGGGTCGGCGACCGCATGCGCCGCTTTGGTGCCGAGTTTAGGGAGCTCACGCTGCTGGGTACCCAGGCTGCCCTGACGGCGCTCTTTACCGCGCCCGTCTTTGGCTTTGTGGCGCCGCTTGCCGGTAGCGCCGACGGCCAGGGCGAAGACGCCGACGATGGGTCCGCGTCCGGCGAGATCACCATCAAGCTGCCCAAGGCGCAAAAGACGGTGGTCTACGGCATTGCGATTGCCGGCGGTCTGGGTACCTACCTGCTGCTTGGCCAGCTTGTGGGCGGCGGCATGGGCATGCCCAGGTTCGAGTCCGCCGAGGTGGGCAACCTGGAACTTGTTTGGCTCATTCCGCTGGCGTTGGTCGGCACCATATGCGGTTGGCTGTACTTTGTCTCCGAGCATGCGAGCGAGGCGCTGTCCCGTGCAATAGGGGAGCGTCCTGTCGTCAAGGCCATGCTGGCCGGTCTGGCGCTCGCTATCTGCGGCACGGTCCTGCCCTACACCATGTTTGCCGGCGAGACTCAGGCCGACGTGCTCATGGAAACCTATCTGACCATTCCCGCCGGCGTGCTCATTGCGACCGGTCTTGTCAAGGCTATGCTGACCCCCGCCCTCATCAATATGGGCTGGCGCGGCGGCCACTTCTTCCCGGTTATCTTCTCGGGCGTGAGCCTGGGCTATGGCCTTGCTATCCTCACCGGCACAGATCCGGTCTTTTGCGTCGCCGTCTGCACGGCATCGACAATGGGCGCCGTCATGCGCCAGCCTGTCATGGTTGTGGGCCTGCTGCTCATGTGCTTCCCACTCAAGGGCATCGTCTGCATGATCATCGCCGCAGCCATCGCCGCCGGCATTCCACTGCCCAAGCCGCTGCGCAAGTAGCACGGCAGCGCGCGGTCAGTACAAACATCTCAAGTCCGGTGCGGGCGCTGTGTCACGGATTTGCGGGTGGACTGGATTTCGTTCGGTATCGGCGCTACTTCCAAATTGCAAGCGCGGCGGTGCCCAGTACGATGAGGGCGAGACCGATGACGCTGCGTCGTGAGAGTTTTTCGTTGAATGCCAGGCGCGCAAATAGTACTGATACGACAATCGATAGTTTGTCGATCTGCACCACGACGCTCACCTGGCCTGTGGCGATGGCGTAGTAATAGAGCAGCCACGATGCTCCGGTCGCGATGCCCGATGTTGCGAGAAATGTGAGTTCGCGCCGGTCAGCGTGCGCGACCTGCTCCAGTTTTCCCTTGGCTGCCACGATTGCCCATGACATAACCAGTACCACGCAGGTGCGGATTGCCGTGGCCAGGTTTGACTCGACGCCTTCGATGCCAACCTTGGCAAGGATGGACGTGAGCGCCGCGAACACGGCGGCGCCGAGGGCGTAAGCGAGCCAGGTCCGGTCTTGCTGCTGCTCGGGTCCGGCAGACTGCTTCTTCTCGATCATTAAAAACGTGCCGAGGGTGATGACAGCGGTTCCCACGAGCTTAACCGCAAGGTTGCTCGTCTCGCCAAAAAGCACGATGGCGATCAGTGCGGCGAGTACGGTGCTCATCTTGTCGACCGGTACGACCTTATTGACGTCTCCGATGCCCAACGCCTTAAAGTAACAGATCCACGAAGCACCGGTAGCGAGTCCCGAGAGGACGAGAAAGAGCCAAGATCTGGGTTCGATGCTGCCGATGGTTCCAATGGATCCAGAAATGCCCGCCATTGCCCAGGCGAAAACGAGCACCACGCAGGTGCGAATGGCCGTCGCGATATCGGAGTCAGTCTGCTTGATGCCGCATTTGGCCAGGACAGATGTGACGCCGGCAAAGAAAGCTGACACAAATGCTGCTGCGACCCACGACACGGGTGAAATGCCTCCCCAAAGAACGACCGCGCCAGATTTACGGCGCTCGTCCGATGATACCGTCCCGCCATGAAGCTTTGATATCGCTGTGGTGAGACAGGGGCCATAGTTCGAGAGGGCATTTGGTTAAGGCTCGAATCGAAGGTGAATGGTTTTCCGCGAAGTGAACGAGTAAATCTGGACCCCTGGAACATGCACACTTTTTTCGAACAAAACTGCAGGATTCTTAGACAAAACCGCAGGAATTGAGTCCTTAAAAATGTCGATGCTACAGGGCGCTGTTTTTACTCGTTCACTTCTCGGAAAAGTATTCACCTTCGATATGCTGACGGTGTCTTTTTGGTTGCCAAGAACTAGACGGCCTGCTGTGAGGGGCGGTGGTGACGCTATGCCGCCTCGTTACATTGAAAAAATAAGCGGGGTACCACCTAAGCTTTTTTAGCTGTCGATTACAGATCGCGTACTCGATAAACCTTGGTGCTGACAGCGCAGCTGATTGCACATAGTGCGAGCGCCAGTACGGCAATTCCTGCACACAGACAGCCAAGGACGGCGGGATCGGGATTCGCTCCGGCAATCGACATGAGCCAGTTGCTGATGGGGTTGGAGGAGCTCAGCGTGGCCATGGCAAGGCATCCGAGCATGGCAAACAGGCCAACGGATAGGCGCAGCGCCTCCATGTGTCCAAAGCGAAAGAACAGCGGCTGTGCCAAAAACACCATCATGAGGGAGATGAGCATCGATGCTGCCGAGGCGATTGCGATCTCAAAGACGGTTTGTCCTGTCGAGGTCACGCCCGCGCTGTTGAAGAACGGAAGGGCGATGATGTTCAAAAGCACGGCGGCGCAGGCCATGATGGCGGAGAAGACAATAACGCTCAGGTAGCGTGCGCAGATGATGTCTTTGCGCGAGAAGGGCAGCGTTGCCCGATAACGCTCCCAGCCATTTTGATTGTCGAAGCCGGCCAGCGAGCTCATGACCATGATGGGCGACATGGCGCTAACGGCGCAAGCGCCGGCGCTCATGCCGGAATCGCCATCCGACGCGTTGGCGAGCGTCAGCACGACGAAGATGAACAAGCCGACGCCCGCGATGCTCGGGATGAGCGTGCGAACGATGGCGAGCTCGGACATAAAGGCGCGTTTCATTTCGAAGCCCCTTTCAGCGTGAGGCGAAGATAGTCATCAATGGTTGCCCGATCGCAGGGAATCTCGGGGAAGGCCTCGAGCGTTTCGCAACGGTTGGGCACGAGCACGTCCACGCTATAGGCGTGGTGGACGGCACGGGCGCCTTCGACGCAAGCCATAAGCTCGGCGGCCTGTGCTTGGGTGCAGTGGGCGATGCCGGCGCGGTCGGTAATGTCCTCGCGCGGCAGGTCAAAAATAATCGAGCCATTATCGATGCAGATGACGCGATCAGCGGTGCGATCGAGGTCGGACGTAATGTGGCTCGAGAGCAGCACACTGTGCTGGCCGTCGGCGACAAAGGCAAGCAGCTCATCAAGCAGTTCCTCGCGTGCCATGGGATCGAGGCCCGCGGTGGCTTCGTCCAAAACGAGCAGCTTGGCATTGTGGCTGAGTGCACAGGCAAGCTGCAGTTTCATGCCCATGCCGCGGGAGAGGTCCTTGACCTTTGTCTTGGGATCGAGGCCAAATCGGTTGATGAATCCGGCGAACGTTTCGCGGTCCCACGTGGGGTACGCCGGGCCTACGAGCGACTCGATCTGGCCCACCTTGAGTGTGGAAGGGAAAGGACACGTGTCCAGCACGAGACCGACACGGGTGCGCAAGCAGCGCTGCGTTTCATCGGGCGCGTCGGCGCCACAGCGCTGCCCAAACAGGTGCACTTCGCCGGCATCGAGCTTTACAAGCCCGAGAGCAGCTCGAATCGTCGTTGTTTTGCCGGCACCGTTGGCACCAACAAAGCCGACGATCTGGCCGGGCTCCACGGCAAGCGTGACGTCGCGTAGTGAAAAGCGGTCGCTCACACGGCGTGAGATACCTTTGAGTTCTAGCAAGTTTTGCATGGTATAGCCTTTCTTGCAGATGGCTACTGCATGGTTTCGGGGGCTACCAGGTCGAGCATCTCGTGCAGTTTGTCGCGCGTGACGCCCAGGGTTTCGGCTTGGCTCGCCGCTTTCGCAAGCAACTCTTCGATATGGCAGAGCTGACTTTCGCGCAAGAGTTCTTGGTTGCCCTCGGCGACAAAGCAGCCTTTGCCTTGCACGGTGCAGATAAACCCGAGCTGCTCCAGGTCAGCGTAGGCCCGCTTGGTGGTGATGACGCTCACGCCAAGATCGCTCGCGAGTGCACGGATGCTGGGGAGTTTGGCTCCCGCAGCGAACGTGCCCGAAAGGATCTGAGCTTTGACTTGCGAGGATATCTGTTCGTAGATGGGCTTATCGCTCGAATTGGATAGGATGATGTCCACAGCGGCTCCTTAGCTGATGGGCTACACGTGTATATAACCGGTAAGCACAGTATATATACACTATGCACAGTTGCGCAAGAGAGAAATTCGGATTGTCCGCGCGTTCATTCATCTCAATCTGTAACATCTGGAACCGATATGGACGGCTACCTGTTACAGATTGAGATTTTGCTGGCGGGCCCCACCTGGTTGTCTCAATCTGTAACAACTGGAGAAGATTTTGGCTGCTAGATGTTATAGATCGAGACATTGGCCGCCCGTCTATCCTTATATCTCAATCTGTAACAGATGGACCCGTTTTGAGTGGCTAGATGTTACAGATCGAGATCTTTCTGGGACGCCCACCTGTTTGTCTAAATCTGTAACAGGTAGAGGTTCAAAAACCGTCTAGATGTTACAGATTGAGACGAACTACTGCGGAGTGCCGCCATCGACTGCTACCTAGGCCCCAACTGATGAATTTGTCCTGATAGGTGCCCTGCTGCAGCATTTCGCGGCTACAATAGTGCGGTTACAACGACGTAATGCACTCAATGCAAGAAAGGATCCGCATGGCAAGCCTGTCGGATGAAATCTCGTCGCGCCGCACATTCGCGATCATCAGCCACCCGGACGCCGGTAAGACCACGCTTACCGAGAAGCTGCTGCTCTATACCGGCAGCATCCAGACTGCCGGCTCGGTCAAGGGCAAGAGCTCGGCCAAGCACGCCGTCTCGGACTGGATGGACATCGAGAAGGAGCGCGGCATTTCCGTTACCTCCTCGGTGCTGCAGTTCACCTACAACGGCGCCTGCGTCAACATCCTCGATACCCCCGGCCACCAGGACTTCTCGGAGGACACCTACCGTACCCTCATGGCTGCCGACGCCGCGGTCATGGTCATCGACGGCGCTAAGGGCGTCGAGGCCCAGACCAAGAAGCTCTTTAAGGTCTGTACGCTGCGCCATATCCCCATCTTCACCTTTGTGAACAAGCTCGATCACGAGGCCCGCGATCCGTTTGAGCTCATGGAAGAGATCGAGAATGTCCTGGGCATCAACACGTATCCCATGAATTGGCCGATCGGCAGCGGTCGCAACTTCCGCGGCGTGTTCGACCGTCAGACCCGCCGTGTCATCGCCTTTGAGGGTGACGGCCACGCCAACGCCACCAAGAAGGTCGCCGAGGTCGAGGCCGAGCTGGGCGATCCTTCCATGGACGAGCTCATCGGCGAGGAGAACCACAAGAACCTGATGGACGACATCGAGCTGCTCGATGGCGCCGGCGACGAGCTCGATCTGGATGCCGTGGCATGCGGTAAGTTGAGCCCGGCGTTCTTTGGCTCGGCACTCACCAACTTTGGCGTAGAGCCCTTCCTCAAGGAGTTCTTGCGCCTTGCCCCGACGCCGCGCGCCTACACCAACACGCTCGCCAACGAACCGGTCGATCCCTGCCGCGACGACTTTAGCGGCTTTGTGTTTAAGATCCAGGCCAATATGGACAAGAACCACCGCGACCGTATCGCCTTTGTGCGCATTTGCTCGGGCAAGTTCGAGCGCGGCATGGACGCTTTCCACGTGCAGGGCAACCGCAAACTCAAGCTTGCCACGGGCACCTCGATGATGGCCGACGACCGCGCTATCGTGGACGAGGCGTACGCGGGCGATATCGTGGGCCTGTTCGACCCGGGTATCTTTAGCATCGGCGACACTGTGTGCTCCGGCAAGCGCCACGTGCAGTATCCGCAGATCCCGACGTTTGCCCCCGAGATGTTCGCCCGCATCACGCAGGTCGATACGCTCAAGCGCAAGCAGTTTGTGAAGGGTATGGAGGAGCTTGCCCAGGAGGGCGCCATCCAGATCTTCCGCGAGCTGGGCGCCGGTATGGAGAGCGTTATCGTGGGCGTGGTCGGCGTGCTGCAGTTTGAGGTGCTCGAGCGCCGTCTGAAGGCCGAGTATCGCGTTGAGGTGCGTCGCCAGCCGCTGCCCTATACCGACATCCGTTGGATTCAGAACGACCCCGACACCATCGATATTCCGAGCCTTTCGCTCACGCGCGATACCCTGCGCGTCGAGGACATGCGCGGCGGCAAGCTGCTGCTGTTCACGAGCCCGTGGAACGTGGATTGGGCGACCGACCACAACCCCGACCTGATCCTGTCGGAGTTTGGCAACGTAACGTTTTAGCGCATCGGCGCGGTTGCCTTGCGGGGCTGCCGCGCCCGTTGCTTGCCTGCCGCTTGCGGAGCGGCTATCATACCCACCGTTGCCTCAAGACCGGGGCGGCCGAGCAGTTCGGTTCCGATATCCTGCTCGTTAAACCTAAAACCAAAGGAGTACATAATGATCAAGAAGGTCATGGAGGACTACAAGGTCCTGTTGCGGAGCATTCCCGCGGCAACGGTTTCGCTGTTTATCGTGAGCGTCATCATGATGAACCTGCTGGCCAACAAAGAGCTCATCAGCCTGCCGTATCTGGCGCTCGACTGCGGCTTTGTGGTGAGCTGGGTTTCGTTTTTGTGCCAGGACATGATCTGCAAGCGCTTTGGCGCCAAGGCATCCATCAAAATCTCTATCCTCGCACTGCTGGTTAACCTGGCCGTGAGCCTGTGCTTTTGGCTGTGCTCGCTCACGCCCGGCATGTGGGGCGCCTACTACGACACGGGCATGATCGAGGTCAACACTGCCCTCAACACCACGATCGGCGGCACCTGGTACGTGGTGTTTGGCTCGTCGTTGGCCATGCTCACCTCTGCCGTGGTCAACTCCACGCTCAACCAGTCGCTCGGCCGCATGCTCAAAAAGAATAACTTTGCGAGCTTTGCCTTCCGCTCCTATGTGTCCACGGGCATCGGTCAGTTTATCGACAACTTGGTCTTCGCCATTGTGGTGAGTCATACGTTCTTTGGCTGGACGTGGGTGCAGGTGCTTATGTGCTCGCTGACCGGCGCTATTGCCGAGCTGCTGTGCGAGGTCTTCCTGAGCCCCGTGGGCTACAAGGTCGTGCGCAGTTGGGAGCGCGAGAACGTGGGTGCCGAGTATCTCGAGCGTCATGCGACTGCCTAAGGAGCCAATATGCAGGTGTTGATCACGGGCGCTTCGGGCGGCATCGGGGCCGCGTGCGTGCAGCGCTTTTTGGACGAGGGTCACGAAGTCGTGGGTTTTGATCTGCTGCCGGCGGCGGTCGAGCACGAGCGCTACCGCCATCTGATTATCGATGTCCGCGAGCCGGACTCGTTTCCGGACGACTTTGAGCCCCAGGTGATCGTGAACGTTGCCGGCACGCAGGACTCGGCCGACGATATCGCCGCCAACCTGTGCGGCACCATCAACGTGACCGAGCGCTACGCCTTTGCGGGGGAGGGCCTTGCCGCCAAGCCGGCGCCGGCTATCAAATCCGTGGTCAACGTGGGTTCGGCGAGCGGGCACACGGGGTCGGAGTTTCCCGCATACGCGGCCAGCAAGGGCGGCATTATCGCCTACACCAAGAACCTCGCGAACCGTCTGGCGCCGCAGGCCATCGCCAACAGCGTGGACCCGGGCGGCGTCATCACGCCGCTCAACCGTTGCGTGATGGAAGACGAGCATCTGTGGGCCCAGATTATGGAGCTCACGCCGCTCAAGCGCTGGGCCACGGCGCAAGAAATCGCCGAGTGGATCTACTTTGTGGGCGTGACCAACCGGTTTATGACTGGGCAGAGTCTGCTTATCGATGGCGGCGAGGCCGGCCGCACGCAATTTATTTGGCCCGAGTAGGAAACGCGCCCGATGGAAAGCCGTCGGGCGCGTTTTTGATGTATCGATTTTTAGCCGAGGCAAGTCCAGTTGACGGGGGTCGAGCCGTGCTGTTCGAGTAGCCGATTGGCTGCCGAGAAGGGGCGCGACCCCATAAAGGCGGGGAGTTCTGCCGTGGCACGGTTGGCCGAAAGCGGCGAGGGATGCGTAGAGGCCAGGCAGAACTTGTCGGTTGCCTTGCCCGCGCCGGTCGCGACGAGCTTGCCTTCGACCATCTGTTGGGCAAAGCGACCCCATGCCAAAAAGACTACCGGCTGGGGCAGCTGGCAGCAGCGTTCGATAACGTAATCGGTGAGCGTGCTCCAGCCCAGTTTGGCGTGCGAGTTGGCGGCATGCTCGCGCACGGTGAGCGTAGTGTTGAGGAGCAGGACGCCCTGCCGTGCCCATGGGGTTAGGTCTCCCGTGGCGGGAATGGGGCAGCCCAGATCGGCTTTGAGTTCCTTGTAAATGTTGCGCAGGCTCGGCGGCAACTTGGTTTGCGTCGCGGGGACCGAGAACGACAGCCCCATGGCCTGGTTGGGTCCGTGATAGGGGTCCTGACCCAAGATGACAACCTTGACCTGGTCGGCCGGCGTGTAGGCGAGGGCATTGAGAATGTCGTCTTGTGCCGGATAGATGGTCTGCTCGGCACGCAAAAGGGCGATGCGCTCGAGCAGCTGGTTCGTAGTGTCACGTACCGGCTGCGGCGCATCGCCCAACCAAGTTGCTATGTTGCGGTCGCTGGTCGCGGCGTCCATGGGGCTCCTTTGCGTCAGATGCTCTGTTTGCATCTATTGTAAAGGCGCACCGGTTGCCTTTATGCCGCGGCTGTATAAGGAGTGGGGTCTACGAAACGTGCTCGGGCGCTCCTGCCATGCGAGCCTGTCCATGTGCACGGAGGCGCGGAAGCTCGACGGTTGCCACCATGACGCCGGTGAGGATGAGAGCGGCGCCAAAGAAGGCGATGGGGCTCAGGACCTCGCCGACCAGGAAGAACGAGAAGACGGCGGAGCAGACCGGCTCGAGCGAGAAGGCGAAGCCGGTGGTCTCGGCGGGCACGTGGGGCTGCACGAGCGTCTGGGTGATAAAGCCATAGGCAGAGCAGATGAGTGCGAGCGCGACGACGACCACGATCTCGCTGGGCGTACTGGGAAGCATGAAGCCGCCAAAGGCGCATGCGGCAATGCCCGAGAACAGGCCGCCAAAGCCCAGCTGCCAAACGCCCAGAGCCAGCGGGTCGACATCTTCGACAAAGCGCTTGGCTACGATAATGTGGCTGGCATAGATAAAGGCGGAGAGCAGCATGATGAGCGCGCCCGGGTTCAGGCTGGTGAAGTCGGCGCCCGAGAGCAGCAGCATGCCGCAGGTGACGATGGCGGTGCCGACGAGCACCTTGCGCTCGGGGGCGCGACGCAGCAGGGCGGCGTTGGCAAACGGCACGATCACGACCGTCAGGCTCTGCAAAAAGCCGGCAGTGGAGGCAGAGGTGAGGCTGGAGCCCAGGCACATGCAGGTGAGCTCGGTTGCCATAATGGCGCCGATGATAGCGGCGCGAACCATAAGGTCGCGGTTGATACGGAAAGCGCGCTTGTGGAAGAGCAGCAGGCAGGCCACAAAGGCGATGATGCAGCGCAGCGCAACGATGCTCGTGGCGTTCATGCTGTCCATGCCGATCTTCATGAGGGGGTACGAAAAGCCCCATGCGACGGGAACGGAAAATGAGAGCGCGATTGCTTTTTTGCGATCCATGGGGCTCCTTTTGTTACAGAACGGTTTCGTAAAAAGGATTCTGCTCTCAGATGTGGATGTAGTAAAGCGAATGTATCTTCAGTATGATTAAGAAATGCTAATGTTGGCAGAAAAAGCCCTGGCAAAACGTTTTACGTCTGCATTGATGGGGAGGCACAATGGCATCGCGGTATCAGATTGTTTGTATGGTGGTCGATCGCGGCAGTCTGAAACGTGCGGCCGACGAGCTGGGCTATACGCAAAGTGCGGTGAGCCAGGCCGTCAAGGCGCTCGAGCGCGAGCTGGGTACCACGCTTATCGAGCGCGGAAAGCAGGGCGTTTCGCTTACGCGCGACGGTAAACAATATCTGCCGTACCTGCGCCAGATCGTGACTGCCGAGGCCGAGCTCGAGGGCAAGCGCCAGGAGCTGCTGGGCCTTTCGTCGACCGATATTCGTATCGCGACGTTTACCAACGTGAGTCGTACCGTGCTGCCGCGTGTGATCCGCGACTTTGGTGCGCTGCACCCGGGCGTACGCTTCACCCTCAAGCAGGGCGATTACACGCGCAACGCTCAATGGGTGCACGATGGCGTAGTTGATTTTTGTTTTACGGCACGTGGGTTTACCGCGGGGCTCGAGAAGCGCGTGGTCTATCACGACGAGTTGGTAGCATTGTTGCCGGCCGCGCATCCGCTGACGGCAAAGGAAAAGGTGACACTCGCCGACCTGGCGTCCGAGCCGTTTGTGCTGTTGGATGAGGGCGAACAGAGCCTGGTGCTCGATGCATTCGCAACGCATGGGCTGTCGCCGCACGTGACGAGCGAGGTCACCGACGACTACACCATCATGGCGATGGTGGAGGAGGGCCTAGGCGTGAGCATGCTCTACCGTCGTACTGTGGAGGGCATGCGAGCCGATATTTGTGTGCGGCCCATCGCGCATGCCCCCTCGCGCGACGTGGTGGCCGCCTGGCGCAGCTGGGACACCATGCCCATCGCCACGAGGTGCTTTATCGACTATATGAGCTCGCATATTGTCAATTAATGACTGGCGTGGCGTTGAGCGCGGTGTTTAGCGGGCTGTCGCTTTGGCTTGGGTGGCGCGATAGGTGCGTGCCGGGTGGCAAAGTAGCACCGCCACGACCATAAAGAACGCCGTGGTGCCCAGGCTGATGGGGTAGACCATCATGATGTTCGCAAAGGTGCGGAAGTGCGGGAACACGCAGAACACCCAATAGAAGCGGATGCCGCAGACGCAGATCATGGTGATGAGGGCGGGCGTGAGCGAGATACCAAAGCCGCGTAGGTAGCCGGACATGTTTTCGTAGAACATGCTAAAGGCGTACGCCGGGAAGATCGAACATACGCGGATATAGCCGATCGAGACGATGTTGGGATCGCTGTTAAAGAGCGACAAGATCTCGCGCCCCAGGCCGACAATAACGATGATTGTGGTGAGTGCAACGATACCGCCTTCGACCAGGCAGACCTTAAGCGTCTTGGTGCAGCGGTCGATCTGGCGGGCACCGTGGTTTTGTCCCACAAAGGTGGTGCACGCCTGGCTAAAGCTGTTGAGCAGGTTGTAACACACGTACTCCAGGCTCATGGCGGCGCTCGATGCCGCCATGACCTCGGTGCCTAGGCTGTTGATGGCAGACTGGATGATGATGTTGGCGACGGCAAAGACGGCGCTTTGGATTCCGGCGGGCAGGCCGATTTTGACGATGCGCTTGAGGGCGACGGGGTCGATAGCTAGGTCACGTAGGGTGACGCGGACGACGGAGTCGGTCTTGAGCAGGCGGATAAAGAGCGTAGCGGCGCTGACGGTGTAGGCGATGGCGGTGGCGATGGCTACGCCTGCGACGCCCCAGTGGAGTACGGGGACAAAGATAAGGTCCAGGCCAATGTTGAGGACGGTGGACACGGCAAGCGCCTGCAGCGGCATGCGGGTGATGCCGACGGAGCGGAAGATCGCGGCCTCAAAGTTGTAGAGCAAGATCGAGGGCATGCTGAGCAAAAAGACGCGCAGGTAGAGCGAAGCGAGCGGCATGGTTTCGGAGGGAACGTTGAGGGCGGCGAGCATGGGCTCGGCAAAGATCTCGCCCAGCGCGATGACGACAAAGCCCGCAAGTGCCATAAGAATCGAGGTATGGACGGCGCGTTTGACCATGTTCTGATCGTTGCGGCCGATAGCGTTGGCGATGACCACGTTGGAGCCAAGCGATATGCCAATAAACAGGTTGAGCATAAGGCTGGTAAGCGGAACATTGGAGCCGACCGCCGCCATGGCGAGGGTTCCCTGGTCGCCCGAGAAGTTACCGATGATGACCGTGGCGATGAGGTTCGACAGCTGCTCCAAGATGCTCGTGGCGGCCACGGGGAAGGCGAACAGGGGGATATTGCGCCACAGCGAGCCGGTAGTCATGTCAATGTGCTTAGATGCGGTGTCAGCCATACGCTCTCAATCTCTAATATGCTCTTTCGTGCTTATTTGCGCAGATGATGATACTCCTAATCGACTAGTCATTGGGGACGTTCTTAAACGGCTAATCATTTAAGAACGTCCCCAATGACTAGGTGGGGAAGGCGTGCGACAATGGTGGGCGTTGTGTTGTTCGCGCTAAGGAGTTGCCATGTTGTTGTGTCCCGTTTGCCATGAGCCGTTGGTGGACGATGAGCGCGGTGCGGCATGCGCGAGCGGACACCGGTTTGACCGTGCGCGCGAGGGCTATCTGTATCTGCTGCGCTCGTCCAAGAGCGGTGACTCCATGGGTGATCCCAAGTCGCAGGCGCGCAGCCGTCGTGACTTTCTGAACCGTGGATACTACGCGCCGTTGCGCGATGCGATGATCGAGCTGGTGCGCAAGCAGGTGTCTGGGTGTGCTGCGTCTACGAATGGCCCCATGACGCTGCTCGACATTTGCTGCGGCGAAGGTTACTACACCAGCGCCATGGGCGCGGTGCCGGGCGTGGATGCTTACGGTTTCGACCTGGGCAAAGAGATGGTGCGCCTTGCCGCCAAGCGCGGCGATGCGACCTACTTCGTGGCCAACATGAAGGACATCCCCGTGGCCGATGGCGCCTTCGATATGGTGACCGAGCTCTTCGCTCCCTTTAACGAGCGCGAATTTGCCCGCGTGCTGGCGCCAGAGGGCTCGCTCTACACCGTGGTGCCGGGCGCCCGTCATCTGTTTGGACTCAAGGAGGTGCTCTACGACACGCCATACCTTAACGATGAGAAGCTGCCGAAGACCACCGAGCTCGAGTTGGTCGGAACGCAGCGGGTATCTGCGAATATTACGCTTCAGACCCAGGCCGACATCGAGGCGGTGTTCCAGATGACGCCGTACTACTACCGCACACGCCCTGGCGATAAAGAGCGTCTGGCAAACCTCGATACTCTTCAGACCGACATCGACTTCATCATCGCCGAATACCGCCACAGCTAACCTACCAAAAAGGGACAGGTTTATTTTGGTAGGTTTTATCTGGGCAAATGCAAAGGGCCGACCGCGGAGATGCGCGATCGGCCCTTTTTAGTTGCTTGGCTGCAGAGGTTATGAGAAGCGAGTGCTTACAGGCGGTCCTTGTTCTCGGCCTTAACGGCGTGTGCCTGCTGAACAAAGAACAGGTCGTACACCACGATGACAAAGGCGACGATATTGACGGAGCTGCCGCCGAGCGCGGGAAGCGTGAGCACGGCCTGGACGAGCGTGGCGACCGCGGCAACGATACCGAGCTTAAACGCGCCATCCACCTGCGAAGGCTTGTTGGCACCCTTGATGCCCGCAACGCCTGCGGCAAGATCGACAACGCCCTTGGCGACAAGCACGACCGCGGCGAGCATGGCGTTCGATCCGTAGGTGGACTCGAGCTTGCCGGTCGCGATACCGGCGATTCCAATGACGAGACTGGCGATGCCCAGAACAAAATAAATCAGGGCAAGGATTTTGAGTGTCTTGCGAGCGGCGCTCATAGCTGGTCCTTTCGATGCGGGCGCGGAGAATCTGTCGCACCCAGGTTGCGGCACATATCGTGAAGCACATTGTAGTTCAACGGGGCGATGCATGCGTTTGAAAGCGTCTCTTGCCTGTACGGTCCAACCTTTCAAAAAGGAAAGCTGGGTGTAAGCCAAATCGATGGCAGCGTATGCGCGGCGCTGCGATGATGGGGCCATGGTAAGAGCTGGAGCGAAGGAGGAGCCATGATGTACGGAGTCAGGCAAGTGGGTGAGCCGCGGTCGTTGGGAAGGCGCATGGGTGATTCTGTGATCGCTGCCGTGTGCACGGGATTGATGGCGGTGCTTTGCATTGCGATGCTGTGGGCCATGTCGCATGTGGGACAATAGCGGACGGTTGGGTGCTGGCATAAACGGCGCCCACGTATTCGTTTTGCTTGTTAAGGAGTACCCATGGGCGTCGTCGATCCCTTTTCTATTGCTCGGGCCGCGGGGCTTGAGCTGACCGGGAAGTCCGAGGGCCTCACGCTCACCGACGGCACGATGGAGCTGCGCGCCGATTTTGCCCGCATGCTTCCACGACTCAAGCAGGGCCGCCTGCAACAGGAGCTGCTGGTGAAGGCCGCACGCGCGAAAGGCGTCGAACAGCCGTGGGCAATCGATGCCACGGCAGGTTTTGGCGAGGATTCGCTGCTGCTTGCTGCCGCGGGCTTTACGGTCGATTTGTATGAGCAGGACTGTGTAATCGCGGCGCTGCTGCAGGATGCCTTGGACCGTGCGGCGGACGATCCGGCGCTTGCGGATGCCGTGGCGCGCATGCGCCTGCATGCGGGCGAGGACAGCATCGCCGGTCTTCGCCATGCGGCTGAGCTGGTCGAGCAGGGCGAGCTCGTCGCGCCCGATGTGGTATATCTAGACCCCATGTTCCCCGAGCGCACCAAGAGCGCGGCGGTCAAAAAGAAGTTTCAACTGCTGCATCATTTGGAGCAGCCGTGCGCCGATGAGGAGACGCTGGTCGAGGCGGCGCTCGCGGTGCGTCCGCGCAAGGTCGTTATCAAGCGGCCGGTGAAGGGGCCACTGCTTGCCGGCGTTAAGCCGAGCTATCAACTTGCGGGCAAGGCCGTTCGCTACGATGTCTTGGTGCCGCCGCGTCCGTAGCTTGCGTGCGATGGCTGGCGCTCCGTCAATGCCGTGCCGATGCGGCGCCTATTTCCAAGGGTGCGATGTCAGGTGCCATCCACCGCAGTATTCGCATTTGTAGCAGGCCAAACCGCGCCGACCGCGGTTTTCGCAGTCGGCCATAACGGCCTCGGCCTCGGCGCGCGTGTCGTAACGGTTTTTGCGTTCACACGACTTGTAGCGCCAGGCCTCATCGCGCTCGGCGTTCAGGGCGTCGCGGCGCTCGTCTTCGCGCGCAAACAGGTCGCTCATATCGCCGCCGGTAGCAGCGCCCAAAAACTCGCTTTTGGCCTTTGACCAGGCGGCTCGCTTTTTGCTTCCCATCTGCTTAGCGCCTCTCTCCAAACGCTGGTATCATTGCTCAACCAAAGTGATACCAATAAACGTGAGGTCGCCGCGTGATGATCAGAAAAACCCTCGATACCGACATTCCCGCCGTCATGGCTATCTATGACGCAGCCCGCGCCTTTATGCGCGCACATGGCAACGCCACGCAGTGGCCCGAGGGCACGCCTTCTGCCGAGCAGCTGGCTGCCGATATCGCCGCCGATGGCAGCTATGTGTGCGAAGTCGACGGCCGCGTGGTGGCGACGTTTGCCTTTTTGCCGGGCCCGGACGAGTGCTATGACGTCATTGAGGATGGTCAATGGCGCAGCGACGCTCCGTACGCCGTGCTGCATCGCGTGGCGTCCGATGGCACCGTGCACGGTATCGCGGCTGCGATGTTTGCCTTTGCCAAGGAGCGTGCCGATCACCTGCGCATCGACACGCATCAGGACAACCTGCCCATGCAGGGAGCCATCGCCAAGGCCGGGTTTAAGCGCGCCGGTATCGTATATGTGTCGGACGGTACGCCGCGCGTCGCGTTTGATTGGCTGCGCGAGGCGTAAGAGCGACGCCTCATATCAATAATTCGCGCGAACGAAAATGGTCCCACCCGGGGCCATTTTTGGTAAAACGCGTTGTTGTGGGGCTCGCGTTGTTATCGCCCCAGATGAGCCCGGGCAGACAAAAAGGGGAGGTGCCGGCTTTCGCAAGGCGCGAACCTACGAAAATCGCCGCGCGGCAACGCGGGGCGATGAGCTCGGTCGGGGGATAGGGCCCGCTTCGCCCGCCGGCCCGTACATTGTATCATCCAGTGTGGAGCGTGAACGCCCGTTGCCGCGTGCGATGGGCTTGTAATAAGAGGAGAGCCATGTCGAAGCAAGCGGTCGTTGGAATCTTGGCGCATGTCGATGCCGGCAAGACCACGTTGGCCGAGGCCATGCTGTTCAACGCGGGTCGCATTCGCAAGCGCGGCCGCGTGGACGATGGCGATTCGCATCTGGACACTAACGAGATCGAGCGCGAGCGCGGCATCACGATTTTCTCGTCGCAGGCCGTGCTCGACCATGGCGATACCCACGTCATGCTCGTGGATGCGCCGGGGCATGTCGATTTTTCGGCCGAGGCGGAGCGCACGTTGCGCGCGCTCGACTACGCGATTTTGGTTGTGGGCGCCAACGACGGCGTGCAAGGGCACACCGAAACCCTGTGGCGCCTGCTTGCACGCTATGGCATCCCGACGTTCATCTTCATCAACAAAATCGATTTGGAGAATCCCGGCCGCGATGTTTTGCTGGCACAACTTGGGCAGCGTCTTTCCGAAGGATGCCTGGATGCCAACGAACTGTTGGCGGGCGGCACCGTTCAGGAGGACGCTGCTGCGTTGGACGAGGCGGCGCTCGAGGAGTTTCTTGAAGCGGGTGAGCTTTCCGTCGCAACGCTGTCACGCATGGTTGCCGAGCGCAAGCTCTTTCCCTGTTTTGCCGGCTCGGCGCTCAAGGACCAAGGCGTGGACGAGCTGCTGGATGGCATATGCGCGCTGATGCGTGAGCAGGCATGGCTTCCGGAGTTTGCCGCGCGCGTCTATCGTGTCAGCCGCGGGGATCGCGGCGAGCGCTTGGCTTGGGTTAAAGTGACCGGCGGCACGCTGCACGCAAAACAGATGATTGGCGGACGTTCCGGTGCCGAGGCATGGGAGCAAAAGATCGACCAGGTGCGCATCTATAACGGCGAGAAATACGAGCTTGCCCAGGAAGTTGCCGCTGGCGGCATCTGCGCCGTGACGGGTCTTGCGCACGTTCGCCCGGGTGATGCCCTGGGCGCGGAGCCTGCGGGCGATGCGCCTGTCATTGCGCCGGTCCTTACCTATACGGTGCTTCCGGGCGAACACGATGTCCACGCGGTGTTCAAAGCGCTGACTGAGTTGGCGGACGAAGATCCCATGCTCGGCGTAAGCTGGAACACTCATCTTGAGCAGATTCATTTGCAGTTGATGGGCGCCGTGCAACTTGAGGTCGTGCAGCAGGTGTTGGCCGATCGCTTTGGCCTTTCGATTGCGTTTGAGCCCGGCGGTATTCTCTATAAGGAGACTATTTCGCAGCCGGTCGAGGGCGTGGGCCACTTTGAGCCGCTGCGCCACTATGCCGAGGTGCATCTGCGCCTGGAGCCGTTGCCAGCGGGTTCGGGCGTGCAGTTTGGCACCGTGGCCTCGACCGACGAGCTCGATCTTAACTGGCAGCGTTTGGCACTCACCAACGCCATGGAGCGCGATCACCTGGGCGTGCTGACCGGCTCGCCCATCACCGATGTGCGTATTACGCTCACGGGCGGCCGTGCGCATGCCAAACACACCGAGGGCGGCGACTTTCGCCAGGCCACGTACCGCGCGATTCGCCAGGGTTTGATGCAGGCGCGTGAGGTCGGCGCGGCGGTGCTGTTGGAGCCGTGGTACCGCTTTGAGCTCGAGGTGCCGGGGGAGTGCGTGGGTCGGGCGCTCTCGGATGCTACGCGCATGGGTGCCGAGTACGAGCCGCCGACGATGGCGGGAGACCGGGCGAAGCTTGTGGGTCGCGTGCCGGCATCCGAGGTGCAGGACTATGCCCTGGAGGTAGCTGCCTACACGAGCGGTCGCGGGCATCTGTACCTGGAGTTCGCCGGCTATGCGGCTTGCCATGATGCTGAGCGCGTCATCGAGGCGGCCGCCTATGAGCCCGAGGCCGATCTGCCCAACGCGCCCGATTCGGTCTTTTGCTCTCACGGTGCCGGTTACACGGTCAAATGGTACGACGTACCCGCCGCGGCGCACGTAAAGGTCGATTCCTCTACCTTCCGCCCCTGGCGAGCAGCAGACGCCGAGTTTTTCGGCCACATGTGACAAAGTGACAGTTCCTTTGTCACATGCTATTGGTATAACTTGGTATAAGTTGGTATAACTATTGCCAGGGTTTGCCAATCCGAGGAGGCCGACATGAATCCAAATCCCTTTAAGCCAACGGCAGGCAAGCGGCCTCCGATGCTCATTGGTCGCGAGTCGGTCATCGAAGATTTCGAGGAAGGGCTCGATAACGGCGCCGGAGCGCCGGGTAGGCTCATGCTCATTACGGGAAACCGCGGCTGTGGCAAGACGGTTCTCCTACGGGAGCTGCAACGTCTAGCCAATGAGCGCGGATGGGCGGTTGTCTCCGATTCCGCTTCGCTTGGCTTATGCGATCGCTTAGCCGACGCGCTTCGCTCGAATAAACCCGTTGTGACGTCAATGGAGCTCGGTCCGTCGTTTGGCCGGATGTCGGTCGAGGCGGCGCGAGCAAAGGGCGAGACGTTGCGAGGGCTGGTCAACGAGCGCCTCAAGAGGCTCGGTCCAGGCAAGGGCATACTGTTTGCGATTGACGAGGCGCAATCGGCGTCTATCGAGGAACTGGCGGCTCTTGCCGTTCTCTATCAGCAGGTGCTTGGAGATCAGGATGCCACGGGCTTGTCAGATAGCGACCAGCGCGGTCTTGCGCTGGTGTTCGCCGGCTTACCCAGTATGGTTGATGACTTGCTCGAAGAGCCGAGCGTGACGTTTTTGCGCCGCGCCCAGCAGCGTACGCTGGGGGCGATATCTTTGCCCAAGGTGCGCGATTCATATATCCAGACGGTCAAAGACGCTGGTCTTTACGTTGACGCGGAGACGGCGGACCTTGCGGCACGCAAGAGCATGGGGCATCCCTATATGGTTCAGCTGGTGGGATATTACATGTGGCGGTCTGCTGTCCGGCGTGGCTCGCAGGTCATCGAAAGGCGCGATGTCGAGGATGGCCATGCGGATGCCGTCTCCGAGTTCTACGAAGCGGTTGACGCGCCCCTGTATTACGGGCTGCGCAGTCCACAGCGCCTTTATATCGAGGCCATGGCGGTTGACGAGGGCAAACCGACGCGCATGGCGGATATCATTGAGCGCTGTGATCGTACCCAGAGCTGGGCGAGTAAATATCGCGCAAGCCTGATTCGCGAGCGCGTCATCGAGGCTGCCGGATACGGCCTCGTCCGGTTTACCGTGCCCATGCTGGGCGCGTACGTTCGCGATCGAGTTTTATGGCATGAGTAGGGTGATAAAGGTGACGGAACAGAAGATGAGCCCGCAGGCTATCGAGGTGCGTGGCGCGCGCGTTCATAACCTTAAAGACATCGATATCGATATTCCGCTGGGAAAGCTTGTGGGCATTGCCGGCGTGTCGGGTTCGGGCAAGAGTTCGCTGGCGCTGGGGGTTCTTTATGCCGAGGGCTCGCGCCGTTACCTGGAGGCGCTCAGCACCTATACCCGCCGTCGCCTGACGCAGGCCGAGCACGCTCAGGTGGATGAGGTATTGCACGTGCCGGCGGCTCTCGCATTGCATCAGCGCCCCAGCGTGCCGGGCGTGCGTTCCACCTTTGGCACCATGACCGAGCTCAACAATAGCCTGCGTCTACTCTTTAGCCGCTGCGCCCATCACGTGTGCCCGCATTGCGGGGCGCGTGTGGAGCCGAGCCTTAACGTGGCTGCGGGCCTGTCGCTCACGTGCCCCGCATGCGGCCGCGAGTTCTACGCGCCGGGTGCCGAGGATTTGGCTTTCAATAGCGGTGGTGCATGTCCCACCTGCGGCGGCACCGGCGTTATGCATGAGGTGGACGAGGCGAGCTTGGTGCCCGACGAGTCAAAGACTATCAACGAGGGCGCGGTGCTTCCTTGGGGCACGCTCATGTGGGATCTGATGAAGCAGGTGGCCGGCGAGATGGGCGTGCGCACCGACGTGCCGTTTAACCAGCTCACGCCTCAAGAGCGCGACATCGTGTTTCATGGTCCGGCGGTTAAGAAGCACATCCTCTACGTGCCCAAAAACGGCGAGGGCGCTACGCCACTCGACTTTACCTATTACAACGCCGTCTATACCGTCGAGAATGCGCTCGCCAAGGTCAAGGACGATAAGGGCTTAAAACGCGTTGCGCGCTTTTTGCGCGAGGGCCCATGCCGCGATTGCGGCGGCACGCGTCTCTCCGAGGCTGCGCGGCAGCCCCAGGTGCGCGGTATCAATCTGGCACAGGCGGCGGCCATGACTTTGGGCGAGGCGATTGAGTGGGTGCGTGGGGTGCCCGCATCCTTGCCGCCCGAGATGCAGCCCATGGCAGCGGATATCTGCGATTCATTTTTGAGCACGGCCCGTCGTCTGGTCGACCTGGGTCTCGATTACCTTTCACTCGATCGCGCCGGTGCCACGCTCTCCACGGGCGAGCGTCAGCGCGTGCAGCTCGCTCGCGTGGTGCGCAACCGATCGACGGGCGTGCTCTATGTGCTGGACGAGCCTTCGATCGGCTTGCATCCTGCCAATGTCGACGGCTTGGTGGGCGTGATGCGTGATCTGGTGGATGACGGCAACACCGTGGTTGTTGTCGACCACGACACGCGCGTGCTGGCGGAAGCCGACTATCTGGTCGAGATGGGCCCCGTTGCCGGAGCAGGCGGCGGCAATGTGATCGCCGCTGGTACGGTGGACGAGGTCGAGCAATCGCAGGGCAGTCGCATCGCGCCGTTTTTGCGCGCCGAGCCTAAGCGCTTGCGTCCGCAGGTGACTGACGAGGAAATGTTCGACCAGGGCCACATCCGCATGGCAACCGATGCCATCCATACCGTCAAGCCGCTCGAAGTCGATATCCCGCGCGGCCGTCTTGTCGCGGTGACGGGCGTTTCGGGCTCGGGCAAGACGACGTTGGTGCTCGAGACGCTCATTCCGGCGCTTAAGGCCCGGGCAGCTAGCGAGCGCCTGCCAAGACATGTGCGTTGGGTCGATGCCGAAGGCATTGCTCGCGCAAACCTGATCGACGCCACGCCCATCGGCGCCAACGTGCGCTCGACGGTCGCAACCTATGCCGACATCCATGATGAGCTGCGCCGCGCCTTCGCCCGTACGCCCGAAGCCAAGGCAGCCGGCTACAAGGCAGGTGCCTTTAGCTACAACACTGGCACTCTGCGCTGCCCTACGTGCGATGGCACGGGCTCGATATCGCTCGACGTGCAGTTTCTGCCCGACGTCGAGATCGTCTGCCCGGCGTGTCGCGGTTCGCGTTATGCAGACACGGCTTCGCATATCCATCGCGAGGGCAAGGACGGGAGCCTGCTTACGTTGCCGCAGCTCATGGACATGAGTGTGGATGAGGCGCTCGACGCCACGGTGGGACTCAAGAAGGTTCAGGCGCGCTTGCAGACCTTACACGACCTGGGCTTGGGCTATCTCACCTTGGGTGAGCCCACACCGGCGCTTTCGGGCGGTGAGGCACAGCGCCTTAAGCTCGCGAGCGAGATGGGCCGCGTGCAGGACGACGCCGTATTCGTATTCGACGAGCCCACGATCGGACTACATCCGCTCGATGTCCAGGTGCTGTTGAACGTGTTTGACGGCCTCGTTGCCAAGGGCGCCACAGTTATCGTGATCGAGCATGACCTCGACCTTATCCGTAACGCCGATTACGTGATTGACATGGGCCCAGGCGGTGGCGACGCCGGCGGGCAAATCGTCTGCGCCGGCACGCCGGGGGACATCGCGGCCTGCTCCAAGAGCATTACCGGACGTTATCTATAACCGAATGCGACAAAGGGACAGTCCCTTTGTCGCATTGATACCTATTTCACGCATTGAGCTGCGAGATAGTCGCGGAAGAATGGCAATTCAAATGCGACGAGCCCTCGTCCTCGCTCCCCGATGATGCCGGCGTCTATCATGCGGCGTCGGTAGCGGGAGACCTGCTGCGGCGAACGCTTAAGGCGCTCGACAAGGTCAGCGGTGGTGGACTCTTCCTCGTCATCGAGCATGGCGATGAGGAATCGCTTGTCCTCTGCCGTGAGTTCCCGATAGGTTGCCGCGAGGATTCGGTCGTCCATCTCGTCGCGCGCGATTTTGATTCCCAGGTCAAAGTCGCGTGACGAGATTTCCTTCGAATCGCTTGTGAGGTCCCAGGCACGGTAGCCTACGAGTTGCAATAGGAAGGGAAAACCAGAGATCGAGCGAACGGCTCGATCGATTCCCTCAGCATCTGCCAGGCGATCGTTTTCCTGGATTGTGCGAATCAAGGCCTCGCGCACGTCATAGTCGGCAATGCGGCCCAGATGATATTGTTGGGCGCGGCGAAGGAACGAGACCGTCTTGTGGTTCAGTAGCGTCGATACGTTGTTGGGAAGTCCCGCCATGAGCAGAGCGACGCGTTTCCCATCGGTCACAAAGTGCTGATACGTCGCTGCGAGCTGAATCATCTCGTTGAGTGTCGGGTCCACCTCGTCAACCGTGACGAGCAGACCGGTGCCCGCCTCGTTGAGCTGGTCGATGATGTCGCTCATGCGATAACGCCAGGTTGAGGCATCGTGAACGCGACTGACCTCGATGCTGCCGAGCGGTGCAATTCCGAGACCGGTGACTTCGAAGTGGTTGGACGGGTCGATAAGATGGCCGGCAGCACGTTTCGCCCCGAGCTCGATTTCCTCAAGCATTCCCGGGAGCGCGGTCGTCTTTACGGCAATCCAGCCGTGGGATTCCGCCCTTGTCGCGAGCGACGACATGAGAGCGGTTTTACCGGTTCCACGCGCGCCTGAGAAGATCGAGGTTAATTCTGGGCGCCTGCGCTGGCTCAAGAAGGCACGGTCCAAATCCCGAATAATCTGTTGTCTGCCAGCGAGATGGGCAGGAACTTCGCCAAAGCTAGGGGTAAACGGGTTTTCGAGGTATTCCACAATGCCCTCCTTTAGCGTCTCGGGTTAATTTCATTTTATTCTAGTTAATCTCAATTAAAAACGATTAATTTCATTTCAAAGCATAAGGTTGGCGTCGTGCGTTATCGAAGCGGTGCTTGAATAGCTTACGTTGGAGCTCGAAAATGGGTTCAACCCATTCGCGAAATTTGCACGCCCTATTGTGAGTGGGCTCTCAGATGAGCTGAAGCTGCCATCGTGCGGCTGATAGGGGCAATCATGAAAAACAGAATCTATGGGTATGCTCGAGTTTCGTCAGCAGATCAGAACCTGGATCGCCAACTGGATGCGCTGGAGCGGTTTCCGGTCCAAACGAATTTGATCTATGCTGACAAAGCGAGCGGAAAGGACTTCAGGCGTCCTCAGTACCGGCGTCTTCTTCGTCGTCTGCGCGAAGGGGACGTTCTGGTGATTAAGAGTATCGATCGATTGGGTCGCGACTACCGTGAAGTTATCGATGAATGGCGTCGCCTAACGACGGACAAACGCGTTGCCATCGTGGTACTCGATATGCCATTGCTTGATACACGCGAACAGCCCAATGGGATTACGGGGACTTTTATTGCCGACCTAGTGCTTCAAGTTTTGAGCTACGTGGCTCAGGTGGAGCGCGAAAACATAAAGCAAAGACAAGCTGAAGGTATTGCTTCGGCGCGATCACGCGGCATTCGATTTGGACGCCCAATGATCGAGCGTCCAGAAAACTATCGCTCAGTTGTCCAATCATTTAAAGGAGGTGGGGTGACAAGGCGGGATGCTGCCGCACTATTGGGCGTTAGTCCGTCGACGTTTGATCGTTGGAGACGGGCGGATTCAACTATTGTTGACCGCCCGCCGTTTAATCGTTCGCTTTAACTAGACAATTTGATGAGGGTAGTATTCTTACGCGGGCCCGCTCCTTCCCTCAGCATTTATCCAGTTCACGCCCTTAAACCAAATAGTGCCACCGCGTTGTCAATTCGTCTGCTTTTTGACGAGGGGCTATGAGTTGCAACGTCAATCGAAGGGAAATAGTCATGAAACGAAATATTACTAAAAAGATGCCCATGATGGGTTTGCTTGTTCTACTCATCTGTTCTCTGGGGTTCATTTCGGCCTGTTCACAGAATGCTGCAAACACTGCAAAGTCTAAATATGTCGACGACAAGGCGATGAATATTATTGCTGCCGGGTTTGAGAGAAGGTCCGATGTCATTGAATCTAATGCAAACGATGATGATCCTCATTCAACCGAGAATATCCAGGAAGCTATTGAGGCCGAAATCAAGAACGACAAGGAACTCAAGAACGCTAGGTTTAAGGATTCTAAGATGCAACAGGACGTAATCACGTATCTGAATTTGCTTGATGACCAGCTTAAGGTGACCGAGGACTACTCGCAATCGTCTGCGGATTATTACGAAGAGTGGAATAAAGTCTACGATAAGCGATCTGCGCAGCTCAAGAAGCTTGTTGATAATTACGGGCTGGAAGTAGGGGAAAAATATAAGGATGATTTCAACGACTTAATTAAGAATGGAAAGTCCGTAGCAGAGAAGACCCGCTATGAGGATGCCATCAACAGTTTGATTCAGGGAGCAAATTTCGAAAAATCGGATGACGGTTACGGTCTGTATACGTATACGGCGGTAGTTGAGAACACTTCTGGTATATCGTTCTCTAACGTCAGCCTGACACTTGCTCTCTATGATGCAGATGACATCAAAGCAGAGGAGACCTATGCGGACACTTCTTCGTGGGCGCCGGGTGAGAAAGTCAAGTTCGAGGCAATGTCCGATGTTGACGCTGCGCGCGTTGTCGCATCTGTTTCCAGCTACGATGTAAATAAATAAGTTCTGCACGGAAGGGGCGGGTTAATCGGCAATGAATGGTTGACCTGCCCGTTTTATGCCAATTATTGAACAACAAGTGCTGCGAACGAATGTGTATTATTTCGGATTGCAAACAACTGCCCTCGTCTAAAGACATGCTGAAAACGACAATTAAGGCATGAGGTATAACCCACGGCAGTTTCTTAAATAACAGGGATTTTGAAAGGAATAGGGGATGGATGAGATGGAGGAAGGCATGGGGGCGCTGAAAGCGAAACTCGGGAGAATTCTGACGAAACCCAAGGTATTCATCGCGGGCTTGGCGCTTGGCGGGCTGATTGTAGCTGTACTTTTTATTAGCATCTTTAATAACGGCAAAGCTGCGGGTGCAAAAGAAGCGACCCCCAATACGCTCTCCCCGTCGGTCGTGTTTGAACGTATCGCTTCCCAGAATGAGATGGTTTCTGCATCGCAGAACTATACGATTGTCGATAAGGTGACAGATACCAAGAGGTTTTTCGATTGGTTTGATATCCCGTTTACAGAAAACAGTTTTTGGTATCGCTATGTTGGAACCATTAAGGCGGGCGTGAATCTCGAGACGGCAGAGATACATACAAGCAAGAAGAAGCTGACCATTACGATGGATGAGCCTTATGTAATCTCAAACACGCCGGATATGAAGAAATCGGGCGCTCTCGAGGAGCGCAACAACATCCTCAATCCCATTGAGGTCAAAGACGTCACGGCGTTTGAAGCGCAGTGCAAGGAGCGGAGTGAAAGCGAGGCCATCAAGGATGGCGACCTGCTCGAAGAGGCTCGGGTGAACGCCGAAGCAAATATCCGCGCGATGTTCAACTCGGCATTTGGCGATGAATATACGGTTGATTTCGACTATCGGAAATAGGAGGTCACTATGGAGGATAAAGACGATCTAGCTGTTGTCGAAAGGGAGGAGCTGCCGCGACATAAGCAGAGTTTTGATATCCGTAAGGCCGCTGCCGGGTTGGTTGATGGCGCCGGAAGCGCGATGGCGGGCGCGGTTGCAACCGTACAGAAAGTTGCCGATGGTGCAATGCGTGCTGCAACTCCGATGGTCGATGACGCCTTGGCAGCTATTGCTGATGCGGCCGATGGTGCGGCAGGTGCTGCTGCGGATATCGGTGACGCCGTCAACGATTGGGCATACCAGCAGCAGCTTAATAGATACAGGCCGGTAACCAAGGAGACCTATCAGAGTCCTTCATTTTATTTGCCGAATATGATTCGAATTGTTGACGGAAATGAGCGTCGGGGTATCGATGCCTGTAGGGATGCTATTGGTTGGCTGGATACCGTTAAGGGTACGCAGATTTTCAATCTTTACCGCGAGGCAATCGGGGATAGCGAATTGTCTTTCTATCCTAAACCATCTCTTTATTCCACATATTACATAGATGCTTTTGATCGGTCTCGCTTTGTTGACCTTGACTCTTATTTCGCAACCATGCAACAAGACAAGATGGCCGAGTTGAGGCGGATTGCGTTCATGCTTGGCGCGAAGCGCTGCAAACTGGAGGTGACGGAGTACGAGGAAACTCGGCGAGGCCACCAGGTTAAGGGAAATGCCAAGGCGGGAAAGAAGGGCTCGGTTCGAATCGACGGTTCCTTGAGCGATTCAACGAGAAATGAGAAGAAAATTCTGTTTACACAGGAATTCGAGGGTGACATGGTTCCACAGCGCCCTGAGCTCCATTGGTATGCCCATGACTCAGATATTCTCTTGCTAATTGAGACGAGATGTGGTGGAGAGGATAAAAACAAGGCGAAGAGTTATCGGGTCGAATTGAAAAGTGAAACGACCATGACCATGTCTGTATCACTTGCTATGGCTATCGACGAGGCATGCAGCAAACTGAACATAAGGGCGAATTCGAGCCTGACAAGCCAAGCCAAGCGAGAACTCCGGCAGTCGTTTGTATTTGAAGTTGAATTCTGACGTGAATTGCCAGCAGCCAAATGCGGCAAAGGGACTGTTCCTTTGCCGCATTTGATGTCAAAACCATTTTGTCAAGGACTAGAGAGTTTGAAAGTCTACCATTTCTACCTCGTCCCCTAATGGCAGGTTTTTACATGCCGGCAAAGTTCGTCTGGCGCAGGGCCTCGTAGAGGACGATGGCGGCGCTGTTGGAGAGGTTGAGTGCGCTGATGCGGTAGTCGTCGGGATTGACGAAGTTGCCGCAGATATCCTGCCGAAGGATGGCCTCGTGGTCGTCCTCGGTATGCCCGAGCGATTCCTCGTGGGCTTCCCAGGCCTCGGCGTTGTCGAGTGAGTCGCAATCGCGCAGCATGGGGATGCGCTCGCAGCGCTCGGGCGCCGCGGCGAGCAGCTCCTCGGGAATACCCGAGCTCTCGCTGCCAAAGACCAGGTAGTCGCCATCGCGGTAGGTACTCTGCGCATAGGTTCGGCGCGCCTTTTTGGTCAGCAGATGCAGGCGCTCGTCGGCGGGGGAGAGACCGTTACGCGCAAGGAAATCCTCCCAGCCGGCATAGGTCGTCACGTCCAAGTTTTGCCAGTAGCCCAGACCGGCGCGACGTACCGTCTTGTCATCGAGCGAAAAGCCCAATGGCTCCACCAGATGCAGATGGGCGCCGGTGACCACGCAGGTACGGCCGATATTGCCCGTATTGGCCGGAATCTCGGGTGCATACAGCACGATATTGAACATGAATCTCCTTGGCTCAGAACGAAAAACCACCACGAAGGGTACCTTCGTGGTGGTTAGGCAGTTACGTGGGCGGAAAAATGCCCGCTTGGATAAACCTAGGCGCGGTGCCAGTCGGTCAGGCAGGCATCGAGGGAGGCGATGAGCGCATCCTTGTCCATGTGACGGCCGATGATGCACAGGCTCGTCATGCGGTCGCCCGTCTCGTCGTCCCAAATCTGCATGATCTCGGGGTTCTCGTCGATGATCTTCTGCTTCTCGCCCTCGGGCGCTGAGTCGACAAACAGGCCGTTCTCCATCAGGCGCATCTGGTGGCCGGCCTGCTCAAACATGTAGCACATGTCCGGGTCGCCGGTCTGCCACAGCGGACCCTTGACGCGGATGACCTCGTCGGGCCACTCCTGCTCAACAAAATCGGTGAACTTCTTCAGGTCAAACGGCTTACGGCGCGAGTAAACAAAGGTCTCGATGTCGTACTCGAGCACCTCGGGGTCGTCGTGCTCCTCGGGATGCTCCATGGCATCGATCCAGGCGGCGGAGTTGTAGGCGCGCATAAAGTCGAAGCGGTCGGTATCGAGCAGCTCCTCCATGGGAACCTCGCCGTTTTGAGCCTCGACGATCACGGCGTCCTTCTGCAGACTGCGCACGATAGCCTTGAGCTCGGCGATCTGCTCAGAGCTCACGGTATCGGTTTTGTTGAGGATCAGCGTGGAGCAGAACTCGATCTGCTGGATGAGCAGGCTCTCGATGTCGTCCTCGTCGATATCCTCGGCCAGCAGGTCGCGACCGCCGTTGAACTCGTCGTACATGCGGGCGCAGTCGACCACGGCCACGATGTTGTCGAGCGCGAGCTTGGGCTCGCCGCCCACCTTGGCCTCGTCGCAGAAGCTCGAGATGGTGTAGGCGATGGGGATGGGCTCGCAAATGCCCGAGGCCTCGATGATGATGTAATCGAAGTTGCCCGAATCGGCGATGCCCTGCAGCTGGTTGGCCAGGTCATCCGAAAGCGTGCAGCAGATGCAGCCGTTGGTGAGCGGGATGAGGTCGTCGGTCTCGGAAAGGCCGCCGTCGGCGATGAGGCTGGCGTCCACATTGATCTCGCCGATATCGTTGACGATTACGGCGGCGCGGATACCGCCATCGTTAGCGAGGATGTGGTTGAGCAGCGTGGTCTTGCCGGCACCGAGGTATCCGGTAAGCATGATGATTTTCACGGGTTTGTTGGGCATGTGCCCTCCTTTGTTAGACATGGCTTACAGTTGAATCATATGCCAAACGCCTGCTCTTATACCCACGCGCTGGCAAATAACACAGGCTACTCCCAGGCTCCCCATACATCGGGGCAATAGCCGACGGTGGCCTTTTTGCCGTTACGCACGATGGGCTCGGCTAGAACCTGCTGGTTCTCGAGCAACTTGTCGAAGCGCTGGCTGGGGGTGAGGTGCTGGATGAGCGCGAGCGTCTCCTCGTCCTTGGCCTTGGGGTTGAGCAGCTTGTCGATACCGCCGACCGCCTGCATCACGCTCGTGAGCTCGCCCTTGCTCATCTCCTTTTCCTTAAGGTCAATAAACTGCACCTTAATGCGGCGCTCTTTGAAGAAGCGCTGTGCTTTCTTGGTATCGAAAGACTTTTTGGTGCCAAAAATTTGCACGTTCATGTATTTGTTCCGCCGTTCTACCTGATGAAGTTGGTGCGCTCGCGATCGGCTTCGGGGGCTTCGATACCGGCGGCCTGTCCTGCCTCGATACAATGCAGGAGCCAGGCCATGTTCTTGCCGATGTTGCGCATGGTGGCAAGGCCCTCGGCATCCCCATCGGCGTCGCCGGGCACGCGGCCAAACACGTTGTTCCAGTAGGTGGAAGCAACCACGGGCATTTGGTTGATGGTGAAGTACTTGTTGAGCACGTCGAAGGTCGTCGACGTACCGCCGCGACGGGCGACGGCGACGGCAGCGCCCGGCTTGTGTGCAAAGGCTTTGCCTCCGGCATAGAATACGCGATCGAGGGCCGAAAGGATGCGCCCGCTGGGGTGCGCATAGTAGACGGGTGAGCCAAAGATAAAGCCATCTGCCTGCTCGGCGGCAGCGATGAGCTCGTTCACCACGTCGTCGTCAAAGGTGCAGCGACCGCCAAGTTTGCCACACTGGCCGCAACCGATGCAATCGCGAATGGGCTTGGCGCCCAGCTGAAACGCCTCGGTATCAATGCCTTCGGCAATGAGCTGCTCGGCGACTTCGGCGAGTGCGCGGGCGGTGTTGCCGTTTGCCTTGGGGCTGCCATTGACCAAAAGAACCTTCATCACAAACTCCCTCTGCTGTCGGTGACTTCTGCAGAGGATTATCGCACGATGGGGGAGGCGGTGTGGGCGCGGTGCTAATCCAGTTTGGTACCTGGCACCTGCACGGCTTTCCCGAGCAACGCTTTGAGCTCGTTCAAAATCGAAACGGGCTGACGGTCGACGCCGTCCAGATGGAGCGTGGCCACGCGAATGAGCGGCTGATATTCAAATGGGCCAAAGAGCACGGGCGAACCCAGGAACCGCTCGATTTCCTCTGCAATCGCATCGGTTTCTTCGGGATCAAAGTCGTCGAAAAGAGCCACGAACATCGGCCCCGTCGAGCGGAACATACGACCCTTACCGCGCGAGCATTCCACCAGACAGGCGGCACATTCTGCCAAAACGCGGTCGCCCGCATCAAAGCCAAAGCGGGCATTGACCTGAGCGATATCGTCGATTTTGATGGCGATCAAACCAGCCTTGCGCGCCACGCGACGCATTTCGCCAATGGCGTTGACCAGGGCGTGAATATCGCCCAAGCCGGTCACGGAATCGGTCGTATCTGCCAAGCTTCGGTTGATGATAATGCCCACATACATGCCGGGCTCGGTATCGGTGCCGTCCAAGCGGTAGCCCGTGCAGTCGCAAAGCACGTATTTTCCGGTGGCATCCATTACGCGATACTGCATGTAGTGGAAGTGCCACGTGCCGTTTATCACCATGTCGAGCTCGACACGTACGTTGTCGCGGTCCTCGGGATGAACGCGGGCGAGCCACATGTCGAGTGAGTTAAAAGGGTGCTGGGAGGGCAGGTCAAAATCGCGCACGGCGTTAACCGACCATTGCGATTCTCCCGTATCGAGATTGAGGATAAACGGATAGCGCGTCTCGGAGCTCATGGAGATCGCTTGGAACACCCGGTCGTTGCAGGGAAGCTGATCGACGATTGGGCGTTGCGGCGCGTCATCGTCTTTCGGTTGCTGCACACGATGCATAAGCTTATAGCGATACATCTTGCGATCGGCATCCATTGTCATCTGGCGACGCGTGTCGCCAGCAAGTGGATCGACGCGCGAGCAGCCAAAGCTAAAGCTGCCGATCATGGGCGCCTTGCCACCTGAGCTCGCCTCGATCAGCCTGGTACGTACCTGCTCCAAGCGCTGCTCGAGTTCAATCTCGTTTGCGGAGAGCGAGATGAGCACAAACTCGTCTCCACCGATACGGAACAGCATCTCATCGTGCTCCATGGTTTCGGAGAGCGTGCGGCAGATGCTCAGAATATAGCGATTGCCTTCGGCGTGGCCAAACCTATCATTGCAATGCTTGAGATGGTCGATGTCAATATAGGCGCAGGTGAAGGGGTCGCCTTTGCGCCAGAGTTGCTCGACGTGACGGTCGAATCCGTTGCGGTTGCCCAAGTTGGTGAGCGGATCGATATAGGCGTTGCGCTCAAGCAGCTGGCGCTCTTGTTGCAGGATGGCATGCGTCTTTTGCAGTTGCTCGCCAACGGCGCGTAGTTCAGCAGGCAGCGCGGCAACATCGAGTTCGGCGGTCGAGATGCCATTCGCAAGTCGCTGAAGATAGGCAATAATCGATTGCTCGCCCATGCGATACGACTCGTTCATGATGGATAACCTCCTTGGGCGGAACAACGGTTTGTATCATATCCCCAATTCGGCTTGAATTGGGGATATGAGTTAGCCAATGGGGACAAATGCCCCCTTCGGCGGTGGCGTTTTGCGCACGAGCGTATCAGTTGTTATTGCCACCATCGAGCAATGCCTCAAAATCCTTTGCCGGCATGGGGCGGTAGTAGAGGAAGCCCTGAGCGTGGCAGGCTCCCATTTGTCGTAGCATGTTCGCCTGCTCATTTGTCTCGACGCCTTCGACCACGACCGGCAGATGGAGCGACTGCGCCATTTCGAGCATCGATGAAATGATCTGCGTGCTGCGGCCTTGATCGCCGTCGACGGGCGCAATCTGCCAAATGTGCTTGTCGAGCGTCACCATAAAGCCGCTTTCCTCGAGTGCGGGGATATGGGTGCACATGCTGTGGACGGCTATTATTCGACAGGCGGTAGCGCGACGATGCGATGTTCGATGAAAATGCGACTGAGACGATATATGTTGACGGGTATACTTGTCCCGGTTTAAAACGCAGGAACGGAGATGGTCGCATGGCACAGCCGGATACGACGCACACGGTGGGGCTTGCGCTCGAGGGAGGCGGCTACCGCGGTATGTATACGGCGGGCGTGCTCGACGTTTGGATGGAGCACGGTTTGACCTGCGACCATATGGTGGGTGTCTCGGCGGGCGCGGCGTTTGGCTACAACTTTAAATCGCGCCAGATCGGCCGCGCCATTCGCTACAACAAGGCCTATTGTGCCGATAAGCGCTATGCGGGTGTGACCAGCTGGTTGCGAACCGGTGACATGTTCAATGCCGATTTTGCCTATCACGAGGTGCCCATCGAGCGCGATCCCATCGACCTGGAGACATATCGCGCCTGCCCTATGCGGTTTACGTGCGTGTGTACCGATATCGAGACGGGCAAGGCCGTCTACCACGACCTGCCCTATGGCGACGAGCGCGATATCGAGTGGATCCGGGCGTCGTCGGCGATTCCCGTGGCGACGCGTCCCGTTGCTATTGGCGGGCATAAGTATCTGGATGGTGGCGTGGCTGATTCCATTCCCAGCGCTTGGTTGTTTGCGCAGGGGTATGACCGCAATATCGTGGTACTCACGCAGCCGGCGGGCTTTGTGAAGCAACCCAACAGCGTGATGCCCATGCTGCGGCGCGTGTTTCGTCACTACCCGGAGTTTGTTGCAGCGCTCGATCATCGGCATGAGGTCTACAATGCCACGCTCGATGACTTGGCGCGTCGTGAGGCTGCCGGCGAGGTCTTTGTGGTGCGGCCGAGCGAATCGGTGAAGGTGCCGTCGCTGTGCCGCGAGCCGGATGAGCTCGAGCGTATCTACCAGGTCGGCCGCCACGATGCGGAGGCGACCTTGCCGGCGCTGGAAGCGTATCTGGCAGAGTAGAGCAAACTGCCGTGGACTCGGCGGAAAGCGCATCCCGGAATCGGCGCTAAAAATGGGATGAGGTTTCCGCGAGAGGCCCGTAGCGGAAAGCGCGCCCCGGAATCGGCATCCAAAACGGGATGCAGTTTCCCCGACGGCGGATTTTGGAAACGGCGTCCCAGAATTTGCGCCTGGAATGGGATGGGGTTTCCCAACGGAGCCGCATGCGGAAATCGCATCCCGGAATGGAGATCCAAGCTGGGATGCGTTTTCCATTGCTGAAGATACGAGGCTGCGAATCGACTGCTCGGCCTATGCCTATGCCTGCTGCCAGGTGTCGACGAGCTCCTTGGCGGCGGCGTAGGGATCGTCGGCACTGCAGACGGCGCTCACCACAAAGAAGCCATCGACACCGGTTGCCTTAAGCTGCGGCAAGTCGGCCGTCTTGACGCCGCCGCCCACCACGATGGGCACGGGGCTTGCCGCGTGGAGTGCGGCCAGGTCCTCAAAGCTCTTGGTGATGATAGAGCCGTCGGCCGCGCGTCCGCAGTCGCGCTTGGTCTCGGTCTCGTGGAGTGGGCCGATGCCCAGGTAGTCGACTAGGCTCATGTCGGCGGTCTTGACGTACTCGAGCATCTCCTCGCAACGGGCCGAAAGGCCCACGATGGCGTCGGGGCCCAGCAGCTTGCGACAGACCTCGACGGGGATGTCGCTCTGACCCACGTGCACGCCGTCGACAGCAATACCCTGCTCGCGCGCGGCAAGCACACAGTCCAGACGGTCGTCGATCAGCAGGGCGACCTGACCGGTCTTGCCGGCCTGTGCGATTGCCTGTGCGGCGTCGCCGGTCAGCGCAATGATCTCGCGGGCGCTTGCCACCTTGGAGCGCACTTGAATGCAAGTAAAGCCGGCGTCGAGTGCCTGGGCCACCACATCGCCCACGGGGCGTCCGAGCGTATTTTCGGGGCCGAGCACCAGATAGGCCGAGATATCAAGGTTGTCGCGGATGCTCATCGTGCTTCCTCCTGCTTTTTGATCTGCGCTTCCATGCGCTCGAGCTTGCCGGTCATGGTGTCGGTAAATCCGGGCCGAATATCGGCTTTGAGCACGACTTCGGTGCGGATGCCCTTGCTCGCCAACACAAAGGTTGCGTCGCGCACGACCTGCATGACCTCGTCCCAGTCGCCCTCGATCTCGGTGAACATCGAGGTGGTGCGGTTGGGGAGGCCGCTCTCGCGAATGACGCGCACGACCTCGGCGACCTCGGCGGACAGCTCATCGCCGGTGCCGCACGGGGCGATGGCCACAGCGATGAGCGTGTTCATGCCGGCATTGGTTGCGGGCTCGGACATGGCCTATGCCTCCTCGAGGTCGAGCTGGTTGCTGGCGATGTCCTGGGCGGTTGCGCGGTAGAGCTCGTCGATAAAGGCGACCTTAAAGCTTGCCGGGGCATCGGCGACGGCGGCGGCACGCGTGCCGGCAACGTTGTAGACGGCGGTACCGCAGACGGCGGCCGTAAACGGGTCGGCGGCGCAGGCGTACACGGCGAGCACGCCGCCCTGCGAGCAGCCGCAGCCGGTGATCTTGGACATGAGCGGGCTGCCGCCGTGGGACTTGGCCACGGTCATGCCGTCGGTGATCAGGTCGACTTCGCCCGAGACCACAACGGCGCCGCCGGTGTAGCGGGCGAGCGCCACGGCGGCATCGCGGGCGGCGTCGACCGTGTCGGTGGTATCGACACCGCGTACGCGGCTCAAATCGGCCGCCTCGCCCTCAAGACCCCACAGGCCGGCGAGCGCGATGATCTCGGAGGCGTTGCCGCGCACGATGGCGGGCTTGTACTGCTTGAGCTCGTTTACCAACTGGGTGCGCAGGCTACCGATGCCCAGGCCCACCGGATCGAGCACCCAGGGCTTGCCGGCGTCATGTGCCGCCTTGGCCGCGCGGGGAATCGTCTGCTCGTAGATGGGGAAGAGCGTGCCCATATTGAGATAGATGGCGCCGCCGCCGGCAACGAGCGCCTCGCCCTCGTCGGGCAGATAGACCATGGCGGCCGATCCGCCCACGGCGAGCTGTGCGTTGGCGACAAAGTCGATCGTCACCGTGTTGGTGATGGAGCCGGCCATCGGATTGGTGGCGTGAATCTCCTCCACGGCCTTGACCATATGTTGTTTAAGCTGTTCCGAATCAATCACTGCACATGCCTCCTTGGCATAGAAAAGGGGCGCTGTGCATAGACAGCGCCCCTGTAAAGGCGGCATGCTCCCTACGCCAGCATTAACTGACAGGTTCAAAGGATTGGGCCCCATGCCCTCTCAGCCTTGTGGTTTGCACCGCCGGCACTCCCGCATCGAATCTGTTGTTCCCTATACTAGCGCACCTGCCAAAAAGGGACAGGTTTATTTTGGCAGGTGGCAACAGGGGTGCTGTATTTTCCCAGATAAAACCTGCCAAAATAAACCTGTCCCTTATTGGTAGGTCGTTACAATGGTTACGGTGAAAATGACGGGGGGCTCTATGATCAAACTTGTGCTGACCGATATGGACGATACGCTGATTCCGGCTGGACATGACGGTGTCAGCGACTACGCCATTGAGGGTATTCATGCCATGCAGGCGGCGGGTCTGCACTTTGGTCCGGTTTCGGGTCGTCAGCCGTCCGCGATGGGCTGGATGTTCAAAAATCGTTCCGAGTGCTTTTCGACTGGCGCGTTCTGTAACGGCCAGGTGATGTTTGTCGACGGCGAAGTAGTCGCCTCGCGCGCAATCGACAACGATGCCCTGATGCGTTTGGCTGACTATCTGGAGCAAGAGACCGACGATACATTTCTAAAAGTCTATAGCCTGGGCGATGACTTTTGGGGCAACGATGCCTACTGCGTGACGAGCGATCCCGAGCGTGTGTGTCGCGCTATGGAGTCGGGCGGCAATGCGTGGCTCAAAGGCGAAGAGGCTCCGTGCCGTCCCGTCGTCGATGATGCGACGGTGTTTAAGGCGAATATCTGGAGTGCCCGTTCGCGTGAGGAGCTCGCGGAGTTACGCGAGCGCGTTGCCGCTGAGGTGCCGGAAATCTCGCTTGTGTTTCCCAACAACCGCGTGCGCCTGTTTGACATCCTTCCGGCTGGTTGGGACAAGGGCTGCGCTGCGCTGGAGCTGGCGCGCGCTATGGGCATGACGCCCGACGAGGTGGCCGTATTTGGCGATTCCGATAACGATTTGCCCATGATCGATGCCGTTCCCAACTCCGTTGCAGTCGCTAATGCCAACGAGGTCGTCACGGCGGCGGCGCGCTGGCATATCGGCGCTGCGGCAGATGATGCGGTCGCCGGGGCTCTGCATCAGATTGCCGCCTGCGCCGCGACGGGGGAGATGCCGTCGTTTATGCGCCAGGTGGACGCGGCGGGTCTTGGCGCCACGAACGTCTAGGGAGAACGTCATGAAGCTTCAGCAGCTCAGGTATGTTGTTAAGGTTGCCGAATGCGGCAGCATCACCGAGGCCTCGCGCCGGCTCTTTGTGTCGCAGCCTTCGATTACCGCGTCGATCCGCGATCTCGAAAACGAGATGGGTGTGCACATCTTTGAGCGCACCAACAAGGGCGTCATTGTGTCCGAGGAAGGCGAGACCTTCTTGGGCTACGCGCGTCAGGTACTCGACCAGGCCGACCTACTCGAGGGCAAGTACAAGGGCGCATCCGAGCAGGTGCCGCACTTTAGTGTGAGCTGCCAGCATTATTCCTTTGCCGTTAACGCGTTTGTCGATGTAATCCGCGAGTTCGATGCCGCGCGTTACGACTTTACCCTGCGCGAGGAGCAGACCCACGAGATTATCGAGGATGTCGCGCATATGAAAAGCGAACTGGGCATCCTGTACTTATCCGAGCATAACCGCGAGGTCATCGAGCGCATGCTGGCGGCCAACGAGCTCGTGTTCGAAGGACTCTTCTGCGCCGCGCCGCATGTCTTCGTGTGCGCCGACCATCCGCTGGCGGGCCGCTCCAGCGTGACGCTCGAGGACTTGGAAGACTACCCGTTCCTGTCCTATGAGCAGGGCAGCTATAACTCGTTTTATTATTCCGAGGAGCTGACCTCGACCTTTGAGCGTCGCAAGAATATCCGCGTGCGTGACCGTGCGACGCTGTTCAACCTAGCTATGGGCCTTAACGGTTACACGGTGTGTTCGGGCGTGATCAGCCATGAACTTAACGGCCCCGGTATTATCTCGATTCCGCTCGATGTGGACGAGTATATGGAGATTGGCATTATCACGCGCAAAAATACGACGCTCACGCGCTATGGGCAGGCCTATATCGACGCGATTCGTCAGCATATTTAGCTCACTTCGAGATATCCATGTGAGGCTGAGTCCCGCTGTTGCTCGGTATAGAAAAAACTAATAACAAACCTATATAAACATATATTTTACGATGACCACATGAGCGCCCATACTCTGTCTCGATAAAGCAACCAATGCAAAGGGAGATATCTATGAGCACTTCGATTCAACCGAACGCGCCGTTTCGCGCCGATATCGTCGGCAGTTTTCTTCGTCCGCAGGCCGTGAAGGACGCCCGTGCCGCCTACGCCGCGGGCAAACTCGACGCCGCCGGTCTTAAGGCCGTCGAGGATGAGGCCATTCGCGACCTGGTGGACAAGCAAAAGGCCGCCGGCCTGCAGGTGATTACCGATGGCGAGTTTCGCCGCAGCTACTGGCACCTCGACTTTATGTGGGGACTCAACGGCATTGAACGCCGTGCCTCACGTACGGGCTATATGTTCCACGACGAGGAGACCACGGCCGATACCGCCGTGGTGACCGGCCCCATCAGCGGCGTGAACCACCCCTTCGTCGAGCACTTTAAGTTTGTCAAGGCACTTGAGGGCGAGGGCCACGTTGCACGCCAGACCATCCCGGCGCCGATCCAGGCGTTCTCTGAGGTCACGCTCGATCGCTGCGACGGCCAGCAGGAGAGCCTGCGTGCCGTCTATAAGACCGATGAGGAACTTGCCGACGCCATTGCAGCCGCTTATCGCACGGTGATCGCCGACTTGTACGCAGCAGGCTGCCGCAACATCCAGTTTGATGACTGCACCTGGGGCATCTATTGCGATACCGACTTTGTGTCCAAGACCGGCATGAGCCCGGTTGACCTGCAAAAGGTGTCCGAGCTGGGTGTGGCGCTCAACAACGCCGCCATCGATGGCAAGCCCGATGACCTGGTCATTAACACGCACGTGTGTCGTGGTAACTACCACTCTACCTATGCCTTCGAGGGCGGCTATGACCCCATCGCGCCGTACCTGTTCGCAAACGAGGATGTCGACGCATTTTACCTGGAGTTCGATACGCCGCGCGCCGGCGGTTTTGAGCCGCTGAAGTATGTTGCCCCCGGCAAGAAGGTCGTGCTGGGCTTGGTAACCACCAAGGCGGCAGAGCTCGAGAACGAGGATGTTATCGTCGAGCGCATCCGCGAAGCCGCAAAGTACGTGCCGCTCGAGAACCTGTACCTGTCGCCCCAGTGCGGCTTTGCCAGCTGCGAGATTGGCAACAAGCTGACCGAGGACGAGCAGTGGGCAAAGATCGCGCTGGTCAAGCGCATTGCCGAGCGCGTTTGGAAGTAACGTTACCGTTCGCAGGTGACGGCGCGTGCGAGACATGGCGTATCACGTACAATGGTTCGGATCGTATCGTTCGGGCAGGTTATCCGATATGCCTGATCGCCCTTCCATCATGAAAGGACCTCCATGTCCCAATCCTCGACGCCCGCCGTATCTGAACTCGAGGAGACTGTCGAATAGTAGTTGCGTTCAGCTAAATCAAAAAATGGCGCCCGTGCGTACGCGTGGACGCCATTTTTAATGCGTCAGTATCCAGTGGATGCCGCGCGCCATGCGCAGGTCAGTTTGGGCAAAATGATTGCCGGGGTTGAGCTCCAGCGTTGTTGGAATGTCACGCTCGATAAGCAGCTCTTCCATCGCGTGCGTATCGTCGAGTACGTGCCGCATCATGCGGTTGGGCGTCTTGGTTTCCTTTTTACCGAGCGACAGATAGGCAGCGTCGGGCGTAGCTGTCATCGTGCGCTCGCGCGCGTAGTCGATAAAGCCGGGGAACCACAGCGACCCCGATGCACTCGCCACGCGCTCAAAGACATCTGTTTGCCAAAGTGCCCACAGTGCAAAAAGACCCGCCAACGAGTAGCCGGCAATGCCGCGCCAGGTGGGCGGGCAGGGAAGTGATGATTCGGCCTCTGGGATTATCTGATTCAGCAGTTCATCGAGAAACTCAGACGCCTGTCCGCCAAAGGGCTCAGCATCTCGTATAGTTCCGTCACATTCCCAGGGGCTCAGCTCGCGATTCCAATCGAGCCCTCCAATGGCGACAAGGGTGAAGGGTGGGCAGTCGAGCTCTCGGCAGCGCTCGTAGACTTCGCTACCGTCGCCCATGACAACGGGGAGGTAGATGACGGGCGCGCCTTCCGCACACTCTGAATAAACGGTTATCTGCTTATGATGCGCTTCCAAGGCAGGCTTCTCTCGGTGTTGTGATATTGACAGCCTCAATTGTCGCACGCTGGCACGGGGGCAGACGCTAAAAGAAAGGCGCGGAGCCGCTCGATGCGATTCCGCGCCTTGTTGTTTTGTTTTAGCAGACTATGCCGTTACGCTACGAAGAAGTAGACGAGGAAGGCAAGGACTGCGATCCACATGAGCGGCTTGATCTTGGAGGCCTCGCCCTTAAAGAGCGCGACGATCACGTAGGCGATAAAGCCCAAGCCAATGCCGGCAGAGATGGAGTAGGTGAAGGGCACGCCGGCGACAATCATGAACGCCGGGAAACCCTGCGACACGTCGGACCAGTCGATCTCGGAGGCCTCGCTCATCATGAGGTAGCCGACGTAGACCAGAGCACCACAAGTGGCGGCGCTGGAAACGATGGTGACGATGGGGGAGAAGAACGCGGCGAGAATGAACAGCACGCCGGTGGTGACGGAGGTGAGGCCCGTGCGGCCACCGTCGGCAGCGCCAGAGGTGGACTCGACGAAGGTGGTGATGGAGGAGACGCCCATGAAACCGCCCACAGCAGCGGCGGCGGAGTCGACGATCAGGATCTCCTTGATATTCTCGACGTTGCCGTCGTCGGTGAGGAACTCGCCCTGCTTGGCCACGGCCATCGCGGTGCCCATGGTGTCGAAGAAGTCACTCATGAGCAGCGAGAACGAGATGACGAGGAGCGTGGGGTCGGTAAGAACCTTGACGATGGCGGGCACGCCGCCGGCGTCGGCGATGGGGCCACCGATGCTCGAGAAGTCGAGCGGGGCGATGATACCGGTCGGGGCCTGGGTCACACCTAGGGGGATACCGGCGATGACGGCGACGACGATGCCGATGAGCAGCGAGCCGGGGACGTTGCGGCAGGCGAGGGCGACCGTCACCAGGATGGAGATGATGCCGACGATGAAGGTGGGGGAGGTGATGTCGCCCAGACCGACGAGTGTACCGGCGCCAGCGGTGATAATGCCGGCATCGCACAGGCCAATCATGGCGATGAACAGGCCCAGACCCACCGAGATGGCGTGACGCAGGACAACCGGGATGGCGTCCATGATGGCCTCGCGCAGGCCACAAAGCACGAGCAGCAAGATGACGACGCCCTCAAGGAAGATAACGCTCATGGCCACGTGCCAGTCACCGCCGCAGACGGTGGTGGCGATTCCAGCGATCATCGCGTTGACGCCTAAGCCCGACGCGCAGGCGAGCGGGCGGTTGGCGAAGATGCCCATGCAGATGGTCATGATGCCGGCGCCCAGGCAGGTGGCGCAGGCGAGCGCTCCCGCATCGATGCCAGCGCCCGAGAGCACCGCGGGGTTGACGGCGATGATGTAGGCCATCGCCAGGAATGTTGTCAGTCCAGCGCGGAGTTCGGTCCCGATTGTGGACTTGCGCTCACTGACGTGAAAAAGTTCGTCCATGCATACCCTTTCCTTGTTCGGCCCCGAGTTTAGGCCGATTGACACGAACGCTCCCACTATAGCCCCTTTACGACGCTGTTGTTCCTCGCATGTTGATGTTCGGCGCTTTGTGGCAGACGGACGGTATTTTTCGCATGAAAACGTGTGGGTACCGTATACTTAAGCGGTTACAACGACCCCTATGGAGGAACGTATGATTAAAGAGCTTTGCCACGACGAGGCTATCTTGTCCCAGCGTTGCGAGGTTGCGACCGTCGAGGACGAGTCGGTTGCTCAGGACCTGATCGATACCATCAAGTCGCTCGACGATGCCGGCTGCCTTGCCGCCAACCAGATCGGCGTCACCAAGAAGGTCTGCGTCTATCTGGACGACGCCGGCGAGCCCCATGTGCTGTACAACCCCCGTCTGGTGTTTGGCCTGGGCGCCAGCAAGATGGAGGAGAGCTGCCTGACGCACGAGGAGGTCACCAAGTCCACGCGCTATATCAAGTGCAAGGTTGCCTTTGACCAGATTGTCGACGGCAAGATGAAGGAGTGCCGCCGCGACTACGCGGGCTTTGAGGCACAGATGATCCAGCATATGATCGATCACTGTCTTGGAAAGTTGGTCTAAGGGGACCAAAGCACCGCACTTCGTCTCTTTTGGCCCGGGCATGACATTGTTGTCATGTCCGGGCTTTTGTGTTTAGCGCCTTTTTGTTTGGAGACAATGAAATTAGCAAGAACGTAAAGCTAGGAGGCGCTATGTGTACGAGTATTCGATTTACCGATAATTCTGGCCACATGTATCTGGGCCGCAATCTCGACTGGAGCTTTGACTACGGCCAACAGGTTCGCGTGATGCCGCGCGGGTTTCACATTCCGTATTCGTTTATCGACGACGCGACAGCGGCGCACGCGGTGATCGGTATGTGCATCGATTACAGGAACTACCCTATGTTCTTCGATTGCGGCAACGATGCGGGCCTCGCCGTGGCGGGTCTCAATTTCCCGGGTTATGCCGAGTATGCCGAGGGCCCTGTCGACGGCAAGACCAATATCGCGGCCTATGAGTTTCCCCTGTGGGTGGCAGCGACGTTCTCGACGGTCGATGAGGTCGAGGCCGCGCTGCGCGACACGGTGATTGTCGCCAAATCTGCCGGAGAGGGGCTGGGCGTGTCACTGCTCCATTGGATTATCGGCGACAGCCAGCGCAGCATCGTGGTCGAGGTGATGGCTGACGGCCTGCATGTATACGACGATCCGGTTGACACCCTTGCCAACCAGCCGACCTTCCCGTGGCACATGGAAAACCTGCGCACCTATATCACCGCCACAAGCGATTTTCCGCAGACGGCGACATGGCGTGGCGCCGAGCTCAAGCCCTATGGCGCGGGCGCCGGCATGCGCGGTATTCCGGGTGACTGCTATTCGCCGAGCCGCTTTGTAAAGGCGGCGTACCTCAATGCCAATTACCCGCAAAAGGAGAGCGAGACCGAAAACGTCGTTCGCATGTTCCGCTCGCTCGAGGGAGTGGTGATGATCGAGGGAGCGTCCAGGATGGGCGATGGCAAGTTCGAGAAGACTATCTACACCGGATGCTTTAGCGCGCGCACGGGCAATTATTACTACGCGATGTATGGGGATCCGTCGATTCGCTACGTGAGCCTGATGGATGCCGAGGGCGCGAGCCCCGATAGGCTCGTGGTTCCCGAGCCGCGTCGTTCGTAGCTCACTGGTCCGTTGCGACATAAAACGGCCTCGCACCTCTTATGAGATGCGAGGCCGTTGTCGTCAATGGCTGGTGGCGTGTTAGAAGTTGGCGTCGTTGAACTGGGTGCTCTCGAGTCCGTCGAGTTGCTGTTCGGGCGTATCGGCGACGCTCTCGAGCAGCTCGGTGGGATCGACGTTCATGTCCCTACCGGCCTCGTTGCCGTTGACCAAGTCGTCCGAGAAGATGTCGACTTCCATTTCCTCGGCCTCTTCGATCTGAACCTCGAGCGGCACCTGGGTGCGCACGAGCTTAACGGCCGGGCGCATGCGGGCAAACAGCGGCACGTACTCGATGATGATGGCCGAGTTCTCAAGACCATACCAGCGTGCCGGGCTTCCGCAGGCGCGGCGGACGGCGTACTTGATGGCCATCACGCGGTGGTCATTGCGGTTGATGTCCGTTTCGGGGGCAAGCATCTTGCGCAGCATGCAAAAGCGGAAGTCACCCACGTTGCCGCGTGTCTCGTAGATGGAGTAGGTGTGATGTTGCGGCGGCAGCTCGCCCGATGCCATCAAGTCGCCGACGATCTGACGCAGATAGGCGTTGACGCGCTGGTTGACCTTAAAGCCCAGGTCCAGGCGAACGCGGAAGAGGAAGTCTGTGCCAAAGGTCTCGACGGAATACTCGTGCGTATAGGGCTCATCGGTAACGTGTACGTTAATGAACCAATATGCCTTGGCGCGCTTGGGATGCTTATCCAGGATGGAATAGAGCACGTCGCGGTCGAGCGTGAGCGGGTCGGGGCTGTTGGTGAGAAATACCAGATTGTCAGCGAGCACGGGATAGGTCTCGTCATTGCGCAGGCGATTGAGCTGGTCGATGTACTTGGAGACGGGCAGCAGGATCGTCTGCGTGCGCTCGATGGCGGTGCCACGGCGCCACACATACATAAGGCCGAACAGCAGTGCGGCCAGGAAGATCATGACGTAGCCGCCGTCAAAGAACATGGTGAGGCACGAGGCGAAGAAGCACAGCTCAATGGCACCGAAGAGCAGGGCGAAGACGCAGGCGCCCAGCTTGTGCTTGAGAATGCCAGCGATATAGCTCGTCAAAAGCGTGGTGGTCATGAGCATGGTCACGGTAATGGCGAGGCCGTAGGCGCTTTCCATGCGCTCGGAGTTCTGGAACAGCAGCACGATGAAGATGCAGCCGACCCACATGATGTTGTTGACGAGCGGAATATAGAGTTGACCCTTGGTGTCGCTGGGGTAGTGGATGCGCAGGTGCGGCATAAGGTTGAGGCGCGTTGCCTCGGATACCAGCGAGAACGAGCCGGTGATGAGCGCCTGCGAGGCGATGATGGCCGCCACGGCCGAAAGCACAATGGCAAAGGGGCGCAGGGGCTCGGGAAGCATCATATAGAACGGGTTAACGATATCCATCGCGAGCATCTGGGGGTTGGAGTTATTGGCGAGTAGCCAAGCTCCCTGACCCAGATAGTTGAGGATAAGGGCCGCCTTAACAAATGGCCAGGATGCATAGATGTTTGCCTTGCCCACGTGGCCCATGTCCGAGTAGAGTGCCTCGGCACCGGTTGTCGACAGGAAGACAAAGCCGAGCACCATAATGCCCGAATGGTTGATGGGCGAGAACAGGAACATAATGCCGCGGATGGGGTTGAGCGCGCGCAAGATGGACAGGTTGCCGAGCATGTTGAACAGGCCGGCGCCCGCCAGGAACAGGAACCACAGCGTCATGAGCGGGCCGAAGAGCTTACCGATCGACGAGGTACCGGCGCGCTGCATGGCAAATAGGCCGCAGATAATGATGATGGTAATAATGATGACGTTGGTCTGGCCGTCACCCAAAAGCGCATGGCCCCATTCGATGGTGCGCAGACCCTCGATGGCTGTGGTGACCGTGACGGCGGGGGTGAGGATGCCGTCGGCAAGCAGTGCCGCACCGCCGATCATGGCGGGCAGAATCAGCCATGGTGCCACCTTGCGTACGAGGCTGAACAGGGCGAAGATGCCGCCTTCGTTGTGGTTGTCGGCCTTCATGGCGATTACCACGTACTTGACCGTGGTCACGAGCGTCATGGTCCAGATGACGAGCGAAAGCGCGCCCAGGATCATGTCCTCGCTGACGGTACCGATGCCGCCGTTGTTGGCGACGATTGATTTCATGGTGTACATGGGGCTCGTGCCGATGTCACCATAGACGACGCCGAGCGTTACGAGCAACATGCCAGCGGAGAGGGGGATGGCGCCATGCCCGCCCTGACTATGCTGGTCTTGGAGGCTTGCCTCCAGCTTGTTGTGTGCCACGTGGACTCCCTTAGACATCCGGTCTCTGCCAAGAGCAGTAGACCTTTATGCCATCTTTATACATATAAGAGCAGTTTGGCACATCGGGGTGTTTTAGACAATAATCCCCATCTGGGGATTATTCATATACGCAGGTAGCATTTCAGAGCAGGGCTATTAAGCACGCGCTGTCTGGGCGATGCCAGCCTTGGCGCTTGCACGTTTGCCGGCGAGTTCGCAAAAAATCGCGCCGCCGATGATAAGCGCGGCACCCATCAGGCGGACCGGTGTTATGGCTTCGCCCAAAAGGACGGCCGAGAACACGACCGCCGAAAGCGGCTCGAGGTAGCCGACGACGGCGACGGTCTGCACGGGCAGTTTGGCGACGGCGCTAAAGTAGAGCAGGCAACCGATGCCGGTGTTGACAATGCCGAGCATGGCAACGGCGCGCCAATCAATACTGGCGGCGACACCGGTGGACAGGAATGAGGGAGCGCTCTGCGTGATGAGCGTGAGGACCAGCGCGGTCACAAAGGCGGCGCTCACCTGGAGCGTGGAGTTCTCGAGGCCTTCGATGTGTGGCGCACCCTTGCTGGCAATGACCATCAACGCGTAGCAGAAGGCCGAGGCGATGCCGCACACGATACCTGCGATGGGCATATTGCCGCCGAGGCCTTGGGCCGCGATGAGGAAGGCGCCGCAGGCGACGGCTATGAAGCCGGTGATTTTACCACCGGTCAGCTTTTCGCCGAAGATGAGCGGGGAGAGCGCCATGACAATGATGGGGCCGCAGTAGTACAGCAGCGAGGATACGCCGACGCCGATCGTCTGGTAGGCGCGGAACAGAAAAATCCAGCTGGCGCCCAGCGCGGCTCCCGAGAGAAGGAGTGCTGCGGCTTCGCGGGGACGAGATGGCGCCTGCAGTTTATGGCGTTGGGTGATGGCAAGGATAGTGACAAGCGAGAGGGCGCCCAAAAACGTGCGCAGTAGCACGATATCGGAGCTCGGCAGTGCGATGGCGGCGGCGATGATGCCGTTGGAGCCAAACAATAGCAATGCTGCTAAGTACGTAAACAGTCCGTTGTTCATGCGCTGACATCCCCTCTATATCCGAACATGTTCACTATGGGTGAACTGGCTTTAGAATAAAAGCGAATATAATGCATGGAAAACATGACAAAAATTCATGCAAAGGTGGAGGGGCGCCGTGGAAACGAATATTCAAAAGATGCAGGTGCTGCTCGAGACCGTGCGCGCCGGAAGCTTTACGCGTGCTGCCGAGCGCCTGAGCTATTCGCAGTCGGGCGTGAGCCGCATGGTGGGCGACCTTGAGGCAGACTGGGGTTTTAAGGTGCTTGATCGCAGCCGCGAGGGCGTGGTGCTTTCTGCCGACGGGCGGCAGGTCATGCCGGCAGTCGAGGCGTTATGCGAAGAGTTTGGCCGCCTGCAGCGACGCGTGGATGAGATGCGTGGGCTCATGCGTGGCAAAATCTGCATCGGTACGTTTTCGAGTGTGGCGACCCACGTGCTGCCGCCGGTGATTGCGCGCTTTCGCGCCAATCACCCGGACGTCGATTATGAGTTGCTGATGGGTGATTACTCAGAGATTGAACAATGGGTGGCTGAGGGTCGTTGTGACCTGGGCTTTATCCCGCGTGAACCCCGAGAAAACGGCATGGCATCGCGGTCTTTGGTGCGCGACGAGTTGATGGCAGTAGTGCCGGCAGATTCTTTGCTTGCCACGGCGGAGGTCGTCTCTCTTGCCGATTTAGCCAACGAGCAGTTTATTCTGCTAGAACGCGGCACCGATGATGAGATTACGCCGCTGTTCCGTCGGGCGGGACTGACGGTGTGCTCCAAGCTGTCGACCTGGGATGACTATGCGATTATGGCCATGGTCGAGGACGGCCTGGGCGTGAGCATTCTTCCCGCGCTCATCTTGCGCCGCTGTCAGTTCGATGTTGCCGTGCGTTCGCTCGAGGGACATCCCCATCGGCAGATCAATGCGATATATCGCACGGCTGACGTTTCGCTTGCCGCCGCTCGATTCCTTGAATACCTCTAAACGCGTACACGCCATTGTCCGCTTTGGGCAAATCTCGGAGTCCGGTACATTTTCTTATGAAATTGAACTTTCGAATGAGGTGCCGCGCTATACTGCTTGCTAAATTGAACCCAGGTTCAATTCGTGTTCTATAAATTGAACTTTGCCAGCAAGGAGGTTCTAGTGGCCCAAGAGACGTTTAGCGATCGCCTGCGACAGACTATGTCCAATCGCGACGTTCGCCAGTCGGACGTAATCCGCGCATCGGAGATGCTCGGCAAAAAACTCGGCAAGAGTCAGATGAGCCAATATGTGAGCGGCAAGACGATCCCGCGGCGCGATGTGGCTGAGCTGCTCGCCCGTATTTTGGAGGTCGATGTTACCTGGCTGCTCGCCGGCGACGCCGATCAAGGCGAGGCATCATCACCCCGCAACGATTCCAAGCCCGAACCCCATCCCTCAGCTCAAATTGCAAGGAGCACCACCATGCGTACTTTTTCTAAATCCACCAAACTCGACAACGTCCTGTATGACGTGCGCGGTCCCGTCGTCGACGAGGCCGCCCGTATGGAGGACGAGGGCGAGCGCATCCTCAAGCTCAATATCGGCAACCCGGCGCCCTTCGGTTTCCGCACACCCGATGAGGTCATCAAGGACATGCGCCAGCAGCTGCCCGACTGCGAAGGCTATTCCAACTCGCGTGGCCTGTTCTCCGCGCGCAAGGCAATCATGCAGTATTCGCAGATCAAGGGCCTGCCCAACGTTCAGATGGAGCATATCTACACGGGCAACGGCGTGTCCGAGCTCATTCAGCTTTCGATGAACGCGCTGCTCGACAACGGCGACGAGATTCTGATCCCCAGCCCCGACTATCCGCTCTGGACGGCGTGCGCAACCCTTGCCGGCGGTCATCCCGTACATTATCTGTGTGATGAGCAGGCGGATTGGTATCCCGACTTGGAGGATATGGAGTCCAAGATTACGAGTGCGACCAAAGCCCTCGTCATCATCAACCCCAACAACCCCACGGGTTCCGTCTATCCGCGCGAGGTGCTCGAGGGCATCGTCGAGATTGCGCGCAGGCATCAGCTGATGATCTTTGCCGATGAGATCTACGACCGCCTGTGCATGGACGGCTACGAGCACGTCTCGATTGCCTCGCTCGCCCCCGACCTGCCCTGCGTTACCTTTAGCGGTCTGTCCAAGTCTCACATGATTGCGGGCTATCGTATTGGCTGGATGGTGCTTTCGGGCAACCAGCGCTGCATGAGCGACTTCATCATGGGCATTAACATGCTCTCCAACATGCGCCTGTGCTCCAACGTGCCGGCTCAGTCGATCGTTCAGACGGCACTCGGTGGTCATCAGTCCGTTAACGACTACATCCGTCCCGGCGGCCGTGTCTATGAGCAGCGCAACTTTGTGTATGAGGCGCTCAACAAGATTGACGGCATCTCGGTGGTTAAGCCGCGTGCGGCGTTCTACATCTTCCCCAAGATGGATGTGAAGAAGTTCAACATCACCGATGACGAGCAGTTCGCCCTTGACCTGCTGCACGAGAAGAAGATCCTGATCACGCGCGGCGGCGGCTTCAACTGGGCTGAGCCCGACCACTTCCGCATCGTGTACCTGCCGCGCATGGAAGTACTCAAAGAGTCCCTCGAAGACCTCGCCGACTTCTTTGACCATTACCGCCAGTCGTAGGGGATAGAAACTCCGCACTATGAAAAGCTCCCTGCAGTTGTTTTGCTGCAGGGAGCTTTCTTGAATCGGCGGAACTAAATAACAATCCCGTTGCAGTGGTCGATTTCGTGCTGGATGACCTCGGCGGTGTAGCCCGAGAAGTTTTTGATGCGGTGGACGAAGTTCTCGTCCAAATACTCCACCTTAATGCGGCGATAGCGGGTACAGGGACGCTCGCCGATCAGCGAGAGACATCCTTCGCTCGTCTGATAGGCATTGACCTGCTCAAGAATTTGAGGGTTGTACATCAGGAGCGCCCTGTTGCCGTCCTTTACGCAGATGATGCGTTTGCGCACACCGATCATGTTGGCGGCGAGCCCCACGCACTCGTGTTCATGTTCGTGGAGCGTATCCAGGAGGTCTTGCCCGGTCACGGCGTCGTCGGGCCCCGCGTCTTCGGAAGGTAGACGCAAAAAGAACTCGGATTTCATGATGGGCTTAATCATGGCGGGCTCCTCATGTCTTATGCTTTCGTGGACTTTTAATAATAGCGCGGAAGGAAAGCTGCGCGTCCGCGTTACAATCTTTCAACGTTGGACCATGTTGCCAGATTCGTCGTGTACGGCGTCTGGCGTAAGTCTAGGGCTCATTTTTCGCCCTGGACCGTTCCTCTGGGGCGATGCGACTGTCGTTCCAAGAGGAAGGAAATGCATGGGGAGCAAATCTCAGCAACAAGTTCAAGTAACGCCATCGGCCTCTGCGGCGATTCTCGTCGTAATGTATATTGCAGCCTTTGTTGCCGCGTTTAACGAGAACATCATTAACGTGGCGTTGCACGACATTATGGCAGCCTTTTCGGTGAGTGCCACCACGGCACAGTGGCTCGTCTCGGGCTACATGATCGTGACGTCGATTTTTACGGCCATCATGGCCTTCCTGTCCGGCCGTTTCTCGACGCGCAAGCTGTTGTTTTTCGCATGCGGATGTATGGTCGCCGGCGAAGTCCTGTGTCTGATCGCTCCGTCGTTTAGCGTTTTGCTGCCAAGTCGTATTTTGCAGGCTGCGGGATCGGGCATCTTGTTTCCGCTCATGATGAACGTGGTGCTGTCTTGCGCCCCGCGCGAGAAGCTCGGTCTGTATCTGAGCCTGGGTGGTGCCTGCATTACGCTAGGGCCGGCGTTTGGACCTGTGATCAGCGGTCTTATGTGCACGTTGTTTGGCTGGAGGGCGGTGTTCGTAGTGCCGCTGGTGGCCGGCATTGTGGTCGCTGCGGCGGGCGTAAAGCTTGTTCAGAATGTCGGAGAGCGCTCGAACACCACGCTTGATATTCTGTCGGTTGTTTTGCTCGCCGCCGGCATTACGGCATTTGTGTATTCCGTAGGCGAGTTCTCGACCAATCTGATTGCCGGCATCGTGACGCTTATCGCCGCCATTGTGCTGCTCGGCCTGTTTGCGGCCCGCCAGCTCAAACTCGAGCATCCGGTGCTTAACGTGCGTCCCATGGCGAGCGTTCGTTTTTGGCCTGCGTGCCTGCTTGTGGTGGTGTCGATGATGACAACGTTCTCGATGAGTGTTTTGTTGCCGCTCTATTTTGAGGGCACATACGGCATGACCGCACTTGTTGCGGGCCTGCTCATTTTGCCGGCAATTGCCTGCAACGCCGTGACCTCGATTGTGGGCGGACGCGTGATGGACGCCCGTGGCGCATGGCCGCTGCTGCCGGTCGGCTTTGCCCTGATTGCCGTGGGGCAGACTGCAATCTCGATGACGGCGGCAAGCATGAACATCGGCGTTGTCGTGGCACTGACCGTTGTAGTGTATGCCGGAGTCGGTTTGGTGCTGAGCCCCTCGCAGACGGCCGGCTTGGAGACGCTGCTTGCCGCTGAACATCCTCGCGGAACGGCATTGCTCAACACGTGGAACATGATTGCCGCATCGTTTGGCCCGTCGCTGTTTATCGGCCTGCTCTCGAGTTCTGCGGCGACTGCCGGCGCCGCTGGCATTGCGACCGACGTTACCCAAGCGATTGGATTTGCAGCTGCCGTGCGCGTGGCGGCTGTAATTGCCGTGGTCGGGTTCGTGACATCGCTGGTGTACGCTCGTCGCGAGTCACACATGTCGCATTAATGTGTGCACATAGATTCTGCAGCTAGATTGGATGGCGACACCATAAACTAATGGACGTTTTGCCGAGAGGCATGAATGTTTAAAGCGCAAAGAGTGCGCGACGGGCCCCGCGAATGGGGCGATGATGCCCGAGAGGGCCAAGAAGGAGTCTCATGTCCGAGAACGAAGAGATCATGAACGAGACCGAGAACGAGACCATGGCTGCCGAGGTTGAGGCAGTCGAGACCGTGGAGACCGAAGCTTCCGAGGTTGAGGCTGCTGACGAGGTTTCCGCCGAGGAGGAGGCCGAGGTTGTCGAGGCCGCCGTTGATTACGATGACGAAGAGCTGATGGACAAGATGCAGAAGGCCGCCCGCCTGCTGCGTAGCCGTCGCTTTGCTATTTCTAAGGAGGAGGAGGCCAAGGCCGAGCGCATGGCGAACATCGAGCGCGCCATCAAGCTTCTTGACCTCAAGCCCAAGATGGAGCAGAAGGAAATGTCCGACCTGCTGGGCATGCGCCTCCGTGAGCTCGATGGCCTGATGGCCGAGGCCGAGGCTGCCGATCTGGTCGGCCGCATCGACGACGCCGAGGGCGATATGCGCAAGATCGTCGTCTTCGCTGCCGAGGATGCCGCTGAGGGCCTGGTCGAGCTTGCCAACAAGAAGGAGAAGCTCCTGCCCGAGCTTTCTTACGAGGAGGCCACCGAGCTGATGGCCGCTCTCGATAAGGTTATCGCTCCGCTCGTCGCCATGGGCCTGGACGAGGACCGCGGTCCTCGCGGCGGCCGTGACGATCGCGGTGGCCGTGGCGGCGACCGTGGCGGTCGCGGCGGCTTTGGTGATCGCGGTGGCCGTGGCGGCGACCGTGGCGGTCGCGGTGGCGATCGCGGTGGCCGCGGCGGCTTTGGTGACCGTGGCGGCGACCGTGGCGGTCGCGGCGGCTTTGGCGGCAACCGTGGTGGCTATGGCGATCGCGGTGGCAACGGCGGCGGCTTCGGCGGCAACCGTGGTAACGACCGCCACGGTCGCGGCGGCGACCGTGGCGGCCGCAACGGCGGCGGCTTCCGCGGCAACCGTTTCTAGGGGGTTACGCGGTTCTACGAACCGCGTAACTAGTTGACGCTGCGCGCCCACCAGAGCGACAACTTGTCATTCAAAGAGGACGGCATGACCAGAAGGTCTATGCCGTCCTCTTTTCATGTCAATTTGTTCGCTCTGGTGGGCGCTCGCTCATATGACCCAATCCGCTGTCAAGAGCCACAATGGCCCCGCCGACCGCTTGCAATCGGTCGGCGGGGCCTGCCGTTAACCCGTCCCGGTCCGCCCCCGGCATGTCATCGACGCCTTCGGCTCAGTCTCATATCCGCGGATACCGTTCTGTCGGCCCGCACTCCATTCCTTCGGCGGGGTTCCCCAACTCTGTCTAGGCGCATGCGGAGGGCTCCGCGCGCACAGCGAAATAGGGGGTGTCCCCGAAGGCCGCCCGGCTCGCCGGGACGGGGGCCATGTCTATTCCGCGCCCTCCCGGCACATCATGCCGAGGGCCCAGAGCCACCTCACGAGCTCGGCCGCGGTGGCCGCGTTGGCCTTCGCCGCGGGCATGCCGCGGGCGAGCATCTCCTCGCGCCGCCGCAGGAGCCGCTCGGACCCCTTCCTCCCGTGCATCCTTATCTCGAGGGGCACGCCCGTGTCCCTCGGCATGAGCTTCGGCTGGTGCCGTGCCGCGGCGTAGCACCATGAGCCCTCAACGGCCAGCTTCCTCACGAGCGCGTTGCCCGCGCCGCTGATGCCTCCGAGCCGCACGGAGTCGCCGCTCGACCTCTGACTCGGCGCGAGGCCGAAATAGGCCGTGACCTGCCTTCCGGAACGGAACCTCGTGAAGTCGCCGACCTCGGCCGAGAAGGCCGCGGCCAGCGCGAAGGCGCAGCCCTTGATCGACTGGAGGGCGGCCACCTCCGCGGCGATCGGGCTGGCATCCACGGCGGCCCTGTACTCGGAGAGCAGGTCCGCCCGGGCCTCCGCCGCGGCCTCGACCTCGTTCCTCAGGGCGGCGAGCGTCCGAACCCCGCCATCGTCCTCCGGCCTGGCCTTGTCGAGCCACCTCAGGAAGTCGTAGGTCCAGTACTTCCTCGGGTTGCCGGCGGGCGTGGTGCCGCCGTAGACGAACCCCCGCCTTGCGAGGAAGGCGAGCAGCCGCTGCTTGGCGGTCGCCAGGCGCGCGGTCGCCCCGTCGTAGGCGCCGGCGAGGTCCCTGATGCCCTCGACCTCGGGGGAGGGGACCCATACGGGGGAGATGTCGTGGGCGAGTATCGCCTTGGCCATCCTGGCGGCGTCGTGTTAGCGCTAATCTAAAATTAACCACTTTCGCAAACGCATCTCGCCGAATGCGCTAACGCGCTTTCGCCGACCCCGCTAACGTACTTTCACCAACTGCGCTAACGGAACTATGCTCCGATCGGGTATCCGACCCGGGAGGAGCGGGATATGGAGCGAAACGTAATGGGAGAGCTGAACGTCTACAGGGGGTCCGGCGCGAAGCCGAACTTCAGCGAGATCGCGAGGAGGCACGGCATGGACCGGCACACGGTCGCCAAGTACTGGCGGGAGGGCGAGGCCGCCGCCGACGGGAGGTCCGCGAGGGGCAGCGCCTTCGACCCGCTCGAGGAGGTGATCCGCGCGAAGGCCCAGCTGCCCGGGATGACCAAGATGGCCGTGTACGCGTTCCTGCGCGAGGGCCGCGGGGAGGGGCTGCCCGGGTACGGCGCCTTCACCGCATGGTGCCGGGGCCGCGACGTGCCCTTCGGGGGTGTGGGCGGCCGCGAGCCGCACCCGCGGTTCGAGACGCCCCCGGGCAGGCAGCTGCAGTTCGACTGGAAGGAGGGCATGAGGCTCGTCGACTCGGAGGGCGAGGTCTTCGAGTTCAGCGTGTTCACCGCGACGCTCGGCTATTCCCGGAAGCACCGCTTCATACCGGTCAGGAGCCGCACGCTCGACGACCTGCTGTCCTGCCTGCTCGCCACCTTCACCCGCCTCGGCGGCGTCCCGGAGGAGTGCATCACGGACAACATGTCGTGCCTGGTGACCGTCTCGGGCCGCAGGAGGACCAGGCAGGAGAGGGCGTGGCGGTTCGCGCGGGAGGCCGGCTTCGAGCTCAGGCTCTGCGCGCCGCGCTCGCCGCAGACCAAGGGCAAGGACGAGTCGGCCAACCGCTTCCTGAACCGCCTGCTCGCCTACGGCGGCGAGTTCACCGGGTGGAGCGGCCTCGCCGAGGCGGTGGCCCGGATCGAGGCCCAGGCAAACTCGGAGCCGAACCGCACCACCGGCCTGCCGCCTGACGCGCTGTTCATGCGGGAGAAGGAGAGCCTGCGACCCATCGGGAACCTCCGTCTCCTCGAGTCGATGGTGGGCGACGTGAGCGTCCAGACCGTCCCGCCGACCATGCTCGTCAGGGCCGCCGGCAGGGAGTGGTCCGTGCCCAGGCGCTGCATCGGCCGGCGCGTGAGCGTCATAGCGATGCCCGGCGGCCAGGTCGTGGTGAGGATGGCCGGCGAGGAGGTCGCCGTCCACGACGCCGCGTCCGGGCCGTCGAGGCCCATCAACTACGACCCCGACCACTATGGGCAGGCCCTCGAGGGGAAGCGCGGCCTGGCCGACGCGGACATCGCCGAGGCCGCGCGCGCCAACCTCGCGCTGCTCGACTCGCTCGGAGGGGCGTGATGGGCGCCGTCGCGGAGGGTAGCCCCTCGATCAGGGCGCAGGCGAACCTCTCCGCGCTCGGGCTGCACGAGATGGCGGCGTCCCTGCCCGACTACGTGAGGATGGTCGCCGCGGGCGAGCGGGGCTTCGCCTCCGCCCTCGAGGAGATGACGCGCGTCGAGGTCGCCGCCCGGGAGGTCAGGATTACCAGCCAGCGCATACGGTCGTCGGGGTTCCCCTACGTCAAGGGGCTGGCGGACTTCGACTGGGACTTCCAGCCGTCGGTCCCGCGCGCCGAGATCGAGGAGCTCGCGACCCTGAGGTTCGTCGAGCGGGCCGAGAACGTCCTGTTCGTGGGGAGCCCCGGCGTGGGCAAGACGCACCTCGCCGTCGCGCTGGGCATCGAGGCGGTCAGGGCGGGGCGCGAGGTCAGGTTCGTGGACTGCGCCCGGCTCGTCGAGGACCTGGAGGACGCCTCGTCGCGCGGCATCCTCAAGAAGAGGCTCAAGTACTACGCCCACTCGAGGCTGCTGATCATCGACGAGCTCGGCTACCTCGACGTCGGTAGCGCGGGCGCGGACCTGCTGTTCCAGCTGATATCGACGCGCTACGAGCAGCGCTCGACGATCATCACCACCAACGTGGGGATCAGCGGCTGGGGCAGGGTGTTCGGGGACGACGTGGCGGCGAGCGCGATCGCGGACAGGGTGTGCCACCACTGCCACCTGGTCAAGATAACGGGCAGGTCCTACAGGCTGAAGGACCTGCCGAGGGACGGTCCCGTCAAGCCGTGACCGGAATCGGTGAAAATACGTTAGCGCAACCGGTGAAACCGCCTTTGCGCGAACGGCACGCCTGTTTAGCGAAACTGGTGAAAAATAGATTGACGCTAACACGTCGTTCCTGTCGTTCTTGGAGGCCGAGTCGGCGGCCGACCTGGGGATCTTCGAGACCGCGGCGACGACGCACTCGACGCCGAGCCCGGCGAGCTCCCGCTGCGGGGCGAAGCCGAGATAGCCGCTCTCGTAGGCCGCGAGCGACGGCCCGGGGAACCCATCCATCCACCCGGCGATCTCGCCCCAGGGGTTGCCGGGGAACCTCCTCGTCACGGCCTCGCCGGTGTCCGCGTCGAGGGCGCAGACGGTGGTCGACCTCAGGTGGACGTCCATCCCGAACGCGGTAGAATACTTTGGCATGGGAGCCTCCCAACCTCGTTGCGGCGCGGCTGCGCCTATGGCACTTCAACATCATTGTCGCAGCCCCGACCCGCGGTCACGAGCGGGGGCTCCTATCTTTTTAGTGCCCTCGGATTGGGTCATAGTGTCTGTCGGTACCAAAACATCGGCATCCCCAAGGAATCATTTGTACCAAAAAATGAGAGTGATAATCTCCCGGTATGAGCCCATATTCATGCTCAAGGTGGGAGATTATCCACTCTCGTTTCGCTTGTTGATTTCGATGCCTACATTTGTAGGAACAGTTCGTGGAGGCGGGTGTCTTCGTCGAGTTCGGGGTGGAAGGTTACGCCGAGCTGGTTGCCCTGGCGGGCGGCGACGATGCGCCCGTCGACTTTCGCTAAGGCCTTGGCGTCGCCGTGGACCTCGACGATTCGGGGCGCGCGGATAAATGTCAGCGGCACTTCACCGTCGATGCCGGCTACCTGCCCCTTGGTTCGAAAACTGCCGAGCTGCCTGCCGTAGGCATTGCGCTCGACAAGTACATCCATGGTTGCCAAACGCGGCGTGCCCTTATCGTCATGGGCGGCAAGGTCGTGAGCCAGCAGAATCAGGCCGGCGCAGGTGCCCAGGACGGGCATGCCTTCAGCGATACGGGCACAAAGCTCCTCGAGCACGCCCAACTCATCAAGCAGCTTCCCTTGAACGGTAGACTCGCCGCCGGGAAGTACCAGACGGTCAAAGTCCTGCTTCAAATCAGCCGCCTGCCTCAGCTCAATACAACGTGCGCCCAGCTCGGACAGCCTCGCCTCGTGCTCGGCAAAAGCACCTTGGACCGCCAGCACGGCGACCGTTTGGTCTGCATAATCGCTCATGTGCGATCCTTTCTGCTGGACTAGCGTCCGCGCTCCTCCATGATAATCTCGATCTCGTCGGCGTTGATGCCCACCATGGCCTCGCCCAGGTCCTCCGAAAGCTCGGCAATGAGCTTGGCATCGGTGAAGTTGGCCACGGCCTTGACGATGGCGGCTGCGCGCTTGGCGGGGTCGCCGCTCTTAAAGATGCCCGAGCCGACAAAGACGCCTTCGGCGCCCAGCTGCATCATCAGCGCGGCGTCGGCGGGGGTCGCTACGCCGCCGGCGGCAAAGTTCACGACGGGAAGCTTACCCGTGGCATGGACCTCACGCACCAGCTCGACCGGAACCTGCAGCTGCTTGGCTGCCTCAAAGAGCTCGTCGTCACGCAGGGCAACAACGTCGCGGATCTGCTTTTGGATCTTGCGCATGTGGCGCACGGCCTGGACCACGTCGCCCGTGCCCGGCTCGCCCTTGGTGCGGATCATCGTGGCGCCTTCGGCAACACGGCGCAGCGCCTCGCCCAGATCACGGGCGCCGCAGACAAACGGCACGTCAAACTGGGTCTTGTCGATGTGATAGACGTCATCGGCAGGGGAGAGAACCTCGGACTCATCGATGTAGTCGATCTCGATGGCCTGCAGGACCTGCGCCTCGACAATGTGGCCGATGCGGCACTTGGCCATAACAGGGATGGAGACGGCCTCCTGGATGCCCTTGATCATCTTGGGGTCGCTCATGCGCGAGACGCCGCCCGCGGCACGGATATCGGCCGGAATGCGCTCGAGTGCCATGACGGCGCAGGCGCCTGCCTCCTCGGCGATGCGCGCCTGCTCGGGTGTGGTGACGTCCATGATGACGCCGCCCTTGAGCATCTGCGCGAGCTCGCGATTGAGTTTGACGCGATCGGCCTTGCTGGTCTGTTCTGCCATGGTTGCTCCCTTGGTTGGCATGTGCATTGCTTGACGGAACATCCTATCGGGGAGCTGGGTATGGCGAAATACTCAGTTTTCAAGATAATAACAAGGTCAGACTAATACCAGATTGAATGGCTTAATAAGGTCAGGTGATAGGCTCATGCTTGACTACAATTTGGAAAAACGCGGCGAAGCATCGCTTTATGAGTATGTTTACCAGAAAATTCGAGATGATATTGTTGCTGGACGTATTGCGGCGGGGGAGCATCTTCCGTCTAAGCGCGCCTTTGCCAGTCATCTGGGAATCAGTGTCATTACCATCGAGAATGCATATAGCCAGTTACTTGCCGAGGGCTATATTTGCTCAATGCCGCGTCGTGGCTACTACGCTTGCGAGCTTCCGGATGCACCGGTTTTGGCTTCGGCTGCGGAGGGCATCGACCGAGATGCCGCCTCTGCGGGTCCCAGCGCGCATGATGTCAACGGACAGGTCGAGCGATTCGATGCACTTTCTCCTTCCGCTTTGGAGGCGGCGCGGCTTTGGCAAAGCGCACTACGGGCGACGCTGGCATCCGAAGATGAGCGCGAAATCTTTTCGCCCGCACCGGCGCAGGGCACCGCTCGGCTGCGACGCGCAATTGCTCACCACCTGCGTGGGACAAGGGGCATGAATGTCGATCCCAATAACATTGTTATCGGCGCGGGCGCCCAGCTGCTCGATACCATGTTGGTTCAGTTGCTTGGCGCTGACAAGGTGTATGCCGTTGAGGACCCGGGCTATTTACGTCTGACGCGCATCTATCAGGCTATGGGCTGCAAAGTTCGACATATCCCGTTGGATGATGAGGGCGTGGACTTGAGCGCTCTGCAGAAAACCGGGACCGATGTACTTCATCTGATGCCGTCCCATCAGTATCCGACCGGCCTTGTGACGAGCATTGCGCGGCGCTATGCGCTTCTGAGCTGGGCCGCCGAGCGACCAGGTCGGTATCTCATCGAAGATGACTTTGATTGTGAGTTTCGCCTTGCCGGGAAGCCGATTCCCGCGCTCGCGTCGATCGATGCCGCCCAGTCGGTTATCTACACCAACACGTTTTCGAAGAGCCTTTCATCGGCGTTGCGTTTGGCGTACATGGTGTTGCCCGATGAGTTAATGGAGCGGTTTAGGCGCAACCTTGGTTTCTACGCCTCGTCGGTGAGCTCTGTTGATCAGGTCGCTTTGGCGCGTTTGCTGGAATCGGGTGATTACGAGCGACATGTGAACCGCGTGCGCGTTCGTGCTCGCGAGGCGCGTGATGGCCTGATGGCGCTTGTGCGGAAGGTATTTCCGGCAGGAGAGGTCTCGATCGAGCATGCAGACGCGGGCCTTTACTGTATCGTGGTTGCGGAGCGTGGAGCGGGCGGAAGCTCTTTTGTGCGGGCCCTCACGCGCTCGAGTATCCCTTTTGTCGATATCAGTGACTGTTATTGGTGTGCCGATGGCGCATCTGTCCCTGAAAACTCAAGTCAAATTCTTGTTCAGTATGACGATTTGAGTCCAAAAGCGCTAAATACCTTGGAATCGCAGCTAATGGGAGCACTCTGCAACCTAAGTGAGTAGGCTTTTGGAACTTTGGCGACCAGGCAGTTTTGTAACAAGCTATCTACCTGCGGTTTTGAAAAGCAGGATGACCGGGCTGCTCGGGATGTTCAAAAAAGTCTACTCACTTGTCGCGCAAAGCTTCTGCATGAGAAAAAATGGGGTTTTCAACAGAACTTCGTCCAGCTCTCGGCAAGCTTTTGGCCAGTTGGGGAGGGCTGTTGAAAACTTGGCAGTCCGTTCGGCACCATTTTTGGCGCGTTCGCGCCAATGCGTGACTGACTGGGTTGAAATTCGTGTTTTCCTGTGCCTATGAAAGATCTACTTTGTGACATATCGGCTTTTAGGTACTGGCGTTTGCCCCCTCAGGTCCGCGCTCTGTGTCCGCCGCTTCCACGACCGGAAGAAGACCGGCAGCGATATGATCTCGCCCGCAACCCGACGGCTGCGGTCGCGCTCGGTTTTCCGTTGTATACATTGGTTCAGACGAGAAACAAACGGACTTGTCCTACCAGCATTAGGCAGCGGCTGTTCCTTGGTGAGCCCCCCAGGGAATCCGTGCTGGAAACGGAGCATGGATTTTTGATTACGTCTCCTCTACTGACGGCATTCATCATGTCGCGGCATCTGACGGATCTTCAGCTTCTTTTGGTATTGGCGGAGATGTGCGGCTTGTTTGCGGTGTGCGCTCTGCCGGCGGCACTTGAGGCGGAGCTTACGCGTGCAATTGATTCGGGCGCGATTTCGACAACGTTCGGTTGGGAGCGCTGCCCGTCCGAGGGCGGCACCGCCTCAAATTTATGGCGTCGAGACGCTTTGGTTTTGGGCGGAGACCTTGACCGTTTTTGTTCAGATGTTTGCGGGATGCGTTACGGCAATAGATTTATGGCGGTATCGCAACTCGTTCCATTGGGTGCCGCGTCGCCTTTTGAGGTTGAGGCGTATTTGTTGCTTGGACTGCCGCGATCCTTGGGAGGCGAAGGGTTTTGCGGCATAGAACTCAATGTCGAAGTGACGTTAAGCACAAGTGCTCGAGCGATTGTTGGAAAGTCCCGTGTGTATATCGATCTACTTTTGTCTTCGCCGGACGGCAGACGACAGGTGGCCATTGAATGTCAGGGAAAGGCCTCGCACGGACGCGCAGGGGATGGCTTGCGTGACGCTGACCGCATGACGGCCCTTCAGGCCATGGGCTACGATGTGCTTCTCCTGACACACAGACAGATATCCGATGAGGATAGATTCCGCGCGATCGTTAAGGCCGTATACAGGATGCTCGATGCTGAATATCGTGATAAAAGCTCAGATGAGCAAAGGGCCGAGGCATTGCTCCGGTCTGAACTATTTGTTGACTGGACAAAATTGGGAGTAATCGACGGAAAGATGCCCGCTAGACACAAAATGGCTCGATCGTGGACGGCTGCGGTTCTAAGTGAGTAGACTTTTGGCACTTTGGCGACCAAGCCGTTTTGCAACAAGTCATTTACCTGCGGCTTTATAAAGCAATATGGGTGGTGTGCTCGGCAAGTTCCAAAAAGTCTACTCACTTAGTTTTTGACGAGAAGCCGATGCCGAAGGCGGTCCTATTTCAGGGCGTTAACAAGTTCGTGAGGCACGAAAAAGGCCCGAACCAATACGGTCCGGGCCTCATCGAGCTTGAGGTTATGTCTCAGGCGGTTGGCTTAGCCAAAGTAGCGCTTGAGCAGGCCGGCGAAAGCCTTGCCGTGGCGGGCCTCGTCGCGAGCCATCTCGTGCACGGTGTCGTGGATGGCATCGAGGCCGGCGGCCTTGGCACGCTTGGCAAGATCGGTCTTGCCGGCGGTGGCGCCGTTCTCGGCCTCAACGCGCATCTCGAGGTTCTTCTTGGTGGAGTCGGTCACGACCTCGCCCAGGAGCTCGGCGAACTTGGCGGCATGCTCGGCCTCCTCGTGGGCAGCCTTTTCCCAGTACAGGCCGATCTCGGGATAGCCCTCGCGATGAGCGACGCGAGCCATGGCCAGGTACATACCGACCTCGGAGCACTCGCCCTCAAAGTTGGCGCGCAGGTCGGCAACGATGTCCTCAGAGACACCCTCCATCTTGGCGACGCCCACGACGTGCTCAGCGGCCCACTCGAGCTGGCCCTCCTCCTGCTTCAGGAAACGAGAACCGGGAACGCCGCACTGGGGGCACTTAAAATCCTCGGGCAGCTGGTCGCCGTCGAACTCTTCCACATAACCGCAAACGGGGCAAACAAACTTCATGATTCGATCCTTTCGATCGATGGCGATTGCGCGCTCGTCCGGTCCCGTAAGGGCCCTCTCCGGACGTGCGTCTTGACGAGTTCTATTATCCATAAATGCAACCAAATGTGAAGCCTATTAGGAATGATTTTTAATAAAACAATTTTGAGATATGAAGATGTTGATTGATTAACGATTGGCAGGCCGTCTTTGACCGCCGCTGAGTACAATCGGGCGAGCAAATGTTGACCTATCAACAAATGAAGGAGTTTCCTTTATGCATCTAGCCCGTCGTGCCTGGTGCCGAACATATCAGACGGTTTTTCGCATTGCATTGCCGATCCTGCCCTATACCGAGCCGCGCATTTTAGAGCATGCCGAGGATGTGCCCGCGGTGCTTCAAAAGCGCTCGATCCAGAAGGTCCTTATCGTGACGGATCCCGGCATTGCCCGTCTGGGGCTCACGGCACCGCTCGAGACGGCGCTCGCATGCAGGGGGATTGGCGTTACGGTCTATGCCGAAACGCGTGCGAACCCCACGGTCTCAAACGTGGAAGAAGCGGCGTCCCTGTATCGAGAGCGCGCCTGCCAGGCCATTATCGGCTTTGGCGGTGGCTCGGCCATGGACTGCGCCAAGGGTGTGGGGGCGCGCATTGCGCAGCCAAACAAGCCCATCAATAAGATGCGCGGGCTGCTGCGGATTCATCGTCGTCTGCCGCTGCTCATTGCCGTTCCCACCACGGCAGGCACGGGAAGCGAGGTCACGCTTGCGGCGGTAATTACCGATGACGAGACGCACTACAAGTACCCCATTAACGACTTTGTGCTTATCCCGCGCTTTGCGGTGCACGACCCTGAGTTTACGCGCGGTCTGCCCGCCTCCATTACGGGGCGGACGGGCATGGATGCCCTGACGCATGCCGTCGAGGCGTTTATCGGGCGAAGTACTACGCCCTATACGCGCAAGATGGCGCGACAGGCGGTGCAGCTCATCCACGACAATTTGCTCGAGGCCTATGAACATGGCGACAACATGCGTGCACGTCGCAATATGCTTTCGGCTGCGTATAAGGCGGGCGTTGCGTTTACCCGCTCCTATGTCGGATATGTGCATGCCATCGCGCACAGTCTGGGCGGCCGATACGGAATTCCGCACGGTTTGGCCAACGCGATCATCCTGCCGCACATGCTTCGCGCTTATGGTGACGCCGCCGCCCCCAAGCTTGCCGATCTTGCTCGCATGGCGGGCATTGCGCCGGCTACCGCGCAGGACAGTCTTGCGGCCGAGGCCTTTATCGATTGGGTCGACCGCATGAACGAGGCCCTGGGAATCCCCAAATATGTCTCGGGTATTCGCCGCTCCGATATTCCGCAAATGGCGGCCCATGCCGATGCCGAGGCCAATCCCCTGTATCCCGTTCCGCTTCTAATGGATCGCTTGGAGCTCGAGCATATGTACGAAGTCGTTGCGGGTGGTATGTTTGAGGGCGAGAACTAGGAGGGTCTATGAACACCGAGGAAATTGCGCGCATTGTCGGCGATCAGCGCGCCTACTTTAAGACGCACGCCACGTTTGATGTCGATGCTCGACGTCGTGCGCTCGTGGGTTTACGCGATGCGGTGCGTGCCCATGAGGCCGATATTGCCCATGCGCTCAAGACCGATTTGGGAAAGTCGCATGACGAGGCCTATATGTGCGAGATCGGCACGTCGCTTTCCGAGATTCGACATCAGATCGCTCACGTGGCTCGGTGGAGTCGTCCGCGCCTGCGTCCGTGCGATCTCGCTAACGCCGTGAGCGCGTGCAAAACGCAAGCCGTGCCCTATGGCGTCACGCTCATCATGGCTCCGTGGAACTACCCGTTTTTGCTAACACTCGAGCCGCTCGCCGGCGCCCTTGCCGCGGGCAATACCGTGGTCATCAAGCCGAGTGCCTATGCTCCGGCATCGAGCGCGGTGCTCAAGCAAATCTGTGAAGAGGCATTTGATCCGCGCCTGGTGACGGTTGTCGAGGGCGGGCGCGCCGAGAACGAAGCGTTGCTCGATGAGTGCTGGGACAAGATCTTCTTTACCGGTAGCGTTCCGGTCGGCAAGCTCGTCATGGAGCGCGCAAGTAAAAACCTTACGCCCGTGACGCTTGAGCTGGGCGGAAAGAGTCCCTGTATCGTGGATGCGACGGCAAACTTGAAGGTTGCGGCACGGCGTATCGCCTTTGGTAAGTGGCTCAACGTGGGGCAGACCTGCGTGGCGCCCGACTACCTACTGGTCGATGCGCGCGTGCACGATGAGCTGCTGGACCTTATCAAGGAGGAGGCCCGCCGTATGTTTGGCGAGCATCCGCTCGATAACGAGGATTACGGGCATATCGTCAACGCCAAGCATTTTGCGCGCGTGCGCGGGCTGATCGATCCCGATAAGGTCGTGCTTGGAGGCACCGCGCGGGAGACTTCGCTGAAGATCGAGCCGACGATTTTGGACGGCGTGACCCCCGATGACGCCGTGATGCAGGAGGAGATCTTCGGTCCCATCTTGCCGGTGCTGACGTTTGAGAGCCTAGACGAGGCCGAAGCGTTTATTACGGATCGTCCGACGCCGCTGGCTCTGTATATCTTTAGCCAGGATCGCGCAGTTCAGCAGCGCTTCGTGCGTTACGTGCCCTTTGGCGGCGGCTGCGTCAACGACACGATTATGCACTTGGCTACGAGCCATATGGGCTTTGGTGGCATGGGTGCGAGCGGTATGGGGCAGTACCATGGACGCGAGAGCTTCGATACGTTTAGCCACAAGAAGAGCATCGTGAACAAGGCAACGTGGCTGGACGTGCCATTCCGCTATGCTCCTTACGCAAGCTGGAAGCACAAGTTCGTGCGCATGTTTGTGCATTAGAAAAGGGCGCAGGTAATACGAACAAGTGTTCCTATTACCTGCATTTTGCGTTAGACTACTGTTATGGAGCACGGATGGGCCAACTCCCTTTAGAAGGGATTTGGTATGAACGTAAGCGATGTTATTTCGTTATTGGCGTTGTTGATTGCGGCTATCGAACTCGGTCTGTTTATCGGCCGAATGAAATAGCCGCCCCCGCGTAAGCGAAGACGGCCACTTCTCACGATGAAAACGTGTATCGGAGTTGGCAAGACCCGCGGCAACGGGTGCCATCCGTGTTCCTATCTTATCTGCAAGCGTTCTGTCGCGCAAGCGTTGAGGCAAACGATTGAAGGACGCAGACAGGATGTATTTGTGTCCGCATGGGACCGTAGACTTCTCAATAAGGTTACACACCGGTTTATCCGGCCGTTAGAGGAGCTGCTATGTACGAGCCTTCACGTGTTCTTCTGTCATTTCACATTGCAGGATTTCAGTATGCCGATGGCGCCTTGGTCCTGGGCGATCTTAAAGCGGGCGATAAGCTGACGCTGTGTGCCGAGCGCGATAATCCCCATGACCCTGAGGTGGTTGCGATTTATTACGGCAACACCAAGCTTGGCTATGTTCCGGGAAACGAGGTCGGCCCGCTGTCCTTGATGATGTATTACGGCCACGAGGACGTATTTGAGGCCCGCGTGCAACAGGTTGCCCCCGAGCGCAGCCCGTGGCATCAGGTGCGCGTTGGGCTCTATGTGGTGGATGCTCGCTAGTCGGCAAGGGAGGCGGCCATGTTTGATGACGACGACCTATTCAATCTGACAGACGATTCGTTTGAGTGGGATCTGCTACTCGATGACGATGAGTTGGAGCAGGATCGTAGGAAACGGCAGGGCAAGAAAGCTCAGGGTGACGCTTCGAAAAAGCAAGACAAACGCCGTCGAGGTCTGTTCGGCGGGCTCTTTGGCTAACCGACGCGCCAGAGCGTCTGTATACTAGGCACGTGTTAGACGCGTTGCGAAATGAGGACACAGACGATGATGTGGTTTACCGCCGACCTGCACCTGGGCGATACGAATATCTTGCACGATATGGATCGGCCGTTTGATTCGGTCGAGGAGATGAACCGCAAGGTCATCGATGCCGTCAATGAGTGCGTAGCGGCGGACGACCGTCTCTATATCTTGGGAGACTTTACCTATCGTTTGCCCCTGGCGGAGGCGGTGCGCCTGCGCGAGCGTATCGAATGCCAGAACGTGACGCTCATTCGTGGTAACCATGACGGCGACTGGGAAGATCCCGACGTACCGCAGATTTGGGAAGACGTGCGCGATTACCTGGAGATTGCTCCCGGTTACGCCAAAGGCCATCGCCTGGTAATGAGCCACTACCCCATGCTCAGCTGGAACGGCAAGGCACGTGGCGCCATTATGCTGCATGGGCATATCCACAGCAGGGGTGACCGCACCAACGCACGCAACCGCGATCGCGAGCGTCCCATTTATCGCTACGATGTGGGCCTCGACGCCAACGACTACAAGCCCGTAAGCCGAGACCAGATCCTGAATTTCTTTGGACTGTAGCTCGCAAACCGCCACGAAGGGGACAGGCACCTTTTGAACTGCGTCCCGAATCTTGGCCTTCTTTTATTAGAAGCGAACACTAGGACGCTTTCAATAGCCGTTTCCGAAACTCCACCGGGGTGAGGCCGCCGAGCGCCACCTGGCGACGCCTCGTGTTCCAATGCACGACGTAGGCGTCGAGGTCCCTCTTGAAGGACTCGAAGTCGGCCCACTCGACGCCCCTGAAGAACTCGTCCTTGAGATGCCCGAACACCTGCTCCGTCGCCCCGTTGTCTAGGCAGTTGCCCTTTCTCGACATGCTCTGCCTGGCGCCGTGCCTCCTGAGCTCGCCGGTCCACCTAGGGTGCTGGTACTGCCAGCCCATGTCGCTGTGGACGATCGGCGAGGCCCCGGCCGGCATTCTCGCGAACAGGCGCCTGAGCACCTCCTCCTGCTGGGCCATGTCCGGGCTCGTCGACACCGACCAGGAGACGATCTCCTTCGTGCAGAAGTCGTAGACCGGGGCGAAGTACGCCTTGCCCCAGGGCTGCCTGAATTCCGTGACGTCGGTCCCGAGCTTCTCCCACGGGGCGCCCGCGCGAAAGTCACGCGCTATCAGGTTGTCGAATCTCTCGCCGACCGGGCCGCGGTAGGAGTTGTAGCGATGGTAGTCGGTCTCCCGGCGGATGCCGCAGCGGATGCCGAGCTCCCGCATCATCTTGAGGACCGTCTTGTCCGCTATCCTCGCGCCCAGCTCGGCCCTCAGGCACATCGCTATCTGGCGGTGGCCGCACCCGTTCGCCGTCCTCGAGAAGATCTCGCGCACGGCCTCCCGGAGCTCTGGCCGGGTCGCTCTCGGCGGGTGCGCTACGGCATAGTGGTAGCTCGACGGCGCGAGCCGCGCGGCCGCGAGCAGGTCGCATAGGCGGTGGTGCCCTGAAAGGGAGGCTACGACCTGGGCTTTCTCCCAGTTTGAGAGCTCTTCTCCGCTTTCAGGGCTATCGATTTTTTTAGATACGCCACCTGGGCCTCGAGTTTGCGCACGCGCTCCTCGAGCTCCCGCTCGCGCGTCCGCCCCCCGGGGCCCTCCGGCCTGCCGCGGCGTCCCGGCTCGAGCGCCTCCGGCCCGCCCTCGCGGTACAGCCTGCACCAGCGGTCGAGCGATGTGGCGGCGGCGATGCCGAAGCGGGCCATCGCCTCCGACCGCGGCATCCCCTCGTCCACGACGGCCCTCGCGACGGCGAGCTTGGTCTCCATGTCGTAGGTCCTGCGGCTCTCGCCCATCCCGATCAGCCCCTTCCTCCCGGTTGCCCGGTACGCGTAGAGCCATTTTCTCACCGCCGGGGCGGGAACGTCGAGCTTCTTGGCCGCGAGTTCGAAGCCGAGGCCGGCCTCGAACAGGTCGGCGGCGCGTGCCCTCATCTCGCGACCGTATCTTGCCTTCTTCCTGCGGGGCATTTCCGATGCCTCCCTTTTCTCGAACCTTAATTTCAAAGTCCAAGAAATGGGATGCAGTTCATTTGTGGCGGTTCTGGCGCCGTTGCCATTCTGGCAGCGGCGCCTATTTTGTCCGCGCGGCGCGGTAGAGTGTAGCCGGTTGATATTTGCGTCCATCGAGGAGCTGCTATGAACGAGATCAAGTGCCCGCATTGCGGCGAAGTTTTTAAGGTCGATGCATCCGGCTATGCGGATATCGTCAAGCAGGTGCGCGATGCCGAGTTCTCGCGCGACCTGGATGAGCGTGTGAAGGCAGTCCAGCGTGAGGGTGAGCAGGCGCTGGAGCTTGAGCGCTCGCGTTCGACGGCTGCCTTGCAACAGGCAAAGTCTCAGCGCAATGCCCAGCTTGTCGAGCAGAAGAACACTGCGGATCAGAAACTGGCGCAAGAGGTTGCCAAGCGCGATGCTGAGCTTGCCGAGCTGCGCGCTAAGCTCGAGGGCGCTGCCGCAGAGCGCGAGAGTGCAAGCCGGCGTGCGGCGGTTGAGGCTCGTGCCGATGTCCAAAAGGAGAATGTGGAGCTCCAGCGCGAGATCGACAATTTGCGTGCACAGCTGGGACGCAAAGATGACGAAGCAAAGCTTGCCGAAGCCGCGGTACGCAATGCGACTCAAAATGACCTCGCCGCGCGCGATGCTCAGATTGCGGAGTTGCAGGCAAAGCTTGCCGCCGCAGATAAGGCTCAAGAAATGGCACTCGCAACTGCTGCGGCCGAGGCGCAGCGTAAGCTCGAGGCTGCGCAAAACGAAGCGAATCGTAAGCTTTCCGATTACCAGACAGAAGTGCGTGAGAAGTTCTCGAATGCTAAGACTCAGTCCGAGCGCGAGGCCGAGGGCCTTCGTGCACAGCTTCGTGAGCAAGAACTTTCTGCAAAAATGGAGCTGTCGAAGGCGGTCGCCGCGGCGGAGCGAGAGCGCGATGAGGCGCGTGCCAAACTGACGAGCGAGCTGGCGGTGCGCGATTTTCGCGAGGAACAGGTCAAAGCGGCACACGAGCTCGAGCTTGCGCAGGCCAAGCGTGCGAGCGATGACCTGATTCGCTATAAGGATGAAGAGATCGAGCGCCTTAAGGACATGAAGGTCCGCCTGTCCACCAAGATGGTGGGCGAGTCGCTCGAGCAGCACTGCGAGACCGAGTTTAACCGTCTGCGCATGACGGCGTTTCCTAACGCGTACTTCGAGAAGGATAACGATGCGTCCGAGGGCACCAAGGGCGACTTTATCTTCCGCGAGTGCGACGCAAGCGGTAACGAGGTCATTTCGATTATGTTCGAGATGAAAAACGAGAACGATGAGACCGCGACCAAGCACAAGAACGAGGACTTCTTTAAGAAACTCGACCACGATCGCCGCCAAAAGGGCTGCGAGTACGCGGTGCTCTGCACGTTGCTCGAACCCGAGAGCGAGCTTTACAACGCCGGCATCGTGGACGTGAGCTATCGCTACGAGAAGATGTACGTGATTCGCCCACAGTTCTTTATTCCCATGATCACGCTTCTTCGCAACGCCGCCATGGGTTCGCTTCGCTATAAGCAGGAGCTGGCGGAGTACAAACAGCAGAATATCGACGTTACGAACTTCGAAGCCAAGATGGAGAAGTTCAAGAATGATTTCGGCCGCAACTACGAGATCGCGAGCCGCAAGTTCCAAACGGCGATCGATGAGATCGACAAGACGATTAGCCACCTGCAGAAAACCAAGGAGGCGTTGCTGTCCTCCGAGAACAATCTGCGCCTAGCCAACAAGAAGGCGGACGATCTTACCATTCGCAAGCTCACGTGGGGCAACAAGACCATGAAGGCCGCGTTTGACGAGGCGCGCGGGGCTGCGACAGAGACAAACGATGAGCCAGCCGAGGCGGATTCGTATGAGGTCGAGGGTGCCGAGTAAGGCATAGCGTATAGCGCAAAAGCGGGGCCGCTGGCTATATTGCCAGCGGCCCCGCTTCGTTTCGTTCCAGTATGTTCGGCTAGTCCTCGAGCAGGTCCTCGATAAAGCCGACGCGGTAGTTTTTGAAGATGACCTCGCCGCCGTCTTGCGTGGCGTCCAGATCGACATCGCCCATGATGCCAAAATCGTGGTCGCCATCCTCGTCGGCAAAGATCTGGTGCACGTGCCATACGTGCGCGGTCTTCTCGTCGGACTCGTCAATGGAAAACATCGCGGCGCTGCGGGCATCTCCGTCGGTGAGGATTTCCTCGTGCTGCTCGTGGTAAGCGTCGAGTGCTTTTTGCCAGCGGATCTCGCTCATGCCCCAGTCGTCGTCGAGCTCGCCCAGGTCGCGAACGTGCTCGCGGGCGGCAAGGGTCACGCGGCGGAAGAGCGCGTTGCGCACCAATAGCGTGCAGCCGCGACGGTCCGCCACGACCTCGTCGATGCCCTGCGGCGGCGCAGCATCGAGGGCTGTCGGGTTGCCGGCGTTCTCCCACTCATCCACCAGGCTCGAGTCCACCGAGCGCACCACAAAGCCCAGCCACGAGATAATGTCGCGCAGGCGCTCGTCGCGCTTCTCGATGGGCACGGTGCGGTCGAGTGAACGGTAGGCCTCTGCCAGGTAACGCAGCAAAATGCCCTCGGAGCGGGCGATGCCGAGCTTTTGGATATAGCCCTTAAAATCGCTCGCGCTTTCCAGCATATCGCGCAGGACGCTCTTGGGAGAGAGCTGGTAGTCGTTGGCCCAGGGTACTTCCTGGCAGTACTTGTCGAAGGCGGCATCGAGCAAGTCCTCGAGCGGCTTTTCGTAGGTGACATCCTGGATGCGCTCCAGGCGTTCCTCATAATCGACGCCGTCAGCCTTCATTTCGGCCATCGCGCGGTCGCGCGCGGCGCGCTCCTGTGCGCGCAATACCTGCTTGGGATCCTCGAGCGTTGCCTCGACCATCGAGATCAGATCCATGGTATAGGTCTCGCTCTCGGGGTCGAGCAGCTCCAACGCGGCAAGCAAGAACGGCGAGAGCGGCTGATCGAGCGCGAAGTCCTCGGGCAGATCGACCGTCAGTGCATAGTCGATGTCTGGTGCGGCGTCAGTCGGGGCGTCGGGTGCGGGCGGCACCTCGGTGCGAACGACGACGCCGGAATCGATGAGTGTGGCGAAGATTTCATCGGCGCGAACCTCGAGCTTGGCCTTTTCCTCGGGGGTCTGCAGGCTCGTCTCGATGAGGTCGTGTACGCGGGCACGGGCGTCGCCGCCCTGCTCGACCACGCTAATCACCATGGAGTGCGTGATGCGCAGGCGCGGCTTGAGCGTCTCGGGTTGAGTCTCGATCAGGCGCTCAAAGGTCTGCTTGTTCCAGGTGACAAAGCCCTCGGGGGCCTTTTTCTTTTTAATCTTACGGAGTTTTTTGGGGTCGTCGCCCGCCTTGGCCATAAGCTTGGCATTCTCAATCTCGTGCTCGGGTGCCTCGGCAATCACCATGCCCTCGGTATCGAAGCCCGAGCGACCGGCGCGACCGGCAATCTGATGGAACTCGCGGGCGCGCAGACGACGCATCTTGTAGCCATCGAACTTGGTGAGCGCGGTGAGGACCACGGTATGGATGGGTACGTTGATGCCGACGCCGAGCGTATCGGTGCCGCAGATGACGGGCAGTAGGCCCTGCTGCGCCAGGCGCTCGACCAGCAGACGATAGCGCGGCAGCATGCCAGCATGGTGCACGCCGACGCCGCAGCCAAGCAAGCGCTTGAGGATCTTGCCAAAGGCCGTCGAGAAGCTCGTTCCCTTTGCCGCTTCTTTGATGGCCTCGCGCTGCTCTTTGCTGGCGATGCCAAAATTGGCGAGCGACTGTGCCGTCGCAAGGGCGGCATCCTGGCTAAAGTGCACGATATAGAGCGGGGCCTCGCCGCGGCGCATGGCGAGCTCGACTGTGCCTTCGAGCGAGGTCGTCACATAGTCGTAGCTCAGCGGCACGGGGCGCGGGGCATCGACGACCAAGTCGCAGGTAGCGCCGGTGTGTTCCTCGAGCGAGGCGGCGATCGCGGTGACATCGCCGAGCGTGGCGCTCATGAGCATAAACTGCGTGTGGGGCAGGGTGAGCAGCGGCACCTGCCAGGCCCAGCCGCGGTCGGGGTCGGCAAAGTAATGGAACTCGTCCATGGCCACGCAGCCCACATCGGCGTCCTCGCCCTCGCGCAGCGCATCGTTGGCAAGGATTTCGGCCGTGCAGCAGATGACGGGCGCCTTGGTGTTGATATGCGTATCGCCGGTGATCATACCGACGTTATCGCGGCCGAGGACCTGCACCAGGTCGAAGAACTTTTCGCTGACCAGGGCCTTGATGGGGGCCGTGTAATAGCAGCGCTTGCCCTGCGCCATGCCCATAAAGAGCATGCCCAGCGCGACGAGCGATTTACCCGATCCGGTCGGTGTGCCCAAAATGACGTGATTGCCGGCTGCCAGGTCCATGAGGGCCTCTTCTTGGTGATCCCATAGCTCAATGCCGCGGTCGCTCGTCCATTCAAAGAAGCGTTCGAAGGCCTGGTCGGGCGTGAGCCACGGTTCGGGCTCACTGCCGTCCTCGGGCTCCCACCAGGTGGGGGAGAGCGCACCGAGCGAACCGAACTCTGCCTCGGTTCCCGTGCCGCCCGAAAATGAGCTGGCAGCGCCGGCGCCGGAGACGGTGCTGGCGGCGGTATCTGTCGTGGTCTGTGCCATGTGTTTGCTTTCTCTCGCGATTGTCCGCCAACTATTATGGCGTAGCGGCGGCGTGGGGTGCCAGCGCGCGAGAAAATGCAGGAAATGGGCGTTCTGCCCAGCCGTTTAGTGTAGTCGCTAGCTAAGTGAGTAGACTTTTTGCGATATTGCGAGCACATCGCTTTTGCGCAAGGGTTCTACCTGCGGTTTTATGTTTCGCTATGCGGGCTGTGCTTGGCTATTGCAAAATAGTCTACTCACTTAGGTTTGAGGGCCGTTCGCTGGCGCCTATTTGCGCTTGTTTGCCAACGCCGCGACCATCAGAAGCCCCTAGGACTCTTGCGGTAGACGCTTCTTGCCCTTGCGGGCACGGTTTCTAAAGTTCTCGACGGCCTCTTCCATGCCCAGAGGCACATAGGCGAGCTCATCGAGGTTATCGGGCAGGTAGCAGGCTAGGCTTTGCTCCTGCGCGCGGCCCGCCGCGAGCTGTTCATCGCTGGGCTGCGCTCCAGGTGTGGCGCAAATGCCATAGACGGCGGCACCCATCTCGCGCGTGCGGCGCTCGTACTCGGTCTCGGGATGCTCGGGATGGTCGCGGCGGACGTCGTCGCTTACCCAAAGCGTATCGTAGCCGGCCGCGGCAAACTGTCCCAGGGCGTAATCGCGCAACGGCTTGCTATCGGTGCGCAGCGTGACGGTAGCGCCGGCTGAAAAGAGCGGGCGGTAGAGCATCAGATGGTCGACATGGACGAGTCGTTTTTTAGCGTACTTGGCCTTGGGCTGCGGCGTGGGAAAGTTAATGGTGATGGCATCGAGCTCGCCTGCGGCAAACAGCTGTGGCAGCGATGCGGCGCCTCGGGGCAGGACGAGTGCGTTGGATAGCCCCTGTTCGCAGATTTTCTGCGCGGCATAGGCGATGCAGATGGGCTCCTGGTCCATGCCGATAAAGAGGGTGTCGGGCTCGCGGTGGGCGCGCTCGACCAGATAGGTTCCCTTGCCACAGCCAAGATCCAGGTGAAGGTGTTCGAAGGGCTTGCTGCCAGCTGGCGCGCAAGCCTCGCGCCAATCTCCGGCATAAGCCTCGGGGTTCGTCTCGATCGCATCGGCGTAGCGCTCCAGGCGCTCCTCGAGCACAAAGTTCTTAGGCGTGCGAACGTGGACGGCTCCCATGAGGCTCCTTGGTCATAAATGCGAAACGCATGGCCGCGCGTTCCGTCAATGGGTTGAAAAGGGCGGGCATAGATTGCCCGAAAGATGTGGTGCGGCTCGGCGGCGAGTCGTCGGTGCCTACAGGCGCTTGAGAATCACATAGCGGTTGAGCTCGCCGCTACGACCGTCGGCATGGAAGCGCTCAAGCTCGCGCACGGGGACCTCGCCGCTCTTGTAGAACGTACGGACGCCGCGCACCAGGTCGGTGATCTGCTGATCGTCAAAGTGATGGCAATAGCGGTAGGCGTGGCGGTCGTTTTGCCAGCCAATGAGGTGGTCGCCGGCTTCAAACTGCGCGGAATCGTAACCCTCAAACGGCGGGGTGAGCTCGGCGCGGGCTTCGGCTCGAACGGCCTTGCGCGCCATGCGCTCATCGTTCATGAACTCCCAAAAGCTGATGGCGATGATGCCGCCCGGGCTCGTTTGCCGCACCAGGGCGTCGAGCACGCGTACGCGGTACTCGCACGACGGCACGTGGTGCATAAAGCCAAAGCAGACCGAGATATCGGCGAGCGGGGCGTCGAAAAGCACGTCGGGCGTCTCGGCGGGGTTGAGCTTCATGAGGGCGTCGAGCACGTCGAGTTCCTGGAAGTGCAGGTTGGGAATGCGCAGGGCGTGACCGTGCGCATCGATAGCCAAATCCTGACACGAGTCAACACCATAGAACTCAAACGGGCAGCTGGCATCTGCCGAGGGGTTTGCGCCGTCGACGCCCTTGGCGGCAAGTGCGCCGCCGGCGGCAAAATTCTCGAATCGCATATTGCCGCAGGCAAGATCGAAGACGCGGACGGGATGCTCGATCGTGGCGACGTCGAGCTGTTCGAGCGCAATGTCCATGGTGCGCACCCAGCCGGGCCACGGGGCCTGGCGCGTATCGGAGAAGGAGGCGGAGTGCTCGCGATAGAACGTGTTGTTGAGCTGGATGAGCGATGAGGCGAAATCGCGGTTCACGGCGCGGAACTCCCTCCGTTGGCGGTGCGGAATAAACAGTACGACCATACTACCGTTAACGCCGCAACGGGGACAACCGAGCCGTGGGTCATTGCTTTGTTTGGACACATTTCCGCAGCTCATATGTGCCCGCAACCGCCGGTTGTCAAAAATCTCACTAGAATAGGTGGCATGCTTTTGGCGGTGGCGGATAGATTTTTAACTGTGCAAGGCGCCTTAAGAACAAAAACGGTCCGGCGGCACGGCTGGCATCACATAGGAGGAACCATGAATGTAGAAACTGCGCAGCGGCTCGCCGACCTTCGTCGCAGCAAGGGTTTTAGCCAAGAAGGGCTGGCGCGAAAGCTGGGACTGTCGCGCCAGGCGGTCAGTAAATGGGAGCGCGCGGAGAGCTCGCCCGATACCGAGAACCTGATCTCGCTCGCCAAGCTCTATGGTGTGAGTCTGGACGAGCTGCTCAATCCGAGCGATGAGATTGAGGACGATATCGAGTTTGAGAACGAGGACCGCGCTCGTCAGCGCGAGGCCGAGGCGGCAGAGCGCGCACGCACCCATGAGGCGGCGGCACGAGCTACCGAGGCGGCAACACAGGCGAGTGACGCCGCCGCCAAGGCGGCGCAAGCGGCAAGCTGGAGTGCACAGGCCGCCAATGCCGCTACGGCGCAGGCGACGAGTGGCACCGCGGTTGGCTCGACTCCGGTGAAGGGTCCGTTCCAGTCGTTCCCGTATTGGGCCGTGTGCTGGCTACTGTTCTTTTTGCTGATGTTCCTGTTTGGTGCCGGCCCCTTTGCCGCGCTGATCTTCTTTACGATTCCCATCTATCACTGGGTAGCGCGTGCGCTCGATGGCGATTGGGCGCGCGGGGATATTCAGGTTGGTCCGGCATCGGCGGTCGCTAGGGCTCAGAATGTTTCCGCTCCGGTTGATACTGACGTGGCTACCGCGACTACCGCTGAGCCGATTGCCAAAGAGGGTGGTGAATGATGAAGCTTTCGCATGAATCCAAGCTGCGCCTGGGCGTCGGCATCGGAGCGTTTGTGCTCATCATCGGACTTGTCTTTGGCATTTCGCGGACTTTGATTCATTTTGATGGCCCGTGGGACCTCGACGATGTTGTATCCGGCTTGTCTGGTATGGACGATGCGGTTGACGAGGACGATCTTTTGGATGGCGGTAACTATTCCGCTCGGCCTCAGCAGCTTTCGAGCACGACTTTTGATGCCGATGAGTTCCGCTACCTCGATTTCGATATCAATGCGGCTTCGGTGGACGTCAAGGTTGTTGATGGCAACAAGGCTCGTGTTATCGAGCGGGGGCGCGTTGCCAAGGGTATGGATGCCTCCAAGGCCGCGACGCAAAACATCGCATCCGTCGAGGACTCGACGCTCAAGGTTTCCCAGTTTGGAAGTGATGACGATAAGGCAATCGATCGCTCAGTTACGGTCGAGCTGCCGCGCCGTGTTGCCGAACATCTGAAGGGAGTCAACGCGCACGTGGGCTCGGGTGATCTGCAGATCGTCGGTGTCATCTGTGACGGTTTCGACCTTTTCCTGGGTGCGGGAGATGTAGAGTTTACGGGCAGCGTGACTGATGCGCTCAGCGCTGAGGTCGGTTCGGGCGATGTGACGTTCGAGCTTTACCAGGCCCCCGCGAAATCGATGGACGTGAGTGTGGACTCGGGCGATGTGGAGATGACGGTTCCGAACTCTACGGGCTTTAAGGCGAGCCTCACCTTGGGCAGCGGCGACTTCGAGAGCGATTTCCTTCCGCTTGGCTACGACGGCGAGACCATTTTGAATCTTGAATTCGATAACGGTGACAAGTCTGCCACGTATCGTTTTGAGGTCGGTTCGGGCGACATGTCGTTTGATTCGGAGTAGTGAGGCAGACGAAAGCCTAGGCGAAGATATAGACGCGCTGTTTGATGAAGGCGCCGAAGCCGAGATCGGCTCCGGCGCCTTTGCCTTTACAATGGGGACATGGAACAGATTATCTTGAACATACTCGAGGCCCTGCGTCGCGGCGAGACCGTGGACGACAAAGCGCTCGTCAAACTGATACATGCTGAGGCGCGCCGTGAGGGTGCCGACAAACGCGATTTGGCCAAGCGCCGTCTGCTGCCGTTCTACCAGCGGGTAAAACGTGAGGAGCCGGCTCGTTGGGCTGGGTGGAATGTCGATTCCGATCTGGAACGTCAACTGCTGCAGGTGCTGCGTATGAAGCCGCGCCGAACGGCCTCGGGCGTGGCGACCATTACCGTCATCACCAAGCCGTGGCCGTGCTCGGGCGATTGTCTGTTTTGTCCCAACGATCTGCGCATGCCCAAAAGCTATCTGCACCCTGAGCCGGCATGCGCCCGTGCGGAGCAAAACTGCTTCGACCCGTATCTGCAGGTGAGCGCTCGCCTGACCGCGCTTTCGCAGATGGGTCATGCGACCGACAAGATAGAGCTCATTGTGCTCGGTGGCACCTGGAGCGACTATCCGGAAGGCTATCAGACGTGGTTTATGTCGGAGCTCTTCCGCGCGCTCAATGACGATGCCGTGGCTGGTGTGGCGGCTAACCCCATGTTGGCGCGTCCGGGCATCAGCCGTGTCGAGGCAGGGCGTCTACTCGATGACGCTCCTGCCGATGCCTTGCCGCCGGTGGTAACAGAGCGCCGTGAGAGCTATCGGGCTGCCGGCATTGCGACAGACGAGGCCGAGCTCGCTGCCGGCGTTGCCGACGAACAGGAGCGCGTGGATGCTGCCGTGGGTGGCTATAACCGCGCGGTGCGTCGTCTGTACGGTCCCGGTACGCCGTGGGGCGAGGTTGCCGAGTGGCAGACCGCCACGATGGAGGAGCTTGAACGTCAGCAGCGCATCAACGAGACGGCGAAGCATCGCGTGGTGGGCCTCGTTATCGAGACGCGCCCCGATGCCGTGACGCCACAGGCGCTTACGCTTATCCGCCGCCTGGGTTGCACCAAGATTCAGATGGGCATCCAGAGCCTCAACCAGCACCTGCTCGATATCAACGAGCGTCGCGTTTCGGTGGCGCAGATCGAGCGGGCGTTTTCGCTTGCACGCCTGTTTGGCTTTAAGATCCACGCGCATTTTATGCTCAACTTGCTGGGCGCCACGCCCGAAGGGGACAAGCGCGATTACGAGTGCTTTATGACCGAGAGCGCCTTTATGCCCGACGAGGTCAAGGTCTACCCGTGTGCGCTCATCGAGGGCTCGCGTCTGGTGGGCTGCTATGAGCGCGGCGAGTGGCGTCCCTATACCGAGGAAGAGCTGCTCGATGTGCTGGCCGACGACATCGTGGTGACGCCGGCGTTCTGCCGCATCAGTCGCATGATCCGCGATTTTAGTTCCGATGACATCATGGTGGGCAACAAGAAGCCCAACCTGCGTCAGCTCGTCGAGAATCGCTTGGCGGCTCGTGGAGAAGGCGCAGTGGTGCGCGAGATTCGCTATCGCGAGATCAGCACGGCGGGTGCCGACTTGGATGAGCTATCTCTTGATGAGGAAGTGGCGTACGAGACGCCGGTGACTTACGAGCGCTTTTTGCAGTGGGTGACGCCGCAGGGCAAGATCGCGGGCTTTTTGCGGTTGTCGCTGCCCGATCGCGCTTTTGTTGCCGCGCGTGCGGGTGAGTTGCCGACGACGCCGGACGAGGCGATGATTCGCGAGGTGCACGTGTATGGCATGGCGGCACGCGTGGGCGACCAGGGCCAGGCGACGCAGCATCACGGGTTGGGGCGTTTGCTCGTGGAGCGTGCGTGCGAGATTGCCCGGGATGCGGGTTATGCACGTATCAACGTGATAAGCGCGATTGGCACACGCGAGTACTATCGCCATCTTGGATTTTATGACCATGGCCTTTATCTGCAAAAGGAGCTCTAGATGAACAAGCCGAGTGTTTCTGCCGGCGTCGTTGCCGGCGTTGCCCTGGGAGCCGCGGCGCTTGGCGCAGCCGCCGTCGCTGTTCGCGCTGCCTGTTTGCAGGTCGCGCGTACCCGCAACGGGCTGGCGCGTGTGAAGCGTGTGCACGACGAGAGCGGTGACGAGGTCCGCGTGCTCGTGCAGGGCGGCGTCTACCAAAGCGCAAGCTACGTTGGCGAGCGTTGGGCAGAGCCCGTCTTTGCGTACTATCGTGCGTTTGACGACGTGTTTGAGTCCGAGGATGCGATGCGCGATGCTTATGGTCACGGCATCAACCGCATGCTTGTGCTGGGTGGCGGCGGGTTTGCCTATCCCAAGTTCGCGCTGATGTCGCACGAGGGCTTGCGCATGGACGTCATCGAGTATGACGGAGAGATTACGCGCCTGGCGCGCCGCTGGTTCTACCTAGACGAGCTGGAGCGCGCGGTGGGCGATCGCCTGCGGGTGATTACCGCCGAGGCGCGTTCGTACCTGGGCGTGACGAGCGTGGGCCATCGCCGTTACGACGTGGTCGTGAGCGATTGCTTTGGCGGTGCCGAGCCCGTACGCGAGCTGGCGACGGTTGAAGCGTTGCGTTTGGTGCGGGGCAGCCTAAATGTCGGTGGCGTCTACGTTGCCAATATCGTGAGCGCAAGCGAGGGGAGCGATGTGACGTTCCTGCGCGATTGCGCTGCCACGGCACTCGAGGTATTCGCCCACGTCTGGGTGGTCCCCTGTGGCGATGCGGAGTTCGGCGGCGAGGAAAACTACCTGCTCATCGCCAGCGACGGCAACTACGCCTTTGCCGAAGCCGTGCCCTTCGACACCGACTTCCTCGGCACCGTCCTTCACGACAAATAGGTCTCCCCGTCCCAAAAAGACTGGTCTTAGGCGTGGTCGCGCCAGCCGAGAACGCGCTGCTTCATGCCCTCTATGTCGAGCACGCCTTCGGCAAAGCCCTTGCGCACGAGCTCTTCTGGAACGAATTCGTCGTACCGATCAAAGTAAGGCACCTCGCCGGGATAGACGAGGTCGATGGGGTCGAAGTCTTTCTCGGCTTCGGCGGCGAGCACTTCAAAGAACGTCTCCTCGTCGGTCTTCATTTTAAACTGCATAAAGTACGGGCGTGACGGATCGAGCCCGCGAAGGCCCAGCTCCGCGGCGCATTTAATCTTGAGCATGCGCTCGAGTGCCAAAAAGGCGTAGCTGCCCAACCAGGGGAAGAGCACCCAGGTGTCGCCACCCAGGTTGATGAGCGGCTTAGTTCCCGCGCCCGAAATCTCGGCGGTATGACGAGCCTGCGCCAAGCGAGCCCGTGCGTTACCCATAAGGTACGGATATGCCGCGTGCTCAGTGAGCGCTTGGCGCATGCGCTCGAGCACATGCGTGTTAATGTCGCCGGGGCAGTCGCCAAAGTAGGCCGGCACCCGGCCTTTGACCTGCGTGGCAAAGACGGTATGGCGCTTCCAGTCCACTTCCTCGACAATCCAGCAATGTCCGGCGATGGCGATGCGCTCACCGGGCGGTGGCGGGTTGACAATCGTGCCCAGCTCGGCCGATTCACTGCGAACGGTAAACTCTTCGTTTTCCTGGAATACGGCGTAGAACTTAAAGTTGTTGATGATGCGCTCGCCCGCGAGACCTACGATGAGCCCACCGCCCTCGGTGACCTGGATGTGGTCGATCTTGATGAGGTGACGCAGCAGTACGCGATAGTCATCGGCCGAGACGCGGTGAAAATAGCTGAGCGTGAGCACACGCTGGGTAAGCTCGGCCGGCGTGAGCTCGCCGGTGCTGGCGAGGGTCGACATGGTCTGGTGATAGAGCAAGCTGTAGGGTAGTCGATCGAGCTCGGGTGGCTCGACCCACTTTTCCTCGCGATAGAGTTGTACGAGCGCGATGCCCTGCAGGAGCTTCCACGGAATGGTCTCGGGCATCATCGTGCGCGGCTCGGGCTCTTCCTCGCGCATGACAAACCACATCTCGGGCGGAAGATCGCGGCGTCCCGTGCGGCCCATTCGCTGCAAAAAGGAGCTGACGGTAAACGGCGCGTCGATCTGGAAGGCACGCTCCAAGCGGCCGATATCTATGCCGAGCTCCAGCGTAGAGGTGGTGACGGTTGTCTGTGCCTGCTCCTCATCGCGCATGAGTTCCTCGGCCGTCTCGCGCAACGATGCCGAAAGATTGCCGTGATGAATGAGGAAACGGTCGGGCTCGTGCCGGTTCTCGCAGTAGCTACGCAGCATGGAGCACACAGCCTCTGCCTCCTCGCGCGAGTTGGCAAAGACCAGGCACTTGCGGCCGCGCGTATGCTCAAAGATATAGCCCATACCGGGGTCGGCGTTGTCGGGCGCCATGTCGGTGGGGTTGAGAAGCGCCTGCTCGGTCGCTCGTGGGATGTCGACTTCGCCCTCGGGGGCCGAGGAGGTGCGACGGTCTTTGGGAGCGGCCTTGCCCCGTGCCCGCTCACGACGTTGACGGCGCTCCTCTTGTGTGAGCTGTCCGCTGTGACGCATGTCTTGGGCGCCGGCGGGCAGTGCCGCGGATGCCGCCTCGATGCGCTCGCACGCAAGCACTTCGGCCTCTTGAGGACCCGTGCTCTCGAATCCCCGCTGCTGTGCCTGGGGACCCGAGTTGTAGAAGTGCTCCATGGAGATGCGCCACACGCGTCGCGGTTCCTCAAAGCGGGGGATGATGCAATCGCGTCCTGTTCCCTGTGAGAGAAAGGCGCCCGTGCGCTCGGGGTCGCCGATGGTGGCAGAAAGGCCGATGCGGCGGGGCTGCACGCCTGCCATGCGCGAAAGACGCTCGATAAGGCAGAGTGTCTGCCCGCCACGGTCGCCGCGCATGAGCGAGTGGACCTCATCGATGACCACGTAGCGTAGGTCGCAAAACATGCGCGGGATCGCCATGTGCTTATGGATTAAGAGCGCCTCGAGCGACTCGGGCGTAATCTGCAAGATACCGCTCGGCTTTTTGATGAGCTTTGCCTTGTGCGACTGCGAAACGTCGCCATGCCAGTGCCAGACAGGGATATCGGCCTCTTCGCAGAGGTCATTGAGACGGACGAACTGATCATTGATGAGTGCTTTGAGGGGGCCAATATAGAGGGCCCCAACGCTTGCGGGCGGGTTCTCCCAAAACTCGGTCAGGATGGGAAAGAAGGCCGCCTCGGTTTTGCCGGAAGCCGTGGATGCCGTCAGGAGCACATTGTCCTGCGTGTTAAAGATGGCATCTGCCGCCGCAACCTGGATAGAGCGCAAGCTCTCCCAATCGTGGGAGTAGATGAAGTCTTGGATAAATGGGGCGTAGCGGTCAAAGGCGTTCACGGGGCCTCCTTTCAAAAGCGAATCTCTCAGCGCGGCTGGCAACGGCTTGCTGCATGACTGCTTCAACATTTGCCCAGATAAAACCTGCCAAAATAAACCTGTCCCTTTTTGGCAGGTTAGATGGTGAATTCGGCGAAGTTACGGTCGCCGCCTGCGGTATCGGTGTCACCTGTTGCGGCTGCCGTCGCCAGCGCGTCGCCGCCGACGCTTTGCAGCAGCTCGGCCACGTTGGCGTCGGGGTTTTGGCATAGGATGTCGAGCAGCTCGATAAAGTCACGAATGACTTCACGCGGCGTCAGATGCGTGTCGGCTCCCACGCGACCGAACTCGATCTTGAGGAAGTCCACCAAGTCGTTCTCGGTAAGCGTGGGCGTCCAGCCAAAGTAGCCGGCGTGAATTTGCATGAGTTTTTCGATCAGCACCAGCAGCTCCTCGTAGGTGAGTGGCTGCAGACGGATGATGGGCGCGAGCATGTCCTTAAGGTCCTCGCGCGCAAAGCGACCCTGAGCGAGTCGGCTGCGCAGAGCCTCGTAGGAGAACACGCCGCGGCGGCGGTCTTCGATGGAGGTTGGCGTGCCGCCCATAATCATGCCCAGGTACTGCGCCTTGCCCTGAAGTGTGTCGTTGTACATGGTCAGGATCTTCTCGTAGTTGTACTGGCGCGTGATGGCGTTGGGAATCTTATACAGATTCACGAGTTCGTCGATGAGCACCAGCATGCCCTTGTAGCCGCTGCAAACCAAAAAACGCGCGATGAGTTTGACGTAGTCGTACCAGTCGTCATCGCTGATGATGGTTGAGGACCCCAGTTCGGCGCGGGCCTCGCTCTTGGTGCGGTATTCGCCGCGGATCCATTTGGTCACGCGGCTCATGGCTTCTTCGTCGCCCTCGGATACGGCCGTGCGATAGCGGCGGAGCATGCGGGTGAAGTCGAAGCCGTGGACCATCTCCTCGAGCGGGGCCAGTTGGGCATTGACGACCGACTCGTCGACGTCGGCGCACGAGGCGACCCAGCGATCCAGAATAAGGTTGAGCGCACCGCCCTCAGGGCGCGTCTTGGTCGATATGTTGCGGATGAGCTCGCGGTAGGTGGCAAGGCCCTGTCCCTGACCGCCCTGCAGGCGGCGCTCAGGGGAAAGGTCGGCATCAGCGACGACGAATCCCTCGCCCATGGCATGCGTTCGGATGGTCTGAAGCAAGAAGCTCTTGCCGGCGCCGTAGCGACCGACTAAGAAGCGGAAGCTCGCGCCGCCATCGGCGATGAGACTCAAATCGGTGAGCAGGGCACGAATCTCGACCTCGCGACCCACGGTGATATAGGGAAGGCCGATGCGCGGGACCACGCCGCCCTTGAGCGAGTTAAGGATAACGGCGGCGACGCGTTTGGGTACACGGGGCGCTGCGGATGCGGTATCACTCATGGTCTAGGTATCCTCTCACGTCTGCTTCGTAGTCCTCGATAATCTGCGGCCCTGCCGCGCTAAATTCAATTACGGTGTCGCCCACCAGGTCAAAGAGCGCCTCGTTGATGCTGTCGACGAGCATGTCCTCGCTCTGCCCCGATTGCACTACCGCCGATTCCGCCTGTACTGCGTTGTGCTCGAGCAGCGCGCGGAGATAGGCGTCTGCGGCAGGCGTGAGTTCGTTCGTGGCGTCAGCGGGCGCAACAGCTGCGAACGCGGGCGTCGGCGCGAGAAGCGGTGCCACGACACCAAACTGTTCGGTGGATATGGTTGGCTCGTCGGTCTCGTCCTGCCGAATGGGTGCCGCGACCGCCTCGACAATCGCGTCGGCTACGGGCTCGGCTTCCGGTTGCCCTGAGTCCGCTGCCTCGGCTTCCACAGGTGCGCCGTCCTCGCGCTCTTCGTCGATTAAAAGTGCTTCGCGCGTTTGCGCAGCGGCGCTCCGAATGTGCCCCAGCTGAGTCAGGTCGATATCGATCTTGACGGGCTGGTGTGCGGCGTCCCACGAAAGCCATGCCACAATCTCGTCATCGATAATCTTGGCCATATATTTGGGGACCTTTTCTTCCTTAAGGGGATGGGCGGGGTCCAGCGCCAGGCGCAGGCGTTGGTCGCAGGCGCGCATCATTTCACCGAGCTTGCTGCTCTTTTGCCTACTACCATGGATACGCATACATTCCCAAAAGCCGTTTTGGCAACGGTAGATGTGGATGGGATCCAGGCGGTATTCGCAGTCCTCGTGGCGCTCGGGCGCAAAGAATACGGCCGAGGCAAACATGGTGTAGGGCATGGCCGTCTCCTCCCCAAACAAGCTCGCTACGATGCCGGTCTTTCGGTGCGTGTTATAGTAGCGCGCCATGCGGACATACACGGCGCATGCCACGTGGCGCAGATCACGGTGGTGGCTGCGGTCAAGCCGCGAGTTACTTAGGTTGTACGTGGAGAGGGCGTTGATGGCGGCCATGAGTCGCTCCTCGCGCACCTCATCGGGCGGAAGGGGGAGCGTGGGCTCGGAGGTTTTGCGACGTTTGGGGGTCTGGTCGGACGGTGCCGGTGCCGGTACAAGGTCTCGTGCCGCGCGCCGCAGCTCGATAAGGGCGTTATCGAACATGACGGTTTTAGAGTCGCGGAGCAGCTTGGGGTCGAGCCCATGGAATACGGCGTAATCCTGCAACCACACGCGTGCAAACCGATCAATGCCGGGCTCGAAGGCGCGATAGACATCCCAAAAGGCCTTGATCTTGTTAAAACCGTCGAACGGGTCATCTACGCCAATGCCGCAAATCAGCTCATAGAGATACAGAAAGGCAAAGGACGTAGACGTTTCCTCGACGGTTCCGCGGCGCACTTGGGCACGCCAGGTAAAGTAGCCGCGCAGCTGCCGGTCGCTCATGGCGTTGTAGGTGGGAAAGTACGACTTAAAGGTGCCGTTGTAGGGACAGTCGTCCTCAAAGTCGGCCATCAGCAGGCCCTGGCGGTAAAAAAGCTCGGCTTCCGAAAGCCAGCGGCCCGCACCGCCCTTGGGGTCATCCTGCCAGCGCGATATCTCGCGCATTTTACGGTACTGGTCGGGGAGGAAATTCTGCATCTGTCGGCCGGTTTTGAGAATCGGCTCGTCTGCGTAGACTTCATGTGAGAAGCGGGCAGACTGATGGGTCCGGGCCTCGGCCATAATGCGCTCGATGAGCATCTTGATGTCCTGGTCGGCCACCGCTCCTCCTCTCGAACGCAGCTACGGTGACCTCATATCATAGCACAGCATCAAACAGGTGTTCGAGATACCGCTGCGTTGATAGATTTAGAACAGGAGGGCGTAGATGACGGCGATGACGACGGAGGGGAGCATATTGGCCGTGCGGAAGGTCTGAGGACGGATGAGGTTGACGCCGACGCAGAAGATGAGCATGGAGCCTACGAGCGAAAGGCTGTTGAGGGCTGCTGTGGTCATGATGGGGGAGAGCGCGCCGGCAAACAACGTGATCGTCCCCTGGAACACGGCGACGGGCAGGGCGGAGAAAATGCAGCCGCGGCCAAGCGACGCCGTCATGGTGCAGACGATGATGCAGTCCAATGCGCCTTTCAAGGCAAGCGTTGACCAGTCACCGAGCAGACCGTCCTGGATCGATCCCACGATAGCCATGGCACCGATGCAGACGGTCAGCGATGTCGAGACAAAAGCGTTGGTGAACTCGTTATCGCCCTCACTGCCGGTCTTGCGCTTGAGCCATTCGCCAAGGTTCTCGATGGCGGCTTCCAAGTTGACGGCCTCGCCGATGAGCGAACCGAGCGCAAATGAGACGATGAGCATGGTGGTGCCGGTGGTCGCTAGCGCCTTCCCATCGATAAGGAGCATCTTTTGCATGGTGCCGCCAAGGCCGATAAACAGGACGCACAGCCCCGATGCTTTCATGAGCGTGTCTTGGATGCGCGGTGTGATGAAGCGGCCGCCCGCTAATCCCAAAAGACCGCCCGCAACTAAAAGCACAACGTTGATGATTGTTCCCAAGCCCGGCATGAGCCCTCCTGTATTGATGCCAACGTGGCAATCGTAGCAGAACGAAATGCGAGGCACATCGCGACTCATCTAATACGTTATATAAGTGGTGTTAGGAATGATGTGCAGCATTTAAGCCTCAGGTGGTTGTCGGGACATAGGGATAGTATTCAAAGCGCAGTGTCATAAGCCGCTGCGGGGATTCAATAGCCGCGGCGATGATATTGGCATCGCGGGCACGATCAAACCCTTCGAGTTCGATCTGATACGAGACGTCTTGCATAATGTCCAGACGTCGCCAGGCTAGGAGTGTGTCACCATCGAATTCCAAGGTCTTGCCTCCGTCTGGAGCAACGGCGTATAGACGCAGCTTGGCGGTGGTTGCAGGGTCGACAACCGTGACCTTTTTAATTTCGTTTCGAGTATTCTTGGCGCCCAACAAGGTGAGCAGTGTTGGGGCCACGACCTCGCCCGATGGCAAAAAGACGACTTCGATGGATTCGGGAAATGCGATGATAGCCGACTTGCGGACGGGCTGATTGGCGGCGGCAACTTCGATGTTCGCAGCGTCGATGACCTCTGTGTGGTCGAGTGCGGCAAGCACGCAACAGTTACCTTCATCGATCTCTTGAGGATCAGCAAGCCCCAGACTGTCCGCGAGCTCGGGATCGTTTGGATCGGTAACGGGCTCATTCGGTGCTTCGAAAGAAGCTGGGGCGCTGTTTGTCGGCGACGGCGTGTCGCCCGCACCTGCTTCTTTATCCGCGCTCTCTTCTTGTATGGTTGCGTTGATGGGTTCGTCGTTTGAGGGGAGCGTCTTGGCGTCAAGCGCGGAGGGGAGAATTCCGATGGCTCCGGATCCGTTCCACTCCATTTCGAGAAGCGCCGGGTCGGCAAGAATGCGTTGCCTGCTTTGCGCGTGGGCATCGATTTCAATAGGGCCTGCCTCTATCCCTCGTGTAAGACTGAGTGATCCGGCTGGCTTCTCGAAATGAGCGTTTGTGTCCTTGGCGCTGACGGCGTAGAACAGCAGGGACGCTTCTCCCGCCGCGATGGCATCGGTGCCGGCTTTGGTCAGTCGCAACGATGCCGTGAATGAGAGGGTGGGCTGCGCATCGTCTGCATTCGCGGCGGCGCAGCCCAGACATATACCGCCTCCTTTCTCGAAAAACGTACCGTCGAAGGCGACCTTCGCTCCGTTCGCCGAGTCATCGACCGAAGCGATGTCGATGCGCAGCTCTAAATTGCATGGATCGCCATCCGCATCGAGCACAACCGAGCGCCACATGCAGACGGCGCACCCCGCCTGGGAGCCGTTTGCCTTGTTCGAACGATTGATATCCACGACTATCGAGCCGTCCGTATTACGACGAAGGCATCCCGAGGTTGAGATTGCGGCTTGTGCGATCGAAAAACGCTTACACGCAATGGCACTCGACGGATTTGGTGCGGAGCTTAGGGCTGCTGGTAAGGAGTCTGCCATGACGGGAGTCGCCCAAGCGGCGACGGGCGTTCCGGTTGCGAGCGCGCCGCAGAGTGCGACGACGAGCAAAAGGTTCTTTGATGCCATGGGGTCTCCTTAGCTAATTTAGTGCGGCCTGTCCGTGTTTTGTTTCTGGCTGCGTTTGATGTGCAGACCGAGGCCGGCGGTCCCCGCGCCTGCTGCTGTGGCGCCTGCTGCCAAGAGCCATCGTCTGTCGCCTGTCTGCGCCAACGGTTCCTCGCGGTCGCCGCGGTCGAGCTCCGAGAGGTCGACCGTCACTTGCGTGGCGGCCTGCGCCTGTTCTTGCTGGGCAAAGGCCATGGCTGGCCCAAACGCTAGGATGCTGACGGCGGCGGCCAGGGCGACAGCCTTATGCCGTGTGCGCACCGGGCTCGACCGTCCAGGTGATCGTTGCAACCTGATCGCCTTCGCCGGTTACGCGGAAGATGTCGCGCGTGACGCGGGCGACGTTTCCGCTTGTCTTGAGCTTAATTTTGTCCTTGCCGCCGGCAATGCCCTGGTAGCCCATGTCGAAGGCTGCATTCTTGGAAAGATCGAGGCCCGTCCCCTGCGT